>CALOCG010000024.1:0-168050 GCA_942491805.1 Nitrospinota bacterium
CGAGCCTTTTCGAGGACATCGCGATGTCCCGCATAGATTTTCAAAACTCCACCGATCTTGATGATGCGCGTCTGCTGGCGCATATCCAAAACGGGATGGCCGGTTGGGCTGTGGGTACGGTGACGATTCGGATTCGTTACAGTCGCGGGGCGGACTTTTCCGGGTCTTGCTACTACGCCGATCGTCGAATTTTTGTGAACCTCGGTCGTCACGTGAAGTACCCCTACCTTATGAACACGCATTTGGCTCGCGCCAAGACCATCGGTCGCCATTGGTACAAACCGGGGTACGGTGTTGAAATGACGTCGCCGTATGAGATGGTGGTTTTTGTGTTCATGCATGAGCTTTATCATCTGCTGGTCAAACGGGCGCGACGAAACACGCGTCAAAAGGAATCGATGTGTGATCGGTTCGCTGCCCGGTATCTTGTCGATCGCATGGGGACGCGGGTGCTGAGTCCTAATCGCGAACCGGTCTCGCGGGATTCCTGGGATTTTCAGGATTTGGATGGGTTTGTCGCGGCTGCTCGAGATGGGCGTATCAAGCGTATCGCGGAACCGACGCTACCGTTGGCGTTCACGGCGGTCTCTGCTTGAAAGAGGAGCTTTCGTTGCGGGTCCTGGTCGTGGCACTGGTTTTTATACCCTAAGGATTCCAGTGCAGGCTGGTCCTTGTTTTCCTGTGAGACATTCGTGATGAGTTCAGAGAGAAACATGCTTGAGACCTTTCCCAACCCGCATCCGTCGCGAGATTATCATATCGAGCATCATGTGCATGAGTTTACCAGCCTGTGCCCCAAGACTGGTCAGCCTGATTTTGCCACCATGAAGATCCGGTACGTGGCCAACGACAAATGCATCGAGCTGCGAAGCCTCAAGGTCTATCTGCAAAGCTTTCGCGATCAGGGGATCTTCTACGAAGACATCACCAACCGCATCCTTGACGATCTGGTGGCCAGTTGTAGTCCCAAATGGATGGAACTGGAAACCACCTGGACTGTCCGTGGCGGGATTCATAGTGTGATCACCGCGCAGCATGGTGAGCCGGTCGCGTAAATTGCAGCGTTTACCACAAAGGCACTAAGGCACAAAGAAGAGGGTTGGGGTTTGGTGCCCCGTCGTTCCCGTTCAATTCTATCGCAGCCAAATAACTTCTCGTAGGGGATTGTCCAGGCAAGAGGCAGGTCGACGATCTGCCCTACGGAAGCTTCTTCCCTTTGTGTCATTGTGCCTTCGTGGTGAAATCGAATGGGGTAACTAAAGCCCGAGCATCTCGAGAACGACTTCGTTGGAGGGGAGTGTCGGGCGGATGTCGCGGATTTCTTGTGGCGTGAGCCAGCGCATTTCTGCTATTTCGCGTGGATCGGGTCGGTATTCACCAACGACATATTCGACGCGCCATGCGACGAGAATGTGTCGCGAGTCCATGACGCGAAGCGAACCCAATCTACTGACGGGTTTGATCGTCACGGCTAGTTCTTCACGGACTTCCCGGATAATAGCGGTTTTGGGTGTCTCGCCGCGCTCTACGTGACCACCTGGAAAGCACCACGAACCACCTTTGGCGATGCCTTCGGCGCGCCGGATCATGAGGAATCGACTGGCCTGCGACATGATGCCGATCACGCCGCGGCGGACACGGTTCGTATTTGGCGCGCAGATGGCGTGTTCCGTTTGGTCTGGAGTACCCATGGAGGATGATCTTCGTCCAGCAAGCGAATTTGGTCAAACGGCACCTTCAGGTCGCTTATCATGAGCACTCTACTTTTTCATTTCTGTTGAATGGGTGGGTGGCATTGACAATCGCCAGCTTGTCCGTGTCTTGCCGCCTTCGGACAAGACGGGCACACGAGTTTGCCAATGCCACCTGGCATACGAATCAGATCCGTGGCATTCGTCCATCAGAACTTCATCGCATACTGCACATAGAATAGGTCAACGTCTTCGCTCATGCCCGTGTGCGAGATGACGTCGCCAGCCCAGAGGTGGGAATAGCCAAAGAGCATGGCTGCGTGATGGTCCAGCTTCCAGACCACGCTCAGGTCCAGTTCGTTTCCGACGTGTCGTCCGCTCTTGCCGGTAATGTCGCGACGGACCGGCGCACCCGGCGCGTTGTATAGTGCGTCGTCTTTGGAGGCTAGCCAGAACGAATGGAACGCAGCCTGTGCTTTGACAGTCTTTGTGATGGGCCAGGCGGTAAGGTTGATGTTCCCGGCGATGATGTTCTGACGAGCCACGGCATCGATGTACCCGAGATAGGAGTGGCTGAACGCAAAGAGTTGGTCGAAGGTGTTGACGGCGTTGTCACCGGGACTGCGATCGCCGGTGGCGTAGTCAAACCCGACGCCCACGCGAGGCATCCATGCGACCTCCTTGAGTGTGTAACCGCCGTCGAGTGACACGGACCAGGCACAAACCGTATCGCGCGCCCAATGACCCCATTGGCCGGCGACCTCAGCCTCATAGTCCCAGCCGCTTTGCTTACCCCAGAATCGTGTTCCCAGCGTATGGATGCTGCGATCGCCGGTTTTTCCGTTGGCATTGGGTCGGTTTTTCCAGACGTCATCAACATGGAAGAAGTAGAAGTCTACGCCGTGGTTTTTGATTCCCTTGTAGGTGACATAGAGGCCGTAGAAGTCGATGTCTTCGTTGAAGCGGTCGCGTTGTTTGCGCTGAATTTCTGAGACATTGACCGGTTTCATCCACCACAGATCAACGTCCCATAGATCGCCATGGGCAAAGAGCTTCACCCCGTCAAATCGGCGCCGGACATTGGCCCAGTCCAGCGGGGAAATCCAACGTTGGGCACCGTATTGCAGTTCCTGCCGCCCCACTCGGAGTGTCAGGGGAAGATCCGGGCCGAGGAGTCTCAGGTCGAAGAACAACTGATGGAGATCAAAGCGGTTTTCATCGATACCGCGAGGGGCCAACTCTCGATCCTCGTCAAACGCGGCGATTCCTTGCGCGAATACGCGGAACGACTCACGATACTTCAAATCCGCATGAAACATGTAGCGATAGAGCGTAAACGTGTCCTGAATGGGGTCGGATGCGCCGTAGGCTTTGTTGGTCTCAGCCTCCATCCGAAAACGAAATTCGCCGCCGAGCGTAAGGCGCCAGTCATCGGCTAAGTGGATGTTTTTGATGGGATCGAAGAGGTCTGAACGGTAGGATTCTGGTTGCCCATCGAGATAGTTGAAGTTTTCGTCGTAGCGTAGGTTCAGATACTTAGGTCCGGAAAGCGGTTTGTCCGCCGTTTTTGTTTCTTGCTGAGCTCGAACCGAAACGGCGCAGATGGCGATCACCGCCACTTGCCAGACAGCCAACCTTTTGCTCTTGCGAAACATTGCACACTCCTCCAAGAATCGCGCCAAATCGCGCCGACTGGACCGACCGCAGGTCCATAACGGTGCTTGTCCATAACTATGGCGGCGGACGGTAATGGCGTTTTTGGACGTCCTACCGCATTTTTCGGTCCCATTGGCCCGAGTAGCCCAATGATTACCAAAGCCATGGCAGGATTCGTGCCGCTAACGACTTATAACGGAAAGAGCTGTAGTAAGTGTTCCGATAACTAAAATCATTTATTGATTCGAGATCATTTTTTGGCGCGAGGGAAGCAGAGGGCAAGAACCGGTAACAGTCGAATCGCATAGCCGATTCCGGAGGATTCAGGTGTGATTTTTTGGAAGAAGGTGCGAAAAAATGTTGGGTTGGAAAGCTTCGTTCGCTTGACTCAGGGCAGTGGTTTGGCTTAAATTAGCACGACGTGGTAAACGGCATCCGCAGCGTTGTTGAGCGCAAGTTAGTGGGGTAACGCGGAAGCCACGGCAAGGGGGTAACAAGGCCCAAAGCCGCGTTCATCCACGAATCAAAAAAGGTAAACGTTGAGGGGAAGAAACGTAACCGATTTCTCGGGTACATGGGTTCCCGCCATTAGGCTTCTATTGGATTATTGCGGAGCAAGAGGCAAATGCTATTACGCGCTGTAACACTTGGTTTAACACTCTCTGTTGTGTCGATTGCGCAGGGGGGCGCGGTAGTCTCGCTCTCCCCGGACCCTACTCAACCGGGAGTAACTTATCCGGCGGGGTCGACGCAGACGTTTGACGTCCTACTCAGTCAGACGGGAACGAACACGGATCAGTACCTGCGAATGATTCAGTTCGATGTCAATGCCACCGATCCTGCATTGGGTCTGGCATTGCCGGTCGTTCACAACCTCGACGGCTTTCCGCCGATCACGCCGGGAGACATTCAGTTCTTTTCGTTTGTCGGCGTACCAGCCTGTGATGCACTGGCTTCAAGCTGCGGCAACCACCAATTCGTCGTGGACCAGCTTACGTCGGTCGTCCCTCCGGGACCTGGCATCATCTCCGCAACATACGGCTCTGCCACTCAGTTGAGCCAGAACGCTTTGTATCAGATTCTGCTTCCTGGAAACGGGTCGCCGGTTCTCGTGGGTAAGATTGACGTGACCATGCCAGCCGTGGATGGAACCTACAATCTGGACCTGGTTAACGCGGCAGTGACCAACGTTGACAGGGGTGGACAGGTTCGTTTTGGATTTGGTTGCCAGGGCTTAACCCCACCTTGCAGTGATCCGATCACCGCATGGCGTGCCAGTGGTGCAAGCCCGGCGCTGACGGGTGGTTCGTTTGATATTGAAGTTGGCGGCACTGGCTGCACGACGCCAGCCGATGTTGTCGCTTGGGAATCTGTTGGTTTCCATGGTGGTGGGTTTGCTGCGGATTGGGCGATGACTATCGCGCCACGCAACGGTTCCAATGAGCCTACTTTTGCTGAGCCTCGTTTCTCGGGGCTAAGCCGTTTGAAGCTAACTTTTGCAAGTGGGACAGTTGATGCAGCCACAGCCGTACCTGGAAACATTCAGGTGGTCGGTACGGACGCAGGAGGCGCTCCGGTCAATCTTGGTGGCGTCGCGATCGGTGTTGCCTTGCAGGCTGGAAATACTGAAATGGTGATCTCCTTTACGCCCGCTTTGCCGCGTGATTCGGTTTACACCGTGGCGATTGATGGCGTCGAGACCAATGGCGGTTGCCCTGCTGGCGGTGAAACCGAGCGTTGCATGGCGGCCGTTCTCGGCGATGTCAACGGCGATAAGCGTGTTGCTGCGAATGATGTCGGTGGTACAAGCTCCTTCGTTGGAGTTGACCCGATTGACCCGATTACCCAGCCGTTTCATGCCAGGGCGGACGTAAACAACGATGGTCGCGTTCGTGCTAACGACGTTGGCGGTATTAGCGGTCTGGTAGGAACGGATCTGCGTGGGGCGACTTGCCCAGCGCTGCCATAGGTTCTTTAGCCAGTGATCTGGAGGAGATAGCTCCAAAAAGTCTCGCGCCGCGGGACTTGGGCTGCGACTCCTAGAGTGTAAGGGTTCGGTGTATCCGAGCCGATGTGGGTGTGCTGGCTGCCAAATACAGGGCAGCGCGGCCATGCTTGAGCCAACAAAAACAGGGTAATTCACTCTAAGAGTCGCAGAAGGAGCCTTTGATATGAAAACGACACTTTCACTACTACTAACGGCTGCGGTAACGACCTCAGCCATGGCTGCACCAAGCCTTGACCTGACGGTTCGTCGTGATGACGGATCCAGCTCGATTGTGGTCGCCCCGGGCGAAACCATCAATTTTGAGGTCTTCGGTGTACTTAGCAGCGATACGGACAATGAGGGTTTGGCCCTTTTTGGTCTCGATTTGACCAACGATGGTGGCCCGCTGGATGGTTCGGTTGTTATCAATCCAACGACGGACCCGGTGATGGCGAATTTCACGCGAAATGCTGGCATTACCAATCCAGATAGCCCATGCCCTCCGGCATGTGGTTTCAGCGGAACGATCATCAGTGGTGACCTTGTGCAGGTCGGTGGTGGTCAAAACACGATCAACAACACGGCTGCCAATGCACCGTTCCCGATCGGTGGCGTGATTGTCAACGTGGCCCATCCACCAGCCGGACAGATTCTGGCTGAGGGAAGCATTACAGCACCTGCGGGTGTTGGCGTGTACACGCTTTCGATCCCGGTTTCTTCGGTATTTGCGAACGTCATCAGCCCGGGTCAGGGTTGTGCACCGATTCCAGCCGATCCATCAACCTTCTGTGCGGCAGAGGCTGCCACGGTGGGTGCGGTCGTCAACCTGCAGTATGAGGTTGCTGATTCCTGTGCACCAGCGACAGCCACGGTTTGGGAATCGGTTGGTTTCCATGGCGGTGGTTTTGCTGCTGATTGGGCGATGGCCATTACGCCTCGTAATGGGTCCAATGAACCAACCTTCAGTGAACCACGTTTCAGTGGTTTGAGCCGGGTCGTAGTCAGCTTTGCTGGTGGCACGGTGGATGCTGCTTCGGCTGTTCCTGGAAACATTCTTGTCGCAGGTGTAGACGCAGGTGGTTCACCAGTTGACCTGAGTGGTGTTACGATTGGTGTTGCGCTGCAGTCCGGTGATACGCAAATGGAAATTTCGTTTTCGCCCGCACTTCCACGTGACGCGGTCTATACCGTGGCTCTGGACGGCGTGACAACGTGTAACGGAACTGCTGTCGCAGGTGATACCGAACGCTGCATGTCGGCGGTTCTGGGTGATGTCAATGGCGACAAGCGGGTAGCAGCCAACGACGTTGGCGGAACCAGTTCGTTCGTTGGAATAGATCCGATTGATCCGGTGACGCAGCCATTCCATGCTCGTGCCGACGTGAACAATGACGGACGTGTTCGTGCGAACGACGTAGGTGGTATTAGCGGGTTGGTTGGAACCGATCTGCGTGGTGTTGCTTGCCCAGCGCCTTAGGGGCGTACGGATTAGGGCATGGCGCTTCAAAAAATGAGAATATTGTGATTTGTTGCGAGTAGCGGGCTTGACTCTGCTACCTAGAATTGATACCGTATGGTGAAGTATTGTGCGGGGTAGCACCAAACAAACACTACGGTGGGGTAAGTTAAATAGACTTTGAAAGGACGGGAATTATGGGTAGGTTAGTGAAAATGTTGGCGATTTGTGCAGTGATTGGGTTTGCGGCACAGTCAGCGAAAGCAGAATTGGTTATTCAGGTTCAAGGCACTGGTGGCGAAAATTCGCTCGATGTAAACGCCGGCGATCTGGTTGATCTTGTAATCATGGCATCGGGTCCAGGCAGCGACACTTTTGCTTCCTTTGCCTTTGACGTCATCGTTGGTAACGGTGGCCTTCCTGTCACTCAGCACGCTCTAAGTGCCGACTTCAACGGCGGATTCGATTTCTCGGATCGTAGCGATGGCTCGAACCTTCATTTTGAAGGTGCGACTGCGATTGGCGCCGTAGCCAACCCAGGCCAGCTCGTTAGCCTCACTGTTGACACAACCGGCGCAGCCGAAGGTAGCTCGTACACCTATGATGTACGTCCTGACTTCGTTGAGCTCGACTTCTTCACCTCACGTGACTCGGTCGCTGGTCAGACTTTCACGCTGAACATCGTTCCTGAGCCCATGACTTTGGCTCTTCTGGGTGTTGGTGGCCTCGTCGCTCTGCGTCGTCGTCGCACTGCGTAATCAAAAATCTGAACGAACGGGATACAGTACCCCGTCCTGCGTTCGTAACGATATTGAAGCCGGGCTCGAGGATTCCTCGGGCCCGGTTTTTTGCGCGCACACTGCGGAATTCAACCACGAAGGCACTAAGGCACAAAGAAGAGAGGAGATTGGGTTGGAGGGTTGCGGGGATTTGTTGCGTGCCAATAGGCTTTTTTTGAAAATCATGTCTCCTTTCTTCTTATCTCCGTATCTTTGTGCCTTTGTGGTGACTTCTCTGGAAGTTGCCATGGACGTTGAGCGAGGCCTATGATTATGGGGCGCTATGCAAGGGCACTTTGCTCGGCCAGCGTCCGTCGGCCATTCATGCTCGTGCGTGGGTCTGGAGGAGTACGTGACTTGAGCATTCCATTCAAAACCCTCTGGTTATGCGCTGCCATTGCGGCATTGGCTCAGCCTGTCACTGCCGATCTTGTGGTCTCCGTGCAGGGGCCCCATGGGGAGAGTGAGCTTTCCATCGAGCCGGGTGATCCGTTGGATTTGGTGGTCGTGGTGGAGGGACCTCCCAGTGATACGTTTGCTTCATTTGCTATTGGTGTAGCGGTGAGCAATAGCGGTCTTCCGGTTCTGGATTACAGTCTTGGAAGCGACTTTGATGGCGGGTTTGATTTCTCAGACCTATCGAATCCTGCAGTGCTCCTATTTGAGGGCGTGACGGCGATCGGCAATATGGCTGAGCCAGGGCACCTATTATCGATAAAGTTGGACACAGCGGAATCGGTAATCGGGTCCCGTTACGAGTTCGAGATCCGGCCTGACTTTTTCGAAACAGACTTGTTCAATCCCAAACGCGGAATTCCTGGACCGGTATTCGCATTAGAAATTGTTCCAGAACCGATGTCGGTGATGTTGCTGGGCGTTGGGGGGTTGGTGGCGATTCGACGACGCGGTAACGAATCGCGCGCAGGTCATAAGCTGGCAGGCTGAAGGCCTGGGAGATCGTAGCCGGTGGCATCGCCACCGGATTTGGGGCCATGAAGATTGAATCGACCCTGAAAGGGTCGCAGCGTTTGCCGCGTTCTTAGGAGTTTGTACGACCCCTTCAGGGTCGAAGGAATACGGGGAAGGCACTGTCCGTGGGCGTTGCCCACGGCTACTTTCTTTCAGCCTTTCAGGCTGGCGCGGGACGCTGGAGGTACGCGTGACATGAGTATGGCATCAAAATTTCTGTGGCTCTGTAGTGCAATTGCGGTAATGACGCAGTCGGTCAGCGCTGATCTGGTGGTTTCGGTGCAGGGACCCAATGGGGAGAGTGAATTGTCCATCGAGCCTGGTGATCCGTTGGAGCTGATTGTCGTAACCGAAGGCCCTCCCGACATCTACTTTGGTTCATTTGCATTGGACGTGCTGGTGAGTAGCGGCGGTCTCCCGGTTATGGACTACAGTTTTGGAAGCGACTTTGATGGCGGGTTTGATTTCTCCGATGTGTCGGATCCTTCCAGCCTACGGATTGAAGCTGCCATGGCGACTGGTCGTTTTTCCGAACCCGGAGACCTCGTTTCGATTTCGTTTGATACAACGCAAGTAGTAATCGGCGACCATCTTACTTTCGATATCAGGATCGACCGTTTTGACCTCGACCACTGTTTTCTTCATTGCCCCGTGAGCGGGCCACCATTTACATTGAACATCGTTCCGGAGCCCATGACGGTGATGCTGCTGGGTGTTGGTGGTATGGCTGCGTTGCGTCGACGGCGTCCATTGAAGGATTGAGCGATGATGATTCGATCGATTGTACTTGGAGTGTTCGTAGCTTTTGTTACGACCTCGGTCAGCGCCGATCTGGTGGTTTCGGTGCAGGGGCCTAATGGTGAAAATGAGTTGTCCATAGCGCCGGGCGATCCGTTGGATCTGTTTGTCGTAACCGGCGGTCGTCCCTCCATCTACTTTGGTTCATTTGCATTGGATGTGCTTGTGAGCAACGGCGGTCTACCGGTGGTGGATTACGCTCTTGGGAGCGACTTTGATGGCGGATTTGACATTTCAAACGTGACGGACTCTTCCGCCCTCCGATTCGAGGCTGCCACGGCCATTGGCCGCATTGCTGAGCCTGGTCAAATTGTCTCGATTTCATTTAATACGAGCGGCACCGCTCTCGACGAGCAATATGTCTTCGATGTGCATGTCGACTTCATAGGATTTTGTGACTTAATTTGTACATCGGTGCCAGAGAATGGTACACCATTCACGCTTGCTATCGTTCCGGAGCCGATGTCGATGATGCTGCTGGGGGTTGGCGGACTGATCGCCATGCGACGGAGAGTTGGAGAATCGCAATGAATGCGACGCGCGTGCTGATCTGCGTGATGTTGTTTGGGGCGATCGAATTACCCGCACGAGCGCAGTTTATCGTAACGGTGAAGGGTCCCAACGGCGAAAGTGAGTTGTCAATCGAACCTGGCGATCCATTAGATTTGATCATACATGCCGATGAACAGCACGGCTGGGAATTTGCTGCATTTGCGTTTGACGTTTCAGTTAGTGAAGGTGGTCTACCGGTTGATCACTATAGTCTCAGTAGCGCGTTCCAGAATGGTTTCGATTTCTCGTCGGTTCTGGATTCGACATCTTTGCATTTCGAAGGTGCGACGGCGATTGGTGCAATTGCATTACCCGGTCCACTTGTGTCGCTCACCATAGATACGGCAGGTACCGAAATAGGCGAAATTTTTCTCTTCGAAGTGCGACCTGATTTCTTTGAACCTCCTGATCTTTTTGTTTACAGGTATGGGCCTGAGTCTGGACCACCGTTTACGCTGAACATCGTTCCCGAACCGATGGCGGTTATGTTACTGGGAGTCGGTGGACTGGTTGTGCTGCGCCGACGGCGTCCATAGTAGGATTGAGTAATGTTTATTCGAATGATTGCGTTTGGTTTTCTATTGGAGTTCATTGCTTCCGTTGCGTCTGCTGACCTGGTGGTTTCGGTTCAGGGGTCCAATGGGGAAAGCGAATTGTCCATTGCACCGGGCGATCCGTTGGATTTGTTAGTCATGGCAGATGGTCCGCAAGGCGATTCGTTTGCTTCATTTGCTCTTAATGTCTGGGTGAGCAATGGCGGCGTTCCTGTAGTAGACCACAGATTAGGAAGCGCGTTTGATGGCGGCTGGGACTTCTCAGATGTCTCGAATCCCGCGGACCTGCGATTTGAAGGTGCCACGGGAATTGGAAGTATTTCCGGCCCTGGTGAACTTGTTTCGATCTCGATTGACACTTTCGGCGTTGTGGTCAACGATCATTATTCTTTCGATGTCAAAATCGATTTTTTTGACTGCGATTTCTTTTCCTGTCTTACTGTGGAGGTGGGGGACCATCGTTCACGTTTAACATCGTTCCTGAACCGATGACGGCAATGTTGTTGGGGGTTGGTGGATTGGTGGTATTGCGGCGAAGGAAACGCGTTCGTCTAAGCTGCGACTAAACGCAGGCTGAAGGCCTGCAAGAGAGTAGCCGGTGGCATCGCCACCGGGATCGGTGACAATAGTAAGAAGTCGACCCTGAAGGGGTCGCAGCGATTGCACGGGCAGAGGGTTTTCTTCGACCCCTACAGGGTCGCCGGAAAACGTGAGACGCGAATACCGTGGGCGTTGCCCACGGCTATGATCTTTCAGCCTTTCAGGCTGTGTTCTATGAGCCTTTCAGGCTTTGATCGGTCAGACGTTCAGGTTGCGCTGCTGTAGCGGTGGTGTGAACCTGCGATTGCTTGTACTTTGGCGGGGGCTGGTTTAGAGTCTTGAATTGATCGGGTTGGCCCGCTTTCTTACGGGCGCGGCTCTGCTTTTTTTGAACACCGTGCGTCGCATGGGGTGGTCGGCGGCGGTTGGTTGAATTGGAGACGATGATGAGCCAGGACGGTTCCACGACAACAAAGGCAGCCACAGTTCTATTGGCTGAGGATAACCCGCAGCATTTGGAGTTGTTGCAGGTGTACATGGAGAGTCTGCCCGAGGTGCGCGTCATCTCTGCGGTCAATGGCGTGGATGCGTTGGCGATGATCCAGAAGGAAAAGCCCGATCTGGTTTTGCTCGACATCATGATGCCCAAGATGTCGGGGTTTGAAGTGTGCAAACGGGTCAAGGCTGATCCGAAAACGCGCGACGTGATTATCGTTATGGTGACCGCGCTCAGTGAGACTGGCGACGTGGAACGTGCGGCTGAGTGCGGGACTGATGATTACCTTTCCAAGCCGGTTGATCGGCAAGCGTTGGTCGATCTGGTTCGCAAGCTGCTGACGGCCAAGTCCAAAGCTTCCTGATCGATTTTTGGGCGTGCTTTGCTCGCCTGACCTGTCTGGATTGGTGCGTCCGGGACGCACCCTACGTTGGCAGACACTGCTCGAGAGCAGTGGCACACGTTACGTGGGTTTATTCCTTCGCTATGGTGCGTCCGGGACGCACCCTACGTTGGCAGACACTGCTCGAGAGGAGCGGCACACGTTACGTGGGTTTATTCCTTCGCTATGGTGCGTCCGGGACACACCCTACGGCCCTATTTTTGCACTTCCGAAACCGGGAATCCGCGCGGACTGGAAGTCCGCGGCTCGCTCGAACTGACCATTGCAAGCATCATTTCCAGCACGTGTAGTCCAAAGTGCCATCTTCCGCGTCTTATTCATAGTGAGCATGCGAATTCGCTGCGGATACCGATAATGATCCATGGTGCGTCCGGGACGCACCCTATTTGCGGGAGGATGATTCGATGAACGGTGAACGATTTGTTTCCAGGTTGAAGGTCCGACGAGTGGCTGTGCTGGTTCTTGGGGTGGCTTCGGTCGCTTTGATGGGGTGTGTGCTTCGTGAGGAGAAGATCCGCGTGGGTCGCGATGGGAGCGTAGCGATCGCTTTGGAGATCAGCGGTGAGACCTCGCGCATCACCGAGGGCGATGCGATGCCATCGGCTCAGAGCGGTTGGCGCGTGGAACGCGAGACCAAGATTGAAGATGGCAAGGAGGAGCTCAAGCTCAAGAGCGAGCGAACGTTTGTCGCTGGTGCAGAACTCCCGCGTACGTTTGCCGCGCCTGATGATGCGGAAGCGGATATCTATCTGGACTTTCCGACGACGGTTCGCACGGAGCGTCGGGAGGATGGGCTCTATTTCATTTTTCGACGGGTGTACTCGGAGCGTCCCTGGGCCTACATGCAGTATTGGAAAGATGTTTGCTACGATGAGGACGTCAAGAAGCTGGCGGAGAAACCACTTGAAGAGCTGACGCACGATCAGCGTCGCACGATTGCCGAGGCGTCGATCTGTGACGAGGCGTTCAGTCAAGCCGAGTTAGCCCGAGTCGCGCTGAAGGAGGCTGAACCGGAGCTACCTGTTGAGAGCGGTTTGATCGCTCGAAATGCACTGATCGGTTTCTATGATCCCGACCGTCAGCAGGTGACCGACCGAGAGGGCAACGTTCCAGAGCCGTCGGATGATTACCTGGATCGTATCATTCGCAAGTGTTCGGACCTTCCCGAAGACGATCGCAATGTCTGCTACGACACGGAGGCGTCGCAGGTTCTTCGGCAAGGTTTGGATACCTACCTGGAGACACTTACCCAGGTGTCGGGGCTTTCTGTTGCCCGCATCTCGCGGTTTGAAAATCGGTACGATCATGCACGGCGATACTATGAGAATACCGAGGAGATCGGCGGACACGTGTTCAAGGTGAACGTATTGCTGCCGGGCGAGGTGGTGGCGCATAACGCGGACGGGGCTGAATACAGTGCGAAGAACGGCGAATCCGAGATGCAATGGGAATTCAAAGGCAGCGTCGTCCGCGATCGGCCGCACGAACTGATTGCAATTTCGCGGGTCACCTGGGATGAACTCGAAAAGGACGACGCTGATGCACGCGAGCGATAAGGACTCATCCCCCGCTCGATTTGAAGAGCACACGGCTGAGATCTATGGCTGGGCCTATCGCGTTCTGGGGCGTCATCACGACGCCCTGGACGTCGTTCAGGATGTGTTTCTGCGATGGCGGTCGCAATGTGAGAAGCAAACGCCGACGCAGCCAAGGGGTTGGCTCCGCCGGGTGACGGTGAATCGGGCGGTCGATCTCAGGCGAAAAGACAGACGATCGGTTGTCGCCATCGGCGAGCCAGATCGTGACACTGCGGCACCGATACGGTTGTCTTCGTCGGAAAGCGATTCGGAGATGCTTCGAGCGGACATCGCTGTAGCGCTGGGACAGTTGACCGATGTACAACGAAGCGTGCTGGTGGCCAAGGTGTATGATGAGATGACGTTTGCCAAGATTGCGATCGAGTTGGAATTGGCTGTGTCGACCGTGAAGACGCATTATCTTCGAGCTGTTCGTGTGGTCCGCGACCGCCTTCAGCCAAAATGGGATCAGGAGTCTGTATGATGGATTGCAAACATTGCGAGGAATGGATGGCGGATGCGATTGGTGACGAGTTGTCATCGGGCGATCGATTAGCCTTTGATGGTCATATCGCAGAATGCGCGACCTGCCGCCTCGAATATGAATCTCTGCGCGGAACGGTTTCTTCCATGCGTGCGTTGCCAGCCCCGCAAAGGGTGTCGGTTCGGCAGGAGGGGAACCGATTGGTTCTTGAGGATCATTCGGGTATGGGCGGGGGGTTTGCTTCGCAGCGCACCTCGCCGGTTCGTTGGGGGCAGGGATTGCTGCGGTATGCGGCTGGCTTGCTGATCGCCTTTACGGCGGGGTATGGATATCATGCTTATGTGATGGCAAACAACGCAGTGCAGAGCGCACCGATTATCGTTGAAGCGGCGCGTTCAACCGAGAGTCTTGAGGGAACGCTTGCAAGCACTCATGCAAGGAAGCCGTAGAGCCAACGGGTTGATTCTTTTTGACAACGGCCATATCGGGGCATTTTATCCGGCATTATACTATTTGACTACTCTTTTCTGCCTCCTCCCGACCGGACGGTCAGAGGGGCTCCAAGGTCCCGTCTTCCTTGAAACGACGGTAAAAACAGCTCTTCCGAGCCCTCTTGGTGAGCGGATCGCTGGTGTGGCACGCCCCTTCGCCCAGAGGGGTCACGCGGTAGAGGAGGGCGTCCTGATCGCAATCAACCCGGATCTCTTCCACGCGTAACCGGTCGCCGGAGCTCTCTCCTTTGGTCCAGAGTTCATTGCGGGAGGTCGACCAAAAGGTGGCGAAGCCGGTGGCGCGACTCTTCTCCACGGCGGTGGCGTCGGCATAACCGAGCATCAGTATCGACTCGTCGACGACACTTTGCACCACCACCGGGATGACCCCGCCTCGTTTGCCGAAATCGATCATGGGGCGGATTCCTTCTTCTTTCTCGGTCACCGGTCGCTCCTTGTGTCGGATGATGACATTTTTCTTCACACTTTTTCCTGGCTCTTGCCGTATCATAGTATACGGTACAGTCTGATTCCCCCATGAGGGGGGGTTGGTGGCGCACAATTTCAGGAGTAACCTTTCTTCGAAGGGTTATAGGGTGGTATGGGTTTTCGATCCGAGGGAAAAAAACGGCTCCTGCTCGTCGACGACGAGGAGATCGTCCGTATCCTGCTGGCCGAATATCTGACCGACCTCGACCTCGACATCATGGAGGCCGATAACGGTAAATCGGCGATGCAGGCGATCAGCGAACAGGGGCCTCCCGACGCGATCGTCTCCGATATCATGATGCCCGATATGGACGGATTGACCTTCCTGACGAAGACTCGAAACGATCCGAAAACCGCCGGCATTCCGTTCATGGTGATCACCGCCGACGACCAGCCGGAGACCCGCGAAAAGGCGATGGCTTTGGGCGCCGACGATTTTGTCCTGAAACCGTTGGGGCAAGACGATTTTATCGATATGGTCAAAAAATTCGTCGCATAGCGACAACGCGTCGCGGCGACGGGATCTACCTCCCCCATCCCAAAGCCGCGTTCTTCGCGCCCCCGCGACCGGTTGAGTTCGTTCGCCCCCTCTTCTTTCCACCCCACATCGCAACGCCTCCTGTTAGAATCGCCCGATGTTTCTGAACTTCGCCGTCACCACCACCGACCCGACCTCCAAAGGGAGACGAGGATCGTTCGTCACGCCCCACGGGGTCATTGAGACCCCCGTTTTCATGCCGGTCGGAACGCAAGCGACGGTGAAAACCCTCGAGCCGGACGAGGTCACCAATCTGGGGTTCGGTTTGGCCTTGGCCAACACTTATCACCTCTACCTCCGCCCCGGTCACGAGACGATCCGCGATCTCGGCGGGCTCCATCGTTTCATGGGGTACGACGGCGCCCTGCTGACCGACTCGGGGGGGTATCAGGTTTTCTCGCTCAAAGACCTTCGTAAAATCACCGAAGAGGGGGTCGCTTTCGCCTCCCATCTCGACGGGTCGCGCCACCTCCTTTCTCCGGAACGTTCCATCGGGATTCAGGAGGCGTTGGGCGCCGATATCATTATGGCTTTCGACGAACCGGTGGCGCCCGACGACAACATCGCCTACGCCCGCGAGGCTTCCGACCGCTCCACCCGGTGGGCCGAACGGTGCCTCGCCGCCCGAACCCGCACCGACGATCAGGCGTTGTTCGGCATCACCCAAGGGGGGTTCGATCCCGACCTGCGTCGCCAAAGCGCGCGGGAGATAACCTCCTTAGGCTTCGACGGCTACGCCATCGGCGGGTTGTCGGTGGGGGAATCGCGCCAGATGATGGCGGCGATGATCGAGGTGACGGAGCCGCTTCTGCCGATCGACCGTCCCCGCTATCTGATGGGGGTCGGAACCCCCGACGATCTGGTCCGTTGCGTGGCCCGTGGTATCGACATGTTCGACTGCGTTATGCCGACGAGAAACGCAAGGAACGGAACGCTCTTTACGTCGGAAGGGAAGCTTTCCATCCGCAACGCAAAGTTCGCCACCGACCCGGCGCCTCTTGACCCGGCCTGCGACTGCTACACCTGCGCCACCTTTTCGCGGGCCTATCTGCGCCATCTTTTCATGGCCAACGAAATTCTGGGGCTTCGCCTCAACACGATCCACAACCTCGCCTTCTATCGACGCCGGATCGAAGAGATTCGAGCCGCCGTCACCGAAGGACGTCTTGGCGCATGGGCCTCGGAACTCGACCGTGTCGTCTAACACTCCCCCCGACGCCGTCGGAATCTACGTCCATGTCCCTTTTTGTCGGAAGAAATGCGTCTACTGCGATTTCCACTCGCTCGAAGACGAAGAGGAGCGGATCGACGAATATCTGGCGATGACCGTGCGGGAGTTGACCGGCCAAGCCGACGCCGTCAGGGAGCGACCGGTGGTTTCGATCTTTTTCGGCGGCGGCACCCCGTCGTTGCTCGACGGCGACCAGATCGGCGCGATCGTCTCGACCATACGCTCCGCCTATCGAGTGACGCGTGATGCGGAGATCACCATCGAGATGAACCCGGAATCGGTGACGTCCAGGAAAGCGACCGGGTGGCGACAAGCCGGGGTCAACCGGGCAAGCCTCGGGGTGCAATCGTTAAACGACGATCAGCTCGCCGCCCTCGGGAGAATCCACACCGCCGATCAGGCGCGGGGAGCCTTCGAAACGTTGCGGGACGCCGATTTCCCCCGTCTCTCGGTCGATCTGATGTTCGCCTTGCCGGGGCAGACGGAAAAGGAGTGGGCCGCCACCTTGCGCAACGTTCTCGATTGGGGGCCCGATCATCTATCGGCCTACGAATTGACCGTGGAGCCGGGGACGCCGTTGTTCGATGTGGTCGAATCGGGCTCGGTCTCGACGAACGAGCTCGGCGCCCGGATGTTCGATGCGACCGAAGCGATTCTCTCGGCCCATAACTTCGCCCATTACGAAATCTCCAACTACGCCCGACCGGGCGCCGCCTGTTCGCACAACCTCGGCTATTGGGAGCTACGCGATTATCTCGGCGTCGGGCCGGGGGCTCATTCATTAGTCGACGGGGTCCGCTGGTCGAACGTAAAAAATCTTTCGGCGTGGCTCGCAAGGGTGGCGGCGTCGGGGGCGGCGGTGGCCGATAGCGAACGGATCACCGACGGGATGCGACGGACGGAACGGCTGATGATGGGACTCCGCCTGGCCGACGGCGTCCCCTATACGCCCGATCTGGCGGGACCGGGGGTGGAGCGGGCGATAGCCGACGGCTCCCTGCTCATCACCGACAACCGGCTCCACGCTTCACCCCACGGCTGGCGTCTCCTCAACACCCTTCTCCCGTCTCTTTAGGGAAAGGAGGCGGCTCCTTTTAGGTCAGCCGGGTGACGCCGCTCCCTTTTTCGATGCGTCCGAGGCGGTAGACCGTTTCGCCCGCGTTTTGCAGGAGCGACGTAAACTTCTCCACCTCGTCCGGCGCCAGAACCATCACGATCCCGACCCCCATATTGAAGGTGCGGAACATATCCTCTTGCGGAACGTTCCCCCCTTCGGCGATGAGGGTAAAGAGACGGGGAACCTCCCACGCGGCCGTATCGATCACCGCATCGACCCCTTTCGGGAGGATACGGGGGATATTATCGACGAACCCGCCGCCGGTGATATGGGCGATCCCTTTCACCGGGTGCGACTGGAGCAACGGCCAGAGGAGCCGCGAATAGTCGCGATGGGGCGCAAGAAGCGCCTCCCCCACCGTCTGGTCGATCCCTTCGACCATCGCGTCGATCGCAAGGCCGAGCCGCTCGAAGATCGCCCGACGGGCCAGGGTGTAGCCGTTGGTATGCAACCCCGACGACGGGAGACCGATGACGACATCCCCTTCGGCGATGGTCTCCCCGGTGATGATCTTCTCCCGGTCGACCACCCCGGTGATCAGTCCTACCAGATCGAACTCGCCCGCTACGTAGGTTCCCGGCAACTCGGCCGTCTCCCCGCCGACCAGCGCCACCCCGTTTTTGGCGCAGGCCTCGGCCATGCCGGAGACGACCCCTTCGATCATGTCGGGGGAGAGCCGTTCAACGGCGATGTAGTCGAGAAACGTCAGAGGACGCGCCCCTTGGCAGAGGATGTCGTTACAACAATGGTTCACGATGTCGTGCCCCACGGTGTCGTATTTCCCCATCATCCCGGCCACCATCAGCTTGGTGCCGACCCCGTCGACGCTCTGCACCAACACCGGATCGGCATAGGGGGCGAGAGCTTCCTTAAGCGAGAAGAGGGAACCGAAAGAGCCGAGCCCGGTGAGAACCGCCGGGGTATGGCTCGCTTTCACCTTCTCTTTGATGCGGCGCAGCGACTCGGCGCCGGCGTCGATATCGACACCGGCCGATTTGTAAGTCAGGGGATCGTTCTTGGATGACATAATAGACGGCTATAATGATGCGTACTGAAACGTGATCGGTAACGAGGGGTATCGTACCGTATCGCGGACTATGGGGGAACGGATTTTTCCCGACACGAATGGGGAAAACGTTGTCGAGTACCCCCGGTAGTTGATTCGGTTTCCGTTCCGGGGGCATTTCGCAGGCGCCGGCGGGAGGAATCGGTCGGGAAACCGGAGCGCATGTGACAATACGTGGGGATTTCGACGCCGATTCCGACACCCCGGAGCCGACGCAGATCGTTTTTCAATGGAGCGAGGATGACAGAGAACGAAACACCGGTGCGGATACTGGTGGTCGACGACGAACCGAGCCTTCGATTCGTCCTTTCGCGCGGCTTGGGGAAGCTCGGCTATCAGGTCGATCTGGCCGAGCGATTCGCCGAAGGGATGGCGGCGTTGGAAGAGGGGGGATACGACGTCGCCTTCTTCGACATCGTTATGCCCGACGGCTCCGGCCTCGATCTTCTGACCCGGACGTTGGAGCGGGACGACCCCCCGTCGGTGGTGGTGATGACCGCCGAAGCGACCATGAAAAACGCCGTCGAAGCGATGCGCCGCGGCGCCTTCGACTACCTGACGAAACCGTTCGATCTCAAAGAGGTCGAGGAGCTGGTCAGCCGGATCGTCGAATATCGACGACAGGTCCGCACCAGCCACCAAGGCGAACGGAAGACAAAGCCGACCGCCGCCGGGGAAATCGTCGGACGAAGCCCCGCCATGCAGGAGGTTTTCAAACTGATCGGCAGGGCGGCCAATTCCGACGCCACGATCCTCGTCACCGGCCCCACCGGCGCCGGCAAAGAGCTCGTCGCCCGCGCCCTATGGAGCAACTCTCCCCGGGCCGACCGCCCCTTCGTCACCGTCAACTGCGCCGCCATACCGGGGCAACTCTTGGAATCGGAACTGTTCGGCCACACCAAAGGCGCCTTCACCGGCGCCCACGAAGATCGAAAGGGGAAATTCGCCCAAGCCCACGGCGGAGTCATCTTGCTCGACGAAGTGGGGGATATGCCGTTGCCATTGCAGGCGAAGATGCTGCGCGTTCTGCAAGAGCGGGAGGTCTATCCGGTCGGCGCCGTCAAATCGACCACAATCGACGTCCGGGTCGTCGCCGCCACCAACCGCGACCTGGCCGCCGACGTGGCCGAAGGACGGTTCCGCGAAGATCTCTACCATCGCCTCAACGTCGTCCCGATCAAGCTCCCCCCGTTGGCGCATCGCAAGGAAGATATCCCGGCGTTGGTCGACCACTTTCTCGAAAAGATCGCCGTCGCTTTTAACGAGCCGCAAAAAACGGTGACGCCCGAAGCGATGGAGACCTTACGGAACCATCCGTGGCCCGGTAACGTGCGGGAACTGGAAAACGCCGTCCGACGCGCGGTTCTGATGGCGCCGGGCGCCACCATCAGTCGGGAGAACCTTCCTTCCGACCCGGTCTCCTTCCCTGCCGGATGGAGAGGGGAAGGCGCGATTCCCGCCACCTTGGAACAGGGGGTGGTGGCCGCCATGGAAGGGGTTCCCGAAGGGGCCATCCACCACCGGATCGTTTCCCGGGTGGAGCGGGCCCTCATCGAAGAGGCGTTGCGCCGTACCGGCGGGGTTCAAACCAAAGCGGCCGCCCTCTTGGGGGTCAATCGGAACACCCTCATGAAGAAGGTGGCCGAAATGGGCCTGCGGGACGGGAACCAGCCGGAGGGGCGATGACCCCGCTCGTCCGGATCGCCGCCGCCACCGCCGACCCCGAAACCGCCCTTCCCCGGCTGGAGGAGGGGGTCGCCCTCTCGGCTTCGTTGGCCGACGACGAGGCGGCCCAAGAGCTGATCGCCCATCTCTACGCCGGTTCCGACCCCCTCTCGGCTTGGCTGGCCCGGCGCCCGGAAGATATCGACTGGCTGGTCGAAGACGAACGGCTTCTCCATCCCCGCGATCGAGAGGCCATGCGGACGCACCTCGCCGAACTCATGGACGCCCACCCCCCCGACGCCGCGTTGCGGATCTTCCGTTCCCGCGAGCTTGCCCGGATCGCCGCCCGCGAACTCTCGGGCGTGTCGTCGGTCGAGACCGCGTTGGCCGAATGGTCGGCGGTGGCCGACGTGGCGGTCGATGCGGCTTGCGCCGTCGCTTCGGGGGAGATGTTACGTAACCACGGCGAGCCGGTCTATACCCCACAGGAGGGGGGGGAGGAACGCCGCGCCGGGTTCGCCGTCATCGGCATGGGAAAACATGGAGGAGAAGAACTGAACATCTCGTCGGACATCGACGTGATCTATGTCCACTCCTCCGACAACGGCGAGAGCCGAGGGGGCGCCAAAGGGGGCTTATCCCTCCACGAATATTTCGTTCGCATCGCCCGTCGGGTGACCCAGCTTCTTCACGACCATACCGATCTGGGGCAGGTCTTCCGGGTCGATCTCGACCTTCGCCCCGAAGGAAAATCGGGCGAGATGACCAACTCGGTCGGCGCCATGGAGATCTATTACGAATCGTGGGGGCAGATGTGGGAGCGGCAGGCCTTCATCAAAGCCCGTCACGTCGGCGGGGATCGAACGGTCTCCGCCGAGGTTCTCGACCGGTTGCGCCCGTTCACTTGGCGCAAGTATCTCGACAAAAGCTCCCTCGACGAAGTGGCGGTGATGAAGGATAAAATCGACGCCCAGTTGAAGTCGAAAAAGACCGCCAAAAAAGAGGCCGACAATATCAAGCTGGGATTGGGAGGGATTCGGGAGATCGAGTTTGTGGCGCAAGCGTTGCAACTTCTCTGGGGCGCCCACTACCCGGAGCTGACCACCGTCTCGACCCTCACCGCTCTCGACGGCGCCGCCCATCTGGGCCTCCTCTCCCATCCTCACTATAGCGACCTGAAAGAGTCGTACCTTTTCTATCGCCGTCTCGAAAATCGTATCCAGTATCATCAACTGAGCCACACCCATCACCTGCCGGAAAGCGACGATCGCCGCACGACGCTGGGTCGGCAAATGGGGTTCGACGAAGACCCGGCCGCATCGCTGGTCGACGAGGTGGCCCGACGTCGCCGACGGGTTCGGCGTATTTTCGATCTCTTCTTCCAACGGGACGCCACCGACCAGGAGCGGTTCCCGGTTCCGCTGGAAGAAGACGAACTCGAAGATCTGGCCGAATGGCTCGACGGGTTGCGGTTCAATCAACCGACCTCTTCGGCCCGCCAACTTATCGAACTGAAAAACGGGCGCCCCTTCACCCACCCGTCGGAGAAGAGTCGTCGGCTCTTCGACTCCTTCGGACCGACGCTGGTGGCCGAGGCGGCCTCCACCCCCTGGCCCGACAACGTCCTGATCGGTTTCTCCCAGTTCATCGAAACCAAAGGCGCCCGCGACGCGGTCTACGAAATGCTCGACAACAACCGGTCGGTCATCACCCTGCTGTCGGCCATCTTCGCCGCCAGCGAATCGCTCACCGCCACGCTGGTCCGGTCGCCCGATCTCCTTGACAGCTTTCTCGTCACCGATCTTCTCCACCTGCCGGGGGATCAGCGACGGAATCGGGCCCGGTTCGTCGATATACTCGAAGCGGGGAAGTCGGTGGAAGAGACGCTGGCCCGGATGAGCCACTATAAAGCCTACGAGTCACTCCGTTTGGGGCTGGCCCGGATACTCGGCAAGCTGACCCGGTTCGACGTCATGGAGGGGTTGACCCTCTTGGCCGAGAGTTATCTGACAGCGCTGATGGAACTTTCGCGCCGTCGCCTGGATGAAGAGGGGACCTTGCGCGACATCCCCCCCTACGCGCTGGTCGCCTGCGGCAAGATGGCCCGACGCGAAATGAACTTCGGCTCCGATCTCGACCTGATCCTCTTCCACGACGGCGACATCGAAGGGGGGTTGGCCCTCATCGCTCTCTTCCAGGCCGCGATTAAAATGAGCAAGGACCTGACCCCTTTCGGCGCCGGATACGAAATCGACCTGCGGCTTAGGCCCGAAGGGGAGGGCTCCCCCATGGCCACGCCGTTGGTCGGCGCTCAAAACTATTACGACACCCGGGCCGAGACCTGGGAGCGGCTCGCCCTCGTCGGCGCCCGACCGGTGGCCGGCGACCCAACCTGTCACGAGAAGGTCAATGAGATGCTTGGAGCGTTCGTCCATCGGGCGCCGTTGACCCCCGACGACATCACCCGGCTCGCTGCCATCCGGGAAAGAATCGCCGGGGAGAAGGTGAAGGGGACCAAGATCGACATCAAGTTCGGACGGGGAGGGCTCATCGAAATCGAGTTCGTCGCCCAGATCTTGCTTATGGAACATCCCGACCATCCCCTCCCGACCGACCGGGGGGTCACCTTCGCCACCATCGAAGAAGCGGGGCGAAAAAAATGGCTGACCCGCGACGAGGTGACGACCTTAAAGGAAGCCTACGTCATCTACCGCTCCATCGAAGACGCCCTGCGGATGGATCGGGTGAAACCGGTCAACACCATACCGACGGAGGGGCCCGACCTCTTGCGAACCGCCCGTCGCGCCGCCCTTCCCGGCGTCGGCCCCGACCGGTTCCTTGAGACGGTCAAAGAGACGAAATCGAATGTCCGGGCGATCTACGATACCTTTATGAGGAGCCGGAAAGAAGGATGAGCGACAACACGCTGGCCACCGTCGCCTTGAACACGGTCCCTTTTCTCTTCCCGGTCCATTACCACCGGTTGGTGGAACGTTTTGGCGACGCGGCGGAGGCGACCAAAGCGAGCGAAAAGGATTTAGTCGCTCTCGACGGCATCTCCCCCTCGTTGGCTCGGCAGATCGCGGCGCTCGACGTCGAGAAGGTGGCGCTGGCCGAGTATGGATTCGCCGACACAATCGGCGCCGCCATCATGACCCTCGACGATCCGGCCTATCCGGCCCGGTTGCGCGATATCTTCTCCCCACCGCCGGTCCTCTCGGTGATCGGGACGTTGCCCGACCCGGACGACCCGGCCGTCGCGGTGGTCGGGACGCGGGCCGCGACGGTCTACGGCAAGACGGTGACCACCAAGATCGTGGAAGAGCTGGTCGCCTCCGACGTGGTCATCGTTTCGGGGCTGGCGCGGGGGATCGACCGGGTGGCGCACGAAAGCTGCCTCGCCGCCGGGGGCCGAACGGTGGCGGCCTTGGGGAACGGTCTGAATGTTTTCTACCCTCCCGAAAATCGAAAGCTTCAGATCAAGATCGCCGAAACCGGCGCTTTGGTGAGCCAGTTCCCTTTCAACGCCAAACCGGAGAAGACCAGCTTTCCGTTGCGCAACCGGGTGGTCTCGGGTCTCTGCCACGGGGCGCTGGTGGTCGAAGCGGAGGAAAAATCGGGCGCCCTTATTACCGCGTCGGCCGCTCTCGAAGAGGGGCGGGAGGTCTTCGCTCTCCCCGGTCCGGTGAACGCCAAAAAGAGTGACGGTCCGAATCTCCTCATCCAAAAGGGATACGCCAAGCTGGTGAGGAACGGCGTCGAAATCCTCTCAGATCTCCCCGATTTTGTGAAAGATCGACTCCCCAAAAAGGGGGAGAAGGGGACGCAAGCCCCCTTGCCGGAGACGACGCCGGAGGAGCGGCTGATGCTCGAACAGCTCGACGGAACCCCCCTACACCTCGACAAGGTGGCGCAAATGGCCGGTTTGCCAAGCCATAGGGCTTCTGCTATACTCCTGACCCTTGAATTGAAGGGGCTTGTTCGACAGGCGCCGGGGAGCCTTTTTCTCCGTTCCTGACAGGCCGAAAGGGTCTCCGATGAGACAACCGCTCGGCGCATTTCCCTCCCCCGTTATTCCGGTAAACAGGATAATCGTGAAGCATGCCTAAAGGATTGGTCATCGTCGAGTCACCGGCGAAAGCCTCGACTCTCAAGCGATACCTCGGTAAAGATATGGAGGTTCTCGCCTCCGTCGGACACATCAAAAATCTCCCCAAAAGCAAGCTGGGGGTCGATGTCGAAAACGGCTATACCCCCGAGTTCGTGACGATCAAGGGGAAGGCGAAGGTCATCAAAGATATCAAGGCGGCCGCCAAAAAGGTCGACGCCATCTACCTCGCCCCCGACCCCGACCGGGAAGGGGAGGCTATCGCCGACCATATCGCCACCGAGATCGGTTCCAGTAAGCCGCTTTACCGGGTCACCTTCAACGAGATCACCAAAAAGGCGGTCCAGGAGGCGATCAAGAATCCGGGGAAAATCGATCAGAACCGGGTCTACGCCCAGAACGCGCGGCGCATCCTCGACCGGTTGGTCGGCTATAAACTCTCCCCCCTCCTTTGGGACAAGGTGAGGAAAGGGCTCTCGGCGGGACGGGTTCAGTCGGTCGCCTTGCGGCTGATCGTCGAACGGGAAAAGGAGATCAACGCCTTTAACCCGCAGGAATATTGGACCCTCGAAGGAACGGTGGAAGGGCCCGAGCCCCCTCCTTTCGACATCAAGCTCCTCCACATCAACGGCAAAAAGGCCGAAGTCACCAACGAAGCCGACGCCGCCCTTATTGAAGAAGCGGTCAAAAAGGCGAAACTGGCCGTCACGAAGGTCGAGAAAAAAGAACGACGCCGCAACCCGGTGGCGCCCTTTATCACCTCGACCCTCCAACAGGAGGCGAGCCGAAAGTTACGGTATAACGCCCGCCGGACCATGTCGGTGGCCCAGAAGCTGTACGAAGGCTTGGAGGTCGGCGATGAGGGGCAGACCGGTCTGATCACCTATATGCGTACCGACTCGACCCGGCTGGCCGACGAATCGGTCGAAACGGCCCGGGCCTTCATCGGCACGGAGTATGGCGAGGCCTATCTTCCGAAAGAGGCGAACGTCTATAAAACGAAGAAATCGGCCCAAGACGCCCACGAAGCGATCCGCCCCACCGACGTGAACCGGACCCCCGACAAGATCAAAAAGTTCGTCGCCAAAGAGGAATACGCCCTCTACGAACTGATCTGGAAACGGTTCGTCGCCTGCCAGATGTCGCAGGCGATGATGGACGTCACGACGGTCGATATCGAGACCGGCCCCTATACCCTAAGGGCGACCGGCTCGATCATGAAGTTCGCCGGCTTCCTGAAGGTCTACGAAGAGACGGTCGAAGATAAAAAAACCGACGACGAGACCGACGATAAAGATAAACGGCTCCCCGAGTCGATCGCCAAGGGCGATCCCCTCAAATTAACCGCGCTCTCCAAGACGCAACACTTTACGCAGCCCCCTCCACGTTACAGCGAGGCGGCCCTCATCCGTGCGCTCGAAGAGGCGGGGATCGGGCGCCCCTCCACCTATGCCGGGATCGTCTCGACCATTCAGGAGCGGGAGTACACCACCAGCGAAGAGCGGCGCCTCTCGCCGACGGAGCTGGGTACCTTGGTCACCGATCTGCTGGTGAAATCGTTCCCCGACATCCTGAATAGCGAGTTCACCGCCAAGATGGAGGACGAACTCGATCAGGTGGAGGAGGGGAAGAAAGAATGGACCCAAGCCCTCGACGACTTCTATAAGCCGTTCGAAGCCGACTTGGAAAAGGCCAAAAAACCGGAAGCCGACGGGGGGATGGCCGACGTCAAAGGGGAAGCGGGACGAACCGACGAAACCTGCGAAAAATGCGGCAAGGAGATGGTGATCAAGTTCGGGCGGTTCGGCAAGTTCCTCGCCTGCTCCGGCTACCCCGAATGCAAGAACACGAAAAAGATCGCCAAAGACGGGACCATCGTCGAACGGCCCGAAATGCCGCCCGACGAACCGACCGAATTCACCTGCCCGACCTGTAGCAAACCGATGGTGAGAAAGCATGGGCGCTTTGGCGTCTTCATCGCCTGCTCCGACTATCCGAAATGCAAAACCACCAAGCAGATCGGCATCGGCATCGACTGCCCCAAAGAGGGGTGTAAAGGGGAGCTGGTCAAGAAGATGACCAAGACCCGCAAGGTCTTCTATGGGTGCGACCAATATCCGAAATGCGACTACGCCGTCTGGGACGAGCCGGTGGACGAGAAATGCCCCGACTGCGGGAATCCTTTCCTGGTGAAGAAAAATCTCAAGAAGGGATCGTTCTACCGATGTCCGGTGAAAGAATGCGGCTTCGAGAAGGAAGCTCCGGCGACCCCCGAAGAAGCCGAGTAGCGGTCGTCGGGGGAGGGCTTGCCGGGTGCGAAGCCGCCTGGCAGATCGCCCGCCGGAGCGACGCCGATGTCGATCTCTATGAGATGCGGTCCTACGCCGAGGGCAAGTCCCCCGCCACCTCCCGTTCTCCCGACGCCCCCGACAGGGAACCGAGGTCGGTCGTCGGCCTCACACCGGCCCACACCACCGGCGATCTGGCCGAGTTAGTCTGTTCGAACTCCCTTAAAAGCGACGACCCCACCACCCCGGCGGGCCATCTGAAGGCCGAGCTGGCGGCGATCGGCTCGTTGCTTCTGGCCGCCGCTTACGAAGCCCGCGTCCCGGCGGGAAAAGCCTTGGCGGTCGATCGGGGACTCCTCTCGGCCACGGTCCAAGGCGCCTTGACGGTCGCCCCGGAAGTGACGGTCATCCGGGGGGAGGTCGCCGACATCCCCGACGGATACGATGCGGTCATCGTCGCCACCGGCCCTCTCACCAGCCCCTCGTTGGCCCAACGGCTCGCCACGCTCGTCGGCGCGAAGTCGCTCTATTTCTACGACGCCGTCGCCCCGATTATCGAAGTCGATTCTCTCGATCCGAAGGTCGTCTATCGAATGGACCGCTACGGCGAGCCGGGGGTGGGGGACTACCTGAACGTCGCCATGACGCAGGAGGAGTATTACGCCTTCATCGACGCCCTTTTATCGGCGAAGGCCGTCCCGTTCCACGACTTCGAGGAACCGAAATTTTTCGACGGCTGTATGCCGATCGAAGAAATCGCCCGGCGGGGGCGGGAGTCGCTCGCCTTCGGTCCGTTGAAACCGGTGGGGTTGACCCCGGCCGACGGACGGCGGATCTATGCGGCGATCCAGTTTCGTCGGGAGAACGAAGCGGGCGACGCGGTCAACATGGTCGGGTTCCAAACCAAGCTGACCTACCCGGAACAGGAGCGGGTTTTCCGCGAATACGTCCCCGGGATGAAAGAGGCGGTTTTCCTGCGGCATGGATCGCTTCACCGGAACACCTACCTGAAGGGACCGGAAGCGTTGGGCGCCGACCTGACCCTTAACGGGGCGCCGTCTGTCCGGTTGGCGGGGCAGATTACCGGGGTTGAGGGGTACGTCGAATCGATCGCCATCGGGGCGTTGGCCGGGATCTTCACCGCCGACGCGCTTATGGGACGACCGTTTAATCCCCCTCCGGCCGCCACGGCGATGGGAGCGCTTTTGGCCTACGTCACCACGCCGCGCGATCCCTACGTCCCGACGAACATGAACTACGCCCTCTTCCCCCCGTTACCCGATACGGGGAAAAAGATGAAGCGAAAACTGCGCCGCGAAGGGCATATCGAACGGGCGCGGGCCGACTTCGTCGGCTGGGCCGAGACGATGGCCCCCACCTTCCGCCCACCGGGGGAGGAGCGCCCCCTCACGGGTCTTTGACGCCCTCCCCTCCCCTCACAACGGAAAGGCGAAGGTCACCTCTTTGCCGATCCCCGTCTCTCTTGGCAAAGATCGAAAACTCCCGCTCGGTCAACCGCTCTCCTGCCGGATTGGTGAAGGTGAGGTAGCAGGCGACATCTCCCATCACGGCGGAATGAGGCTCGCCGACTCGGGTTTTCCCTCGTAGCGCGGTCGCCGCTTCTTGGAAAAAGCGGGCGCTCTTTCGTATCTCTTGCAGGTTGATCGTCGTCTCTTGTCGGACCACCTCTCGTCCGGTCTCGTCGTATCCCATGATGGTCCGTTCAGCGGTGACCGGTTCCCCGTCAGCGAAACGATAGTCGGTGCCGACGTCGCCGCCGTCCCGGTCGATCACTTCAATGGAAGAGAGCCCTTTGGTGTCGTACCGAGCGGTCACTTCGCTCCCATAGCTCACGTCGGGGAGCTGGGCGTCGAACCGCACGATCTCGCGTGACGAGCAGGGGGGGTAAGCCTGAGCGATAGGGGGCATGATCGTCATGGCGACAAGGAGGGTACGAGCGAACGTTTTATCTTCTGGTACCTTTCGCCGGTTATTGTAACGTAGACTGGAACGGTCTTCTTTGGTAAGGAACCGCCATGACGCAAACGATCCCTTTCATCGTCCCCCCCGCGTCGGGCGGACATGTCTGCATCGTGCCGGAGATAGCTGGCATGCCGGCTAAAGCGACGGTCAACCGACTGCGGGAGAACGGGTTCGACGCCTTCGCCGAGAGGAACGCGGGGTCGAGCGCTCGTTACGGTTTTTATACCTACGGACTCTACGTCGCCCGTTCGCAGTTTCTCCCGGCGCTTATCGCGTGGCGACTGGGACGCAAGACGAAAGAGAAGTGGGACCGCGCTCCCTTTGCGAAACGTCGTCGGTTGGCGACAAAAGCGCTCCTCGACGGCGCGATAATGCAAGAGGGAGACTGGAACCCGACCTTCTGCGACGACGATCTTCGCCAATGGTTACGGAACCAACTGTCGCTCGACGAGGCGGGGGTGGCGCAGCTGATGGAGGAAGCGGCATGCCGTTATCGGAACATCGGCTGGCGCGACATCGTTCTGGGAACCTCTCTTACCGTCGCGCTCTTCATCGTCGGGTGGCGATGGGGCCGTTTCGATGTAACCGGCGAGCTTTACGCCACGGCCCTCTTGGCGCTGTCGGCGGTTATCGGAGGACACACCCTTCTCTACAGCCTCCCCCGTCTCTTTCGTCGTCGGCACGCGCCCCCCTCTTCTACGGCCCCACAACGACGGATGAGTGACCAGTCGACAAGACTGATCAACGATGTGCGAGATGACCTTAATCGAGACGACCCGATGAAGGCTTTGCGCCGACTGGAGAACTATCTTGCCGCGGGTGGCGAAGGGACGGCGGCGATAGAAAAGCTCCTTTCTATCTCCCGGAAAGGGGTCGGCGACGCCGATGGGGGGGCGACGCCTCGTGGCGACGACTGGGTCGGCGCCTTGAAAAAGGGGGAGGCGCTTTTGGCCAAAGGGGATGCGAAAGGGGCTCTTAGCTGGTTCCGCCGCTCCGTCGCCACCAATCCGGGCGAACCGGGTACCATCGCAGGGGAGAGGGCGGCTGAACAGGGGATCGAAGAGGCGAAGAAACGTCTCGGATAACGTTCATCGCTCGCATGATCGGGGAGAAGTCGACCTTACATGACGTCAAGCCATTGCATTCCCAAAAACGCGTGCTACACTGTTTCCCTTATCGAAGGAGAGGTGTCCGAGCGGCTTAAGGAGCTGGTCTCGAAAACCAGTGTGCGGCAACGTACCGTGGGTTCAAATCCCACCCTCTCCGCCATTCACTAAAGTGGCTACATTTCAAATCAGTAGCTTGCCATTTCAGGCTCGCGACTAGCCCCCCAATTGGCCCCCACTTCATTGAGGTGATCCGCCGAGATTCGCACACCTTAGTTCGCTTTTCGTGGGGTGATCCGCCGAGATTCATACACCTGGCGCAGTTGGCATAACCTACTCCCGCAGGTTGGATCCTCCGCCTTTGATTCGAGCGTGACTAGACTTACAGGATCAAAAGTTTCCCTGACGCAAGAATATTTGGCCCTAATGCTTCAAATGTATGCTTCCAAGGTGGCCTTCAAGCGTTCCCTCGCCCACTGTCGCAATGAAACTGGACTTTCAACAACCACATGCGGCTCGTAAGATGCGATGAAACTTAGCAATTCGGGATCTGTCGCTACTGACATCGACAACAGTAGCCCACCATCAGCGAAGTTCTTGATCTTTTGTGTAGGATGCCAATTCCTTTCTCGAATGTAGGGGGCGACAACCTTGTCAAAGTGTAGACGGACCCGAACAGGCTTACCAAATCCAAGGCCGATGCTATTTGCGTGAAGCTTTTCAGGGGAGAGGTCGTGCTGGCGTGTCGACCGATCCTCGGTCAGTCTCACGTTCTCCATTCGCTCGATGGCCAAAGAAATGGCCTTGGCGTGCGACTCGGAATAGCAACTGACGTACATCCCATTTCGGTATTCATACAGATGACTTGGATGAATACGAAAGTGGCGGATATCGCCGGTCCGAAATGCTCGGTATCGGACTTCTACAATTCGCTCTTCTAGAATCGCCGAGGTGATGACAGCCAAGGCCTCCAGGGCAAGCTCATTCTGCTTGGCCCCTTTGACCAAGGGGCGGAACAGACGTGATGCCGCTATTCGGAAACCATTGCCGTTGCCTCCCAGCGCCTCGATCTTTTTAAGGATATTGCCGAGTTCTGGCCCAAAAGCAGAAGGCGCATAACGACCAGCGATGCTAAGCGCATACCACAGAGCTACGATTTCACGATGAGTGATTGGCAGATCACGAAGATTCGTTCGATACCCTTCCTGAAGTCGCCAGACTCTCCTTGAGCCTGAATCGTCCTGATAGACAGGGTGGCCCGCCTCTTCGATGGCGCGGATGTCACGGTAGATCGTCCGTCGATCAACGGATAACTCTTCAGCCAGCGATGGCACACTCAGGCCTTTCGGCGACTCCATAGCTCGAATGAGGGCAAAGAAACGGACAACCTGATCATTGCGAGGCATGCTCTCCTCCTTCACCTAAAGAATACCAGCACATCCGACAAAATCAGCACGCAGGGCGAATATCGTGTGACCTCCTTTGTCACAAAGGCGTCCTAAGCTGTGATCAAAAGGAAAGGGGAACTCATGAAAAGAATCGCACTGGTTGTGACGTTAACCATATTCGGCATTGCCTGTGGTGGTGGCGGATCGGGTGGAGGTTCGGGTGCGTCAAACACTTCGCCCTCGGATCTTCTGATCGGCAATTTTCACTTTGCCTATGCTGTTGGGGGCTCTGATTACGTCAATCGCTATTCGATTGATCAGATTTCCAACAACACTACGAGTGAGGGCACGCCAATTTACCAGGGCTACGATGCAGATCTCCCATCACTACAGGTCGCGGCGGCGTGGTATCCGAGCGACAGCGCCTATGTCGCACTGGCTCAAACGGTCCTTTCCGGTGTCTACGAAATGTTCAGCTATGTCATTGAATCCGATGGAAGGCTGACCGGATGCTATCGAATGGTAATTGATGGGATGCTGAGCGACTGCTACGCGCTTAACAGCGCTGAGTCTAAGCGGTTCGCCAAGGGCAGTTGGTCGAGGACTAAACAACCATATCAATTGTCGATTATGGCCCTGTCCATCAATTCAAGGGTCTCAATGATAAAGTCGAGCGAGCCTAATCAGGCTGATGGAGAATTTAGGGCACTGATCAACTCGCTACGCAATTCATTCGATTAGGGCAAGGTGACTAGCCGTGGCTGAAAACACTTGGCTCATCTACTGGCCGGAGATGTATCCGCATTCCTATGTAATGCTCTATTGCTCCGGCGACATTCGTACGTCCAAGAATTATACAATTCGGGACTATTCGACGCCGGGCAAGCCCACGGTCGACAAGAATCCGGAGCCAGATTACTTATCAGCAATGGACGTTCTTAAGCGATCCGCTGATCGTGTTCAGGTTACACGACACAGCGGATCTATCGGTCCTCGTCCTGCCAGCGAATGGCCATTCTGGCGCCAAAGAATATCAGACCTGAATAAGAAGATTGGACTTATGGAATTGCCAGCCCAATTGACCGTGTCAGGATATAGCTGCCCTGAATGCGGCAGTGACAGGACTCAAAATGTCATGATGGCTTACCGAGAAGGCATTTCTAGCCTTGAGTCTGTTCACGCTGCCATCTTTGCCTTCAGCGATCCAGAAGGATTTGAGGGCCCCCTCCTGGGGTTTTCCCAAGGAACGTCCATTAGTGGCCTTGCCGAATCGGTATCACCGCCAGAAGAAAGGTCAATTGGAATTGGTGCTCTTATGAAGAGCATGCTCTCAGGATTTCTTGCATTGTTGGCCGTCTCTATTATGTTCGCACCGTCGGCCTACACAATCAGCTTCGCATTGGCGATGTTTGTCATTTCGGTTGCGCTGTCCCGATCAGTTCAGAGAGAGAAAGAACAGATAAAGGAATACAACGAAGCAATATATCCTCTGCTAGTTCAAGAATGGCGCGAGAAATTCATTTGCCTGCGGTGTGGAATAAAATTTAAGCCTCATCAGGAAATTGACTCGGAGGAACATATCTCAAATACGGAAATATGATCCGGAAAGATTATGGCTGAATCACAAATCTCCCTCACGAATCTGACAGCGACAGTTCATCAATATCCAGAAAAGCCTCAATGATGAAATCTTGTGAATCTCCAGGCAATCCAAGTTCTTGCTTGATGAGTGGCACCTCATTACGCCAAGATTCTTCAGAAGTAGGAAAGCCGGGGTCGTTTACAAAGTATATGTTTAACAGCCATGCAGGGATTTTGAGAACTTCTCGGAAGAAGTAAAGATGGGCAAGCCTATTCGCATACTGGTATAAAGAGCCCGTCCAATCAACCGAGCCAGAAACCCCCAGCCATCTTTGAGTTCGGCCAAGAGATTCTTCAATCTGACGTCGTGAAGTTGGCCCGGCGGCACATCCTCCGCTACGACATTCTTGAATATGGCTCTTCGCTTCAACTAGAAGCACGCCACGATTCCCGCTAGGATGTGTGACCTTCGCAAGAGCGTCCCATCGGGGGCCGCTTCTTGGCCAAAATGCTCTTAGATCATTGTCGAAATTTGCTATCCCTAACGCTTCCAGAAAATCCCTGTCTTTGTATTCAGCAAATTGATCCTTTTCCAGAGGAGAAACCCACGATATGCTCGATCCATTCAAAGATAGTTCTTGCTCTAGAACTGCGCCATTGATGTCCTTTTGATAGAAATTTACGTAGGCTTGAATCCACTTTTGGCTTCCCTTGTATGCCCTTCCCGACGAATCCACTCTCTGGTTCATGAGCCGATCCCTATACCCCGACAAGGGAAAACGATATATGACCATTGATGGTTGACCGGCTACCATCCATGCCGCATTGGAGATCAGAATCATTCATCTCTATTTCTACAAATTTAACTTCATGATCTAGCGATGAAGTCAGTTCCCTTGCCAAATCCTTAGCGCCATAAAGCCCCTGCTGCCAAAATTGGGACGGGGCCATTACGCAAAAGACGAGCTGGTTACTTTTGATCATTTGTCCGTCAGGCTCTCCCCTGATGTCTTGCAGGTTGGCCTGAGTAATTGCCGCGTATGGGATGAGCTGCTCCAGTGCACTCAGAGGCGAATCAGTTCTGTTATCACCAGTCTTCAATTCAATGACCCAAGCGCGGCCTGCCTGATCCACCCCAAAAAGATCAACTTTCCCAACACCCTTGTCATCCCTACGAGCCTTCAAAGGGAACTGATAGTCAAGGAGGGTTAAGACCACATCCTCTCTGATTTGAATCGGAGGCAGGCCTGGGCGAAATCTATTCCAGAGGGCGATTCCGAGGTGCTCTTCCCATCGGTTTGTGCCTTTGGATGATTTTGAAGACGGAATGCCATCATGGCCGACAAAGTACTTTTTGCCACGATGATGTCTGCGAGGAGCGGAAGCTACCATGTGTTGGTATTGAGAAAGATACTGATTCATGGCTTGCGCTCGTTGGCTGAACACTCGATCACAAAGAAATCCTCGTCATATGCCTTTTTCTCTTGGCATTCAATCAACCTGGCTTTACCCATGAATGTCGTCAAAATGCGCCGCCCAGTCGCAGGTGACAACTTGTTAATGACCGCAGATCTCTTGACGTATCCGCGTTTATCAAAGTCAAAGACATCGAGGCCGTTGCCTACGGTCACCCCCCAGTCGTCGAAAAACAGACATCGGTCATGTCCTTCTTTGCTGAACCAGTCATTTCCCAAGAGACCGATTCGCACAGCACCCAATGAAGGTAAACAATTATCTGCTCTAAAAAATCGTTCCATCGCAACCCTGACTTCTGACGCATTAAACGTATTGCCGGACTCCGTGTAAATGTCTAATGCGTATTTAGAACCTTCACTCACTCGATGGTTACTAACCATGCTTAAGAGTCGTGCCAGATTCGCGGTTTTGCCTTCTGCGACGGATTTGCCGACAAAGCGGTCTATGACAACGATCTTATTGGCCAGTCTGGCGGGCCACAAGAAAAGCCCATAAATTTCCTCAGCACTTCTGCCGCTAGTAAAATAGTCTTTTGGCATTCTGCCGAGGAAGCCAGATGCCAATGCTCCTAAGGTTGTGACTGAAAAATCCTCATCGTTTTTGACCTTTTCGCCTTTCGGAATGCCCCAAACGTCCGTTTCTTCTTGTCCAATAATGGCCTGAGAAGCAGGCTGCAATTTGCTTGGGGGAACCTTCTTGCCTGGAAGGATACCTTTCCATTGACCAAGCTCAATTCTTCTTGAAATGTAGTGCTTCTTAATCAGATTCTGCCAAATAATTTTGGGTTGCTGAGGAAGCTTATCGATTTGAGGCTTGAGGCTCGCCAATAGATTTTGCGCTTTGCTGTCGATCAGGACTCCAGATTCGCCCCATAGTCTATCGAGGTTTTCTAGCTCATGTGGCGCGCACTCCTCCCCAACTGAGATGCCTCTGGAGATGCAAAATGGCACTAGCACTAGAGATCACCAAAAATATCTTCGAACGTTTCAGAGAAAAAGCCGTCAGGCCATGAGTCGATAAATGCGCCATATTCGTCCAACCTGAGCGGGAGGGCCACACTGCCATCTTCTCCAGTAGGATGAACGTAGACGACTGACACCTCGCTTGCCTTAATCTTTCCTTGTCGTATCCGTCTTTGGAGTCTTGTCATCAACGCTTCGCTATGAGTTTCAATGACCCACTGCTTTTCGGAGTCGATGAAGTAGTCCATCAAGTCCGCCTGCATGCGAGGGTGTAGGTGGAGTTCTGGCTGTTCTATGCAGATCAGCTTTCCTGTTATCCCTTGCACAATTATTGGTAGAACTTGCTCAATTCCGCACCCGACATCTCTTAGCTGAATTACAGCGCCGGTTCTGGTGTCGAGGAGTGCAAAGTAATACTGATTCCCATCGACAACGTTCTCTGCTTCTTTGAGTTCAATCGAGTAAGGAATCTTCATTTGCATTAAAATTTGGTTGATCCTTGCCATTACGTCTACGCCGTACTTCCAGTAAATTTCCCAGAGTATCGCAGAGTAAATATTAGCTCCATCTCTTCCAACCCCTCCATATTGCGCATTAGTGTCCTGTACTTTTGCGGAGCTTGGGATGGATCGCTTTGGCCCAACATAGTGAGCATCCTTCAGGAATCCTGACAGGGAACTTGAAAAACTTGAAAAGGGATTTATCTCCCTTTTATCCTTATCGATTAGGAAAGAAAACTTATTGTTTTCGTCGATTCGATGTGAATAGTTAATGCTATCTGCGCTATCAATTTCTGGCCATGTCCTATTGGGATCTGTTGAGGGCCCGAACCCCCACTGAGGAAAGAAGCTTCCGAAGCTATGGAATACGTATTTTGATAAATCAATTTTCTCGAAAATATCGTCCTCTGAAATCACATCAGAAGATCCAAAATCAACAAGGTGAGGCATCATTCCTGCGAGAGTTACGGCGTGCTTGAAATTCTGGATCGACTCTTCATCTCTCAGCTTATAGAAGGCTGGCCCGGCAGTTCCGAGGGCTGGTTCTGCAGTAATGTCCACATATGTCTCGTAGATTTCATCATCCAACCTGTCGAATATGATTTTTCCACATTTAGCCTGCAATTCAACAGTGCTCACATCACTGCTGGCACTAGAATGGTCTGACCAGATGTATCGAATCCCTTGAAGTGAGCTGTCCTTATAAGTTCCGTCTAGATCTAAGCCCGTAGATGTATTGGAATCAGCAATCTTGGACCTGATTGAGGAAAAATCATTTGCAGACTTCCCTGATTCTGAACCATTCCAGGTCAGCAATCTCTTGTAGTAGCCTAAGGGCTGCTTGCTGTTTTCAAGGATGATGCTTTTTATGGATAAAAGCGCCTCAATGATCGCGCTCTTGCCACAAGCATTCGGCCCATAAATCAGAGTGATCCTTCTGAGGTCCACCGATTGCGGCCTCAGAAAGGAGCGGTATCCTTCTAGATTCAGCTTTCGAATCATGATTCACCTAATGAAAAGCTAGCGATCTTGTTTGAATTACTGCGTACCAGCACGATCATAAGCACTGACGCCCCTCATAGCGGCATCCTTTGTGTGTCGGCGATTTCAATTCATTCTATCTGAATATCATCACCTTTGGAATTGGCCTGTTACGCTGGAACGATGCTTACGCAACCGGGGCCGGAGAGCTCACTTCTGCCACCAGTTTGGGGTGCCACCTGTATCTGCGTGCTGATCCGCTCCTTTAAGGCCGGCACATGGGAAATGACGCCTATCAGCTTTCCATCCTGCTGCAGACCTGCAAGGGTTTCCAGAGCGGTATCAAGAGCTTCCTCATCGAGAGTGCCGAAACCTTCATCCAGAAACAGAGAATCTACCCTGACTTTCTTGCTGGCCATACGGGACAAACCTAGTGCAAGGGACAGGCTGACGATAAAGCTCTCGCCGCCTGATAGGTTCTTTGTAGACCGAATCTCTCCAGCTTGATAGTTGTCGACCACGTTGAGTTCTAAGGGTTGAGCGCTATCACGGGTCAGCAAATAGCGGCTAGTCATTTTCTGCAGTTGGCGATTTGCGTAGCCAATCAGCATGTCAAAGGTAAGGCCCTGAGCAAAATTGCGGTACTTCTTGCCGTCAGCTGAGCCAATTAGAGCGTGCAGGTTTTCCCACCTTTGACACTCTTTTCTCTGGGCCTCGATGGCGGACTGCTTATCTTTTATCCGCTCCTTAGCCTCAGCGTTCGTTCTTATCTGGTGCTTGAGATCGGCAATGGTGTCCCTCAGCTCTTTCAGAGCCTCCTCGTACTTCTTGAACTGGGACTCAAGCTCTTCTAGCGACTTTTCAGTAATCTTGCGTGATAATTCTGTAGCCAGACGCGCTTCTCGATCCTTTTGTCTGGCTTTTAGCTCTGTTTGGCGCTCATCAAGAGCCTTGGCGTTGGCCGTCAGTTCATCCTTCTGTTCAGAGGGCAATCTGGCTCTCAGGTATTGCTCTTCATCTGAGAAGCCAACGGGTGCGAGAGCTAAGACAAAGGCATCTTCCAGCTTTTCCAGTTCGGGCGCTCGCTTACCAATGCGCTTCCTTAGCGATTCGATATTGGCCTTCGCAGCATTCCAGTTTTGCTGGAGCGCATCGTGTCGTTCCCTGGCTTCCGTTTCGGCAGCTTCAGCATCAGAAATCGCCTTATGCAAACGACGCTCATCATCATCAGGATTCATGTCGCCGTACAATACAGAGCGTTCTTCACGTCCTGTGGCGAGCTCCTTCTTCAAGCTCTCTAGGCGCTCCTGTTTTTCGGCCAGGGCAGCACTTTGAGTCTCAATGACCGCATCCAGGCGCTTCAGTTCGCTGGTAATGTCGGCAACTTGTTTCTCGATCTGCCCCTTTTTGTTGACCTGATCCTGCCATGCCTTCTGCCGTTTTCTGAGAGATTCGATTGGCGATGAAATGTCTGTTTCAGCGATGTCAGTAATGTCAAACGGCTGGAGTCTGCCAGCAACGGCCTGCCGGCGTTCAGCAAAATCAGCACGAAGCTTGACCAGACCATTGTTCGCATCGGTCAAAGCTTTCTCGGCAGCCATTTTTTCATTCACCGCTACCGACTCAAGTTTTTCGGCATCAGTCAGGATATTCTTGGCCAGAATCTCAGCTTCTTTGAGCTGATTAATGACGGCCTCCTGGCTCTCGGCTTCGTTTATTAGCTTGGTGAGAGCTGCGATCTTCTTTTCGGTTTCATCAGGAACAGGGACATTCCCTTTTGCATAGGGATGCTCCGTTGCGCCGCAGAGTGGACAGGGCTTGCCGTCTTTCAGTCGCGCCCTATGATCTTCAAGCTCCGCTATTCTCTTCAGTAAGACCTCTTCACGTAGCAAGGCTTCCTTCTGGGTGCGGTACTCAGACAGCGAGCGTTCCCCCAGCATCAGGCTATAGGCATCCTTGCTCTCTTGAAGTCGCTTTGTGGACTCCGAGAGTTCCTGCCTTCGAATGTCAGATTGCTTCTTATAGTTTTCAAGTGACTTTGTCGCTATCTCCAGATTTTTCGTGACTGCTTCCTTACGTGCAGCTTTTTGACCGATTTCACTCTGCAGAAGGATCAGACCTTTGAACTGTTCTTCGATGCCAGCAAGGTCACTGACCAGCAGCTCGTCCTGTGTATGCTCATTGATATACACATCCACACGATCAAGTGACTCAAGCGCCTCCGCATGCTTCTTCTGAACTTCTAGTTTCTTATGCTTTTCTGCTTCTATCTTTTCAGAGTCATTGCTGTAGGCTCTATCAGCTTCCGAAACAGAGCTTTCTATGCCGGAAAGTTTCTGGTCGAGTGAACGGACCTTTTGCAATATCGGCGTGGCTTCTTTCAGCTCTCCTTTGACCTTAGCGGTTTGCTTCACAAACGATTTCCACACCTCAGCATGATCCTTGACGGAAGATTCCAGCCCTGGAAGTGCCTCTTCCCCTGTGTTCAAATCAGCCTTGTCAGCCTCCTGCTGTTTTCGGGTAGCGGTGAGCCCTGCGTACTCGCCATCTAGCGCGGCGGCATTCACAGCCCGACTCAGCTTTTCGCGATCCGGTTTGAATGCATCGATCTCGCTCTGCAACTGGTTCGCTTCATCGGCCAGGGTGTTGATCTCCGCCTTCAGCCCGTTGATGGCGCCAAGCCAATCAATGGCCTTCCTTGCGTCGATAGATTTTGCGGAAAGGTCTGTCTCTTCCTTCTGTGTTGTCAGGAAAAGCTGCTCAATTTTTTGCTCCTGCTCCGGCTCAAGAATTTTCGATCCCTGATATTTCTGTTTGAAGCTGGTTAAGCTTCTCCTTCTCCTCGCGCTGCAGTTCATGAACGCGACTGGATATTTCGCTGTAGATCTTCGTGCCCGTTATCTGCTCCAGAATAGGAGCCCGACTATCTATGTCAGCCTTGAGGAATGTGTCAAACCCCCCTTGCGCTAGAAGCATTGATCTTGTGAAACGGTCAAAATCCATACCTGTGGCGGATTCAATGTGTCCTGCCACCCCTTTGAGTTTTGACTCCAACACAACGCCTGAGTCGGCGTCAGAGATCTCATGCCTCTGAGCCTGAAAATCACCCTCCGGCTTTTTACGAGCTCGGTGTTGACTCCAGTGGCATCGAAATCGTCCTGCCTGTGTCTCGAAAGTCACCTCGGCAAAACATTCGCCGGTTTGGCGCGACATGATTTCATTCCCGCTCTGGTTGACCTTCTCCAGACGCGGCGTTCGTCCGTATAGAGCGAGACAGATGGCGTCGAGAATAGTCGACTTCCCTGCACCAGTGGGACCAGTAATGGCGAAGATGCCATCAGCAGTGAAAGCGGAATGCGTCAAATCGATATGCCATTCGCCTACCAGTGAGTTCAAATTGCAAAAGCGCACATACAGAATTCTCATTGAACGCCTCTCTATTCCGCTCGTGAATCATCTTCATGGAGCGACTCGACCGCTTCCTGATAGGTATGAATCAGCTCAGGCCGCTGGTTTTCGGGAACATTGTGAGCGTCGAGGCAACGTTCAAATACGTCATTCACGTTCAGATCGTCTAGAGTCTCGTCCTCGTGTATTTGCCCTAGCACTTGATCGATGATACGGACATTTTTTATGCGGAGTATTTCCATCTTGGTGCCCGATACTGCAGCCTCAAGACGCTCACGCAGGTCTCCAATTACTTCGTCACCTTCATAGACTATTTCGAGCCAGCATTCAGAGTCAGTTGCCGCCAATACGGAAATGCGGTCTGAAATGCTGTCCAAGTTTCCTGTGATGCGTTCGAGCTTTTGAAAGGCCGGTATGCCGATCAACTGGACTGATGCATTCGTTCTGTTGAATTCCACTTGGCATACGCTCTTTTGCTGCCTCGCCTCACCAAAGCCAATAGGAAGTGGAGAGCCGCTGTATCGTATGGTCTCCATACTGTTCACTTTCTGCGGAACGTGAAGGTGACCAAGAGCCAGGTAGTCAAGACAGGCAGGCATGATCTGCGCTGAGATATGCGTTAGAGAGCCAACGTAGAGCTTACGCACCCCATCATCCTCTACTGTCTGCCCTCCTGCAGTAAACAGATGCCCCATGCCGACAATCGGGATGTCAGCTCCAAGCTCCTCACGCCTCTGCTCGGCCACTGCGGCGACCAAGGAATAATGGGTGCGAATGCCTTCGATCAATTTCCGCTCTTTGTCCTCGACGCTCTCGCCAGCTTCCGCCACACGGATATCCCTATCTCGCAAGTAGGGGACCGCACATACGATGAGTTCCGGATCGCCTTGCTCATTGCGCAGTGTGAACACTTCGTCTTCTGGTTCTTCCGATATGGAGCCGACTACATAAACATTGAGGGCTCTCAATAGCTCCTTAGGAGCATTGAGAAAGGAAGGCGAATCGTGGTTTCCGGCAATAACGACTACATGCCGACAGGGCGAAGTAGCCACACGGCAGAGGAAGCGATAATAGAGCTCCTGAGAACGGTTACTCGGAGCGCTGGTGTCGAAGACGTCGCCTGCAACCAAAAGCGCATCAATGTCGTTCTGCTGTATTGTCTCGGCCAACCAACTCAGAAAGGCCTCGAACTCTTCATAGCGCCTTCTGCCATAAAGGGTTCGACCAATGTGCCAGTCGGAAGTATGGAGAATCCTCATGCCTCCATTACATCCAGCGATGGTTCTTCAGTCACCCCAATGCTTTGTAGCAAGGCTGAATACTGAGCATGATCATTCTCTTTCATCTTCGCCAGGATAAATTGAGCTGCCCGTTTCATCTCAGGAACATCAACCGGCAAAACGCTCCTTTCAAATAAACCCTCCAAGTGGGAGAACTCATTATCGATACGATCCGTTAGCGATGCAGCTATTACGTCATCTTCAAAAAACTGAGCTAATTTATCGCTAAGCTTTAATCCATTTGGATATTTGTAGTACAGAAGTGCATCAAGAAACTTTCGGGCATTATTGCCGAAATTGTAAAAGCAGTCGTGATTTTCATCATTAACGTTTTTGGCAACCGCGCATTTATATATCTGCTTGAACAAAAAGTTGAACTCTGTGACGTAGTCCTTCAGGTATCTAGGCATCAATGTGAGGTCACTGAATTGATTCGACCTCGTGATAATGAAGTACTGGGACTTATTATCGTTTAAGGCACCTGGAAGACGCTTCAAGTACTTTAGAAAATCCAAATTATGGGTCGAAATGAAAAGCTGCTTAAACCGTTCACGTTCTTTTACTTCTCCATCGTCTTCATATTTTTCAGAGGCCACAATTTCTGCGTATATCAGGCTGTAGACAAAAAAGATATGATTTGCATCCAGGCTAGAGATGGGATCATCGATCCAGATGATTGGCTGATTGCCCTCGGTCTCAATATCATGTAGCCTCGCCATAAAGTAGCAGAAAGCTATCAGGCTGCATTCCCCTTCGCTCAGGTGAAATGCTTTCACACCATTTCTGGTTATTTCAAATCGATATCCAGATGACGCATCATCACATTCCTCTTCAATGGCTTTGAGTGACAAATACTGATGGCCGAAGAAATTATTCAAATACGCATTTACTCGGTCTGCTCCCTTGCTTTCATCTTTTAGCTTTGCCTTCAAGTCGCTGATTGTTTCTCGCTTTGCGTCTGCTTCTAATTTCGCAGCCGTCGTTGTTAGCAATTCTTCGTCCAATGCCCCTTTCAGATTGTTAATTTCTACCCATTCATCCTCATAATTAATGTCACAAATAAATTTATGGATCTCATAAAGCCGGAGAGCAATGCGAGCTTCTGCTTGAATCTTATCCTGCGCTGCAGTGAATAGATTTGATTCAGTTCTGATCTGCTCATACGACTCCCGTATCGCATTCAAAGAATCTTCAACTGACACAGGAGCCATAAACTCTAGAGGATTGAAAATGTCTCCCCTTCGCTTTTCCGCTTGCTCCCTTATAAAATCAAGGCTCGCACAATACGAGGCCGTTTGCAGAGCCAACTGCCCTGCAAGCGAATCCAGTTCCTTGCCAAACTTAGAGTAGAAAGCAGAATTCTTAATAGTGAGCAGTTTATGCGCTCGTGACTGTTCAGCTTCAATTGACTTCAGCAGGTCAACAAGTTCCCCTCTGAGATCTTCAGACTCCTGATTAAAATGCTTATCCAACTTCTCCCACAGATCAGAGGGAAGATTATTGCCACAAAAACCGCATTTCTCTCTTTTCCCGTGATGGATCTTTCGACCATCTCTCACCCATGTTGCCAGCGTGGCATCGTTTAGCAATTCCTGAATTGGGTTTGATATCAGTATCTTCTTTTCAATGAGTGCTTTGGCTTTAGAAGCCAAAATTGAGCTTTGGAGATCAAATGCAGATGATTCAGGAATCTCCGGCTTAGATTCTTCCTTGAGAAGATCAAAAAGCTCTTCCACACGGTCGTTGGCAAGCGGCAAGTATTTAGCGTCGGTTACAGTTTCAATGTCAGCTTTTATCTTGTTGATGTTGTAAGTAGCATCTCCAAAAAACTTATTGTGTTTGATTCCGATTTCTCTATTATTGGCTTTCTCAGTTAACTTTCTTTCCAATTCTGACGTTCGTTTCTTATAGGCTTCTTCGGTTTCTGCCGATTTCTTCTTTGCCTCAAGGTACTTCCCCAGTAAGCCTGTTTTTTCAGCTTCGGTGCCGAGTTCAGCCTCATGCCTTTCAATTTCTTTTTCTAGCTTGGCATTGTCCTCGCCTAAAATAGCGAATGAATTTATATCCTGCTCTTCATCAACAATAAACCTAAGATTGTCTCTTACAAAGTCCTCATTGAAGACCCTAATTGTCTGGCCATGGCTATCCAATGAGTCTTGTGTGACGCTGGTGCCATCATCAAAAGACACCCTGAACTCAGGTGAATTGTATTTTTCTGATATCGACTCTGTTTCGAGGGCTCTGAAAATCCGTGACAGAGTTGTTTTGCCTGAGTAGTTTCGTCCATAAACTATGTTGATCTTTTTGAACTCTCCGATGTTATTGCCGTTATCTCTAACAGAAGCCGCCCATTGAAAATCGCCAAAGACTGCCATTCCCTTTATAGAATCAATTCTTCTTATCTCGCCACCCATGTCATCTCCCCTCTGATCCATTTGCCTTCAGTTCCATTCCAGGGTTGGAGGTGCCTAGCATGGACTCTCCATATCCCGGACGAAATCCAGCTGCACGCCTTGATTATCGCCAGACCTCAGCCTGAAAGTCATCAAATATCTGACTCGATTTAATTTATTGCACCCCAGCATGGGCAATCTTCAGTAATGCAGCAGTCCTTTTGTTCCAAATGGGTTGAAGAGTATTTTCAGTCACGTTAGTTAAATTACTTGCCCTCCATGCGGAGCGGCTAAGCGGCGTTCAGCCTGTTAGCCCCAGTTTGAGACTTGCGTCACCGGCTCGGACTTGTTCTCGCCGACCACTTTCTATATAGGCGGAGTGGCATCCTCATCGCTTTTCACCTGACCAGTCGGATAGCGACAATCCTAGATATTATTTACCTCCCATTTACGGTTACAGATCGGGAATCACCCCTTACACGATTCAGACACCATGTCCGATCAAAGATGTCGTGCGCACCTCCTGCTATTTGTTTCTACCGCCAAGTTTTCGCCGAAACCTTGCCCGAGCTCCAGCAAGCTCCTTGCCTCGTTTCTCGGCTTTGTCTTCGGCAATCTTTGTGCGGCGCTTGTAATCAGCCAATTCCTCCTGCCAGCGCAGAACGGTTTCATCGAATTCTTTCCATTTTGCTGCCAAAGAAAGACTCTTAGCATCGATCTCCGCCTTGAAGGCCTTCAGGTCATATAAATGTCCGATATCTTCTGAAGAAAAGTCCCTGAAGCTATAGAGCCTCCAAGTAACTTTTGCGAATATCGTCAGAGGGATGACCAGAAGAAGCTCGTCATAATGCCGGAGCCATTCCCAGTACTTGATAAGAGTGTTCATCGCAGGTACACCTTTGTTGTGGATGGGGCAAAGTGACCAAGCTCCTCGACTACAAGTTCCAACGCATCCCAAAAGCTATAGCCAGCGGCCTGATACTCAGCCATACGGTCCTGCGCAAAAGAATGGCGCAATCCATGGCCACCATTGGACCAACCCAGCGCTCGCCGGCTGGCGTCAGACCAAGACTTCGACCAAGCGTTTCCCCCTCCGATGTCGTAATAGGAGAGGTAATTTACTCCTCGGTCTCTCACCACTCTTGGTTCCGAGAGTCGACGCTGTTCCAGTTGTACGGAAAGTGCTTCCGGAAGGCGAACCTCCCGACACAAACCTCCTTTTCCAACGACGGTGTAGGGTCGCCAATCTTTCCTGTTCAGGAATCTTTCATCACTCCACGTCCGGTGGACCGAAGGTGACTGCTCATTCATTGGTCGGATCGTGAGTGGCTCGATGGAGCGCAGACCGGCGTTCTTAACGATCATCGAGGTCAAGGCATTTCGCTCAAATTGACAGGTGGTGACTAAAAGGGACTGCTCTGGCTCATAGCGCCTACTGTGGAGGGTTTCGATCTTCTCTGATCGTTCCCGATCCAATGACTGTCCAAGGTGGGTTTCCAAAGCTCTGCGCGCTTGATCCAGAGCATTCTGCCCAAGAGCTTCCGAACGGTCCGCTAAATAGATTTGCGCCTCTTCCCTCGTCAACTTGGGAAGCCCATGGCCGACACGAGACTCCTTCAGCCAATCGCAGACATCAGCTAGGGCCGCCTCATAATGATGGGAAGTCCTAATGCCATGGATCATCCCGTCACCTTTGTGTGAGTGGCGTGATGATCCAATGGCGACTTTCTGCTCGACAGCTTTTCGCGCCTGGTTCTCCGATTTGGCGAACTTGCCCATTACTGGCACTCCTCCAGGCGCGAAAGGTATCGGGCGATGGTGGTGTGAGCGACTTTCAGACGTCGCTCACGAAGCCAGAGGCCGATATTTCGTAGCGAGGCGCCTGCGTTGCGGAGAGCGACGATCTCGGCTCGGTACCTATCGAGCCGGGATCGCACGTAGCGACGCCGCCTCATCATCGAACGCCGTTTCTCCAGTCGGCGTCGTTCTTCATCCGGGTCAAATGCGTTGCGCATAGTGTTCCTCCCATGGTGTTGCGCAAAAGCCACTCATCACCGCTCCAGGAGCGGTCGCTGGGTGATGGCGAGTGCCTCACCCAGCGGCCGCGTCCCGAAAAAATGAAAGCCATCTTGAAACAGCTTTCGATCACCGAGAAGCATTCCAGCTAGCGATTCAGTGATGACTTTGCCTTTGCGCATGCTGATCTCTATCGATGTGGGCGCAGGGAGACCCTGCGCCCACAGGCGAATGTTGGATGGCCCGATGCTCTTCCACATCGCTCAGGCACGCAGCGCGACCCGTTCCATCACCCACTCTTCCACCTCGCCCAAGATCCAGGCGACTGCCCGTTTCCCAAGCGGGACCGGGCCGGGGAAATCCCTTCTTTGATCCACGCATAGATGGTGGCGCGGCTCAAACCGGTGATCTTCCTCACTTCGTTCAGACGGATCAGGATGATGGAATGGCCGTTCTCTTCGTTCTTCATCTCTTCCTCCTTGCCCATAGGCGCATTACAGCTGTTAGCGGCTGCCAAGCCGGGACGGAGAAACAGGAAAACTGGAGCGTAAATGTGGGGTCAGACGCAACGGAGGCGTGTGGCCAACTGGAGTGCAGGTAGCATTCGCTAACTGAAAGGAAAGCGCGCATACGCTAGGCGCGACTTCCCAAATGACCTATGGGTATTTATGTGCCGAGTGGCACGTGAGCTGCCCTGAGAGCCGGGCAGGTTAAGCTCGCCGGTGCGATGAGCTTAGGCTTGGCAACCTTTATGTGCCCAATGTGAGCCCATTATTTCATTCTGTCAAATCTTTTTTCCCCCACGACTGTTTTCCCGCTTCACCGTCATGCATTCGCCAGCAGGTATCTGCTCCAGTCTTCCATCATCAGTCGGCGTTTTTCGAAAAGGTCACCTCGCCGGTAGGCGGCCTCTACCTTGTTGGTGATCGTATGGGCAAGCGCCATCTCGGCGACATCACTCGGATAGCTGGCAACTTCTCCTGTCCAATCCCGAAATGAGCTCCGAAATCCGTGAGGAACGTAATTGCCGCGTGGGCAGTTCAGGCCGTATCTCATGCCTCTCATGAGTTGCAGCAGGGACGTATTAGAAAGAGGTCGGCCATATCGAGCTCCGGGGAAGACGTAGGGACTCCCCTCCACCCGCGCTATCGCCTGAAGCGTCTCCAAGGCTGCATCGGAGAGAGGAACGCGATGAGGTACTTTGGTTTTCATCCGATCCGCCGGGATGGTCCAGACCTTTTCCTCCAGATCGACTTCCTCCCAGGTGGCGTTCAAGACTTCGCTAGTTCGCGTCGCGGTGAGTATCAAGAACTGAAGGGCAAGGGAAGAGACACATTGGTTCCCCTGAAGCTCCATCATGAATGCCGGAGCGTCGACAAAGGGCATCGCCGGATGATGGACAACCTTCTTCACACGCGACGGCTTCGGTAGAAGCATGTCCAAATGTCCTCGCCATCGCGCAGGGTTGAGGGTGGTCCGATATTGATGGGCGGTGGCGAAGTCGAGAATGTTTTCCATCCGCCCTTGAACCCGCTTCGCCGTCTCGGTCTTGGTCGTCCAGATTGGGGTGAGGACTTTGAGTATGTCCTCGGTTGTGATGATGTCGACCCCCTTGCTCCCCAGTACCGGTCGAGCGTAGGTCTTGAGGGTGCTCACCCACTGTCGGGCGTGTTTGCTGTTCTTCCATCCTCGCCTATGGGCTCGAATGTAGCGAGCGGCGCACGTCACGAAGGAGGGAACTATCGACACCTCGGCATGGCGGACGACGATGGGGTCCACTCCTTCCTTGGCCAGGCGTCTCGCCTTTAGCGCCTTATCTCTCGCCTCGGCGAGGCCGGTATCGGGAAAGCTCCCAAGCCCCATCTCTCGCCGTTTTCCGCGAACCGTGATTCGGACGATCCACTTGCGCGAACCGGAATCGGAGACGACAAGGCGAAGCCCTCCACCATCCTCGTACTTGCCACTCTTTGCCGTCGCCACCTTGCGAGGAGTCAGTCGATGTATCGCCATGTTGTTCCACCTTCCAAGCTCGTTCTGGGCTGAGGGTAGCCCCCCTATAAGCCCCCCAATAGACTTGGATTTTAGCAGACCTCGCTAGACTTGACCAGAGGTTATATTCATTGTTTTATTTGTGATTTTGCGCGTTTCCGTACAAGTACAGATTCTAACTAGGCGGACACCATCTCCGCCATTCTAATGCGGGTGCTCTCCCCCTACCTCTCACTACCTTCTCCGCCTCTCGTTGCACCCCCGGCATGCCCCATACAGAGACGGGCCTCCTTTTTTGGAAAGAGCGGTTGCGCCATTCACAGATTGAGGGCGGACTTGGCCCTTTTGTCGATTCCTCATATCCCGCCGAAACGATGCTCGCGATGGATGCGCTCATGACGGCGTCATTGGGACATCATGGCAGACCGGTAAGCGGAGGGAACGTACTCTACCGGCGCGCATTCGACACTGAAAAAGAAAAGTCCGCGCTCGACATGGTCGATGCGATGCGACACCTCTCTTGGCCACGTGATACGGCGCTGACCCCGGAGGACAGAACGGCGCTCGACCGCCATGGCCGTCGAGCTTCATGGCTTATCGCCGGCCTCCTTATTTTGAACGACGGGATAGGGTCGGATCCGCGTTATTTCCGCCGCTTCGGACCCCTTTTCCGAACGGCGACCTTGGTCCCTATTGGGGCCGTTCCCGCAAGGTGGCCCAGCGGGCGATTCGGGGCGCTGGTGTGTTGGCGGCGCCGCCGGATTTCGAACGGGAGACCGGTCTCAAAGCCTATGAAGCCTGGATGAAGAGGGAGGATCGCCACCCTTGCGAGGCAGTCTTGCGGCTGCTCTGTTCCTCACGGTACTCGCGAAGAGTAGGCGTAGACAGGTTTAGCGACCTTGATAGTGACGGCGCCCCCCGCGCAGGGGGGTGGTATCATGGCCCATGCGCAACGACGTCACTTGGGCCGATATCGATCTTAACCGGCTCCACGCCAACCTCGATCTGATCGGCGAAAGAGCCGACGTCCCCTTTATGCCGGTGGTCAAAGCCAACGCCTATGGGCACGGCGCTCTCGTCATCGCCAAGGAACTGAGACGACGCCGCGACGTAGCCGCTCTTTGCGTATGGACCGTCGACGAGGCGGCCGAGTTGCGACGGGCCGGGGTGAAAGGTCGCCTCATCCTTCTTGGCGGCGTTTCGGCGGGGGGGGCGAAAGAAGCCGCTACCCTCGGCGCCGAACCGGTGGTGGGGGATATCGACCGCCTCCCCGAACTGGCTCGGGTCTCGACCACCAAACGCCCTTTCCCGATACATGTGAAGTTCGACACCGGCATGAACCGGCTCGGGGCGCCTCCCGAAAAGGCCGAAGCCCTCTATAGAGCCGTGGCGGCCAACCCGAAATTGCGCCCCGCCGGGGTGATGACCCATTTCGCCGACGCCGAAAAAAAACGGGGCCAAACGCCAAAGCAGATTCGCCTCTTCGACGATCTCTGCCACACGTTGACCACCGCGGGGTTCACGCTTCCACCGTGTCACGCGGCCAACACGGCGGCCACCTTCAACCACCCGACCGCCCGGTACGAGGCGATCCGCCCCGGTATCGGGATGTATGGTTACCAGACCTTCGGCGGCGATCCGGTAGGGCTCCTCCCGGTGATGCAGTGGTACGCCCGTGTCCAGTTCGTCCGCACCGTCGCCAAAGGAGAGTCGGTCTCTTACGCCTCCCGGTGGAGGGCCCCCCGCAAAACGGTGGTGGCGGCCTTGACCGCCGGTTACGCCGATGGCTACTCCCGCCCCCTTTCGGGTAAAGCTTTCGTTATAATGAAGTCCGTTCGGGCGGCGCAGATCGGCACGGTCTGCATGGACGTGATCCTCTGCGACGCGACCGACGTGAACAGCCCCGCGGTAGGGGATGTGGCGACCCTTATGGGAGACGGGGTCGGCGCCGACCGACTGGCGTCGTTAACCGGGACGATCCCCTATGAAATTCTGTGCGGCGTGGGACGACGGGTCGTGCGACGTTATCTGAAAAACGGGAAGCCTGTCCGTACCCTTCGGATGATCGACTGACCGGACGTACTAATGATTCGCTTCATAAACCCGATAACCTACGTCGAGATGATCGGCGCCGCAGCGATCTACATCTTCGCCGCCGTGGGGGAGGTGTCGCTCTTCGCCTGGGAGATCCTCCGGTGGAGCGTCCGTCCTCCCTTCAAAATACGGGCGATCTTCGAGCAGATGATGATCATCGGCTACGAATCGACGCCGGTCATCAGCCTCACCGCTTTCGCCACCGGCTCGGTTCTGGCGCTCCAGTCGTTTCAGGGATTCCAACGGTTCGGCGCCGAAAGCATGGTGGGAACCGTCGTGGCCCTCTCCACCACCCGGGAGTTGGGGCCGATGCTGACGGCGATCATGGTGGCGGCCCGGGCCGGGTCGGCCATGGCGGCGCAACTGGGGACCATGAAAGTCACCGAACAGATCGACGCCTTGTACACCCTCTCGGCCAACCCGATCAAATATCTGATCGTCCCCCGCTTCATCGCCGCCACTCTCATCCTGCCGGTCCTTACGGTCATCGCCGACGCCGTCGGCATTCTCGGCGGCGCCCTCATTGGCGTAGAGGTGCTCGGCTCCAACCCGGTCGTCTATTTCAAGAAGACCTTCGAGTTCATGGAGCTCAACGATATCTATAGCGGCCTTTTCAAGGCCACCGTCTTCGGCGCCATCGTGGCGATCATCTGCTGCTACCAAGGGTTCAAAACCAAAGGGGGCGCCGAAGGGGTCGGTACCGCTACCACCCGCGCGGTGGTCATCAGCTCGATCCTCATCTTCATCTTCGACTACGTCTTGACGGCGTTCCTCTTCTCCGGGGTTTAGGTAATGGCCGATGACATCATCATCGAAGCGCAAGGGATCAAGAAGGCTTTCGGGCCGAAGGTGGTATTGGACGGTGTGGACCTAACCATCCGCCGGGGAGAGTCGATGGTGATTCTCGGCGGCTCGGGGACCGGCAAATCGGTCTTCATCAAACATATCATCGGCCTCTTGCGCCCCGACGCGGGACGGATGTTGGTCGACGGGGAAGAGGTGGCCACCATGACCGAGCGGCGCTTGAACGAGTTCCGCAAAAAGTTCGGCATGCTCTTCCAAGGGGCGGCTCTCTTCGACTCGCTGACCATCGGCGAGAATGTCGGCTTCGGCCTGAAGGAACATACCGACCTTTCGAAAACCGACCGGGAGAAACGGGTCACCGAACGGCTCCACATGGTGGGGCTCTACGACGTCGAAAACCTGAAACCGGCGGAGCTTTCCGGCGGCATGATGAAACGGGCAGGGCTCGCCCGCGCCATCGCCATGGACCCGGAAATCATCCTCTACGACGAACCGACCACCGGGCTCGACCCGATCACCGCCGATCAGATCAACGATCTGATCGTCGATCTCCAAAATAAAATCGGCGCTACCGCCGTCTCCATCACCCACGATATGATCTCCACCAACCGGATCGCCGATCGGGTCGCTTTCCTCTACAACGGAAAGTTTTTGGCCGTCGGAGAGCCGGATGTGGTCTTCAACTCGTCCGTCCCGGAAGTGGCCAAATTCTGCTACATTGGCAAGGTCATCCGGGCATCGGACGCTCTCCAGAACAGGCAAGCGACATGAAACTCTCTCCCGAAATAAAAGTCGGCGCCCTCACCATCGCGGCGGGGTTCATCCTCCTCTTCCTCTCGGTGAAGACCGCCGGGACGTCGCTCTTCGGCGACGCCGGCCGGATGACCTTCTTCATGGACTTCAAAACCGTGGCCGGGGTGGAGCTGAAATCGAAGGTGAAACTCTCCGGCGTGGAGATCGGTTTCGTGGAGGATGTCGAGCTGAAAGACGGTTTCGCACGGATTATCGCCAAGCTGACCCGAGACGCCGAGATTCGGAGCGACGCCATGGCGACCATCCGGACCGAAGGGTTGCTCGGCGAAAAATATATCGAGCTGGTGCAGGGAACCCCCGACGCCCCTCTCTTGACCGACGGCCAAACCTTGTCCCGGACCCAAGAACCGGCCGATATCTCCGACATGCTCAACAAGGCCGGCGCGGCGTTGGAAGACATCAGCGCCGTCACCGGGAGTCTTAAAAACGTCTTCGGCTCCATGGAGGGTCAGGCGTCGCTGAAAAACATCGTCAAGAACATCGAGACCGCCTCGTCCGACCTGCAAAAGATTCTGGCGGAAAATCGCAAAGGGTTAAACGCCACCATCAACAATTTCGCCTCCATCACCGACGCCTTCTCGGCCGACGCCCCGCATCTTTTCGCCAACCTGGAACAGGTGGCCGCCAGCTTGCGCGAAGTGATCGACGAAAACAAAGACGATCTCCGCGCAGGGGGTCGGGAACTTGCGCTCTCTCTCGGCGGAGTTCGACGGCATCTTGAAAGAAAACCGGGAGAGCCTAAAAACGACTCTCAGCCGTATCGCCACCGCCGCCGAGAAACTCGACGCGGTCATGGCCAAGGTGGAGCAGATGAGCGACAACGTCGCTTCGGTCACCACCCGGATCGAAAAAGGGGAGGGGACGGTGGGGCGCCTGATCAACGACGAGGAGGTCTACGACAACCTGAACTCGACCTTGGTGACGGCGAAAAAATATCTGAACAAGGCCGACGAGATTCGCCTCGCCGTCGGCGTCCGCGGCGAACGGCAGCAAGACTCCGACCTGAACAAGGCGTACGTCTCCTTGAAAGTCATCCCCCGCGAGGACAAATACTACCTTCTGGAGATCGCCGAGGATACCCGTCGCCAAGATCTCTCGACCACACGGAACACGTTAAACTCGCTCCTCTACACGTTGGTGATGGCCAAACGTTTCTCCGACCTGACGGTAAGGGCCGGTCTCATCGAATCGGCGGCGGGGGTCGGGCTCGACTTTCATCTCTTCAACGACCGGGTGACGGCTTCGGCCGATCTCTTTAACCTCTCCGGCTACGACGCCAACGCGCCGGAGCCGCAGGTGAAAACCGAGATTCGCTGGAACTTCCAAAAGTACCTTTACCTCTACGTCGGCGGCGACGAGATGCTGAACGACTACTACCGGACCTTCCTCTTCGGCGGCGGCGTCATGTTCGACGAGGACGATCTGAAAATGGCCTTGGGCCTCTTGTAAGGGACGACAAGCGAGCATGGAGCCGGAAGAAGAGGAGATCGGCGGAACCGATTTTAACACCGCCAGCCTCACCCCGATCATCAGCGAAGAGGCCTTCCTGCCGCTGGTGCAGAAGCGTTGCCAGGGGTTGCTGGCGCTGATATCGGTGTTGGCCGACCACGAGATGGTGTTGAACAAGCGTTACTTCTTCACGCTCCTTTACGAGTCGGAACAACTCGAAAATTTCCTCGACGACCATGGCGCCCGCCACAATCTTCATTGGCTCTATTTCTCGGAACTGGTGGCAAGCGCGAGGAACTTCTCCTTGGCCGGGTTTCATCTCTCCCACATTCTCGACCGGTATAACGACTATCTGGGGGACGAGAACGATCCGTTGCGGCGCGACTTCACCAAGAAGGTTCACGACACTCTCGACTATTTCGCTTCGGTCCTCTCCCGGTTCCACGACGAGATGGTTCTCGCCTCCGATACCGAAGAGGTGAACCTGGCCACGGCATTGCCCTCCGGGGCCGACTGGCGATTGGCGGTCTCGCCGCAGCTCCCCTACACCATCACCGGCGACGCCCTCGATGAAGAGGCGGAGCGGATGATCGGCATCTGCCAGTCGTATCGGCGGGTGATGAAGCGCTACCGGGAGAAAAATCTGAACAGGACGCTGAAAACGAAAACGATGGCGGAGCTGATTCCGATGGTGTTGTCGGAGACGGTGACGGCGTCGTTCGAGGCCGATCTCCACACCATCCAGAGCGAATACGACACCTTCATCCGGGGGGGCGCGTTCGAGAAAAGCCACCCGGAAGCGCCGATGCTCCGAGGGCTGACGGCGATCCCGATGCATCTGTTCGAAGCGTTGCGGTGGCTGATCCATTTCTACGAACGGCACGAGAACGAGATTAGAAAGTCGGAGGTGAAGGCGAAGATTTCGACCCTGGTCAACGACGAAGAGCTTTACGACGCCATCGTCGGGTTCGGCCTGAAGTACATCACCCGCTACCTGGCCGAGGGGGTGAAGCTGGCGGAGAATATCCTCTCGTCGTTCGTGGAGCCGGTGCAGGTGACGTTGCCGTTGCCGAAGCCGCAAGGGTTCCACGCCCGCCCCGGCACCTACGTTTCGCTGATCGTACAAGAGCATGGAACCGACCTTGCGATGATTGTCGACGGGGAACGGTTCGACTGCCGCTCGGTGTTGGAGATTCTGGAAGCGGGGGGCTTCTCGCCGATCTCAACGCAACGGAGGCGCTCTTCGAGGGGGATCGCCGGGCGTTGGACGATATGCGAATCTTGGCCGACCATAACTACTGCGAGGATACCGACATCCCGCCGGAACTTAATTACCTCCGTATCTTGAGAAACCTGTGAGCAGAAAACTGTCCGGCCCCAAAAGGGCCATCGCCGACGCGGTCGATGCGCTCGACGCCGATCTGGCCTCTCTGAACCGAGAGATCTTCGACAACCCGGAACTCTGTTACGAAGAGACCTTCGCCGCCGAGAAGGTGGCCGACTATCTTTCGTCCCACGGCTTTCGGGTCACCCGCCCCTACGCGAAAATCGAGACCGCCCTTCGCGCCGATCGACGCGGCGAACGAAAAGGGCCGACGGTGGCGATCATCACCGAGTACGACGCGTTGCCGAACATCGGCCATGCCTGCGGCCATTCGATGATCGCGGCGTCGTCCACCGTGGCGGCGGCGGCGCTGGCGTCGGCGGTTCCCGATCTGCCGGGGACGCTGGCGGTCATCGGCGCTCCGGCGGAAGAGGGGGGCGGCGGCAAGGTGGTCATGATCAAACGGCACGCCTTTGCCGATGTCGATGCGGCCCTCATGACCCACCCGTCGAACAAAACAAGAGTCATCGCCCGGATGTTCGCTATCGCCGATCTGGAGTTTACCTTCCACGGCAAAGCCTCCCATGCGGCCGCCTTCCCCGACCGGGGGGTCAACGCCCTCGACGCGGGGGTCTCGTTCTATACCGCGGTTTCGATGATGCGCCAACAGATGAAAGACGACGCCCGCGTTCACGGCATCTTCACCCACGGAGGGGACGCGCCGAACATCATCCCGGAGATGGCCCAGATGCGGTTCTTCGTTCGGGCGCTGTCGATGGATTATTTCTACGAGCTGAAAAAGAAGGTGATCGAAGCGGCGCGGGGGAGCGCAAAGGCGCACGGGTGTTCAGTAAAGATAAAAGAGGTGGGGCTTTCCTACGACTGTTTCGATCCGTCCCGCCCCATGGGGGAGGCGTTCAAAGCGAACATGGAGAGTGTCGGGCTCGCCGACGAAGGGTTCCCGGAAGCGGAGGAGATCGGCTCGTCCGATATCGGCAACCTTTCCCAAGTGGTCCCGACGTTGCACCCGGAATACGCTATCGGCGGTCGTGACGAGATTAATCATTCGCGTAAGTTCCTGAACGCGGTGATGAGCGAGAAGGGACACGCGATGATGAAGGGGATGACGAAGGCGTTGGCGATGACGGCGTACGATCTCCTGACCGACCCGCACTTGATGAAACGGATCAAAGATGAGTTCGAAGCGGGGATGAAATAAGACGTCCGTTTCTTTTTCAAAAGAAAAAGACATCTTCTCGTGTGAGGGATAATGATCATCGTCGGTTTGATGTCGGGGACCAGCATGGACGGCGTCGACGCCGTGGCGTGCGAGATTACCGGCGCCGTCAGGAAGCCCCGCGTAACAACATTAGCCGTCGCCCACGTCGGCTATCCGGCCAAGCTCCGTCGTCGGATCGAAGCGGTGGCCGGGGCCGACGGTCGTGTCGAAGAACTGGCCCGGCTCAATGTGGAGATCGGGCGGCTCTTCGGGAAGGCGGCCCGTGCCGCGATTAAAAAACTCGGTTCGCGCAAGGCGACGTTGGTGGCCAGTCACGGCCAAACGGTCCGCCACCTACCGCGCGATGGCGCCACGTTACAGATCGGCGATCCGGCGATCATCGCGCACGCGACCGGGCTTCCCGTCTGGAGCCACTTTCGCCAAGCCGACATGGCCCGTGGTGGAGAAGGGGCGCCGTTGGCCCCGGTGGCGCATCGGCTCCTCTTCGGCCACGCCACGCTCGATACCGTCGTCCTCAATATCGGCGGCATGGCCAACGTCACCTCCCTTCCGGCGGGCGCCACCGACCTGACCGACGTTGTCGGTTTCGACATCGGTCCCGGCATGCGGCTCATCGACATGGCCACCCGCGCCGCCACCGGGCGTCCTTATGATCGGGACGGCGCCTTGGCCCGGTCGGGGAACGTGGTCGGAAGTCTGTTGCTCAAACTGCTCGCTCATCCCTTCTACAAAAAACGGCCCCCAAAATCGACCGGTCGGGAGCTGTTCAACGAAACCTATCTGGCCGACGCGGGGGTCGATCTGGCGTACGCCGACGCCGATCTCATCGCCACCCTCACGGAGCTGACCGCGTCGGTGATCGGGAAGGAAATGGCCCGTCTCGTCAAACGGGCGCGCCCGGTCGACCGGCTGATCGTCTGCGGCGGAGGGGCGAAGAACGGCGAACTGATGAGCCGGATCGCGTTTCATTCGGATGCGGCGGTGATGACCTCCGACGATCTCGGCATCGGCTGCGATCAGGTTGAGTGCCTTCTGATGGCGCTCCTCGGCTGGTTCGCCGAGAAGGGAACGCCGCTCGACCTCTCCCCCGTCACCGGGGCGAAAGCAGGCGCGGTCATACACGGCAGGCGCACGCCCCGCTAACGACCCTGGAGGCGCAGGGCGCCATTCTTGGGATGTCCCCCGCGCCGGCTCGGGCGAGGAGGAAGGTTTTCATCTCAGATCGATGGTCTCGGTTTGGCCGGCTTCGATGGTGATCGTTTTCGAGTAGGGAGATTTCCCTTTGACCCCGACATAGACCCGATGGGTTCCCGGCGTAAGATCGTTCAACGTCAGGCTCGAATCGGTATATTCCCGTCCATCGACATTGATCTGGCTCCCGTGCGGGGTGTAGATGCGCAACGTCCCCTTTTGCCCCGCCAAGCCCACCGGCGTCGTTCCTTGATCGTCCTTGTTGTCGGCCTTCATAAGAGCCGCCGTATACACCCCTTTGCTCTCGAGATGGATCGTCTTCGAGTAGGTCTTATAACCGTTCTTCTTCACCGACAACTGGTGCGATCCCTGGCCGACTTGTAATTTGTTCACCGGCGAAAGGCCGATGAACTTCCCGTCGAGGAAAACCTCGGCGCCTTTCGGCTCGGTGGTCACCGTCAGGTAGCCGACAGCCGAACGGGGAATAGCGGTCGGATGGGGGGTCGGTTTCGGCGTCGGGGCCGCTGTCGGTTTTACTTTCGGTTGCTCGTTCCCCGGCAACGGGGCGGCCCCGGTCGCCGCCGGCCCGGCGGGCGGCGCTTCGGTCGGTTTTCCTTCGTCCGCAGGCGCCTTTGTCGGCGTCGTCGAGGCTTCCGTCGTCGGCGGCGTCGTCGGGGCCGTCGTCGGCTCGGTGGTGACGGTCGCCTGAGGAGCGATCGGTTCTTCTTTCCCCCCGGCCATCAGGAGATACAACACACCGACCACCAGAAACAGGCCGACGGCCAAACCTGCCAGCCTGCCGGTGGTAACCGACAAACCTCCCTCTCCTCCTCCAAGGACGGCGTCGCGGGAAGCCGCATCGACCACGAGGGTCGTGTCGCCGAGGGCGTCGAAATCTTGATCGCCCTCTTTTAACAGCTCGTCCAAAGCGGCGATGAAGGCCCGCCCGTCCTGATACCGGTTGTCGGGATTTTTGGCCAGCCCCTTTTTGATCATCGCATCGACCGTCGGCGGAAGCTCGATGTTCACCCGCCGGGGGGGGAGCGGCTCTTCGTTGACCACCTTGTAGATGACCGAGGTGATCGAGTCGGCGGCGAACGGTTTTTCGCCGGTCAACATCTCGTAGAAGACGACGGTCAGCGAGAAGAGATCCGACCGGGCGTCGACCTTTTTCCCCTGCACCTGTTCCGGCGCCATGTAGTTCGGCGTGCCGAGAATCGTCCCCGACATGGTCAGCGACGAATCGGAGAGGCGGGCCAGACCGAAGTCGGTGATTTTCGGCGTCAGGTCGTTGTCGACCAGAATGTTGGCCGGTTTGATGTCCCGGTGGATGACGTTTCGTTTGTGGGCGTAGTCGAGTCCGTCGGCGATCTGCCGCACCACCTTGACCTTGTCTTCGAAGGTGGCCAGCTTTTTATTGGCGATATACCAGTCGAGCCCTTTCCCTTCGAGGAACTCCATGGCGATGTAGACCATGGGACCTTGGGCGGTTTTCTCTTCACCCACGTCGTAGATGGTGACGATGTTCTTGTGGGAGAGCGACCCGGCCGCTTGGGCTTCGACGTAGAAACGGTCGGTAACCTCTTCGCTGTTCGGGGGAAAGTTTTCCGCCGAGCGTCGGACGAATGACCTTCAGCGCAACCATACGGTTGATCTTGGGATCGAGCCCTTTATAAACGAGCCCCATACCGCCAGCGCCGATTTCGTCGATAATTTCGAACCGGCCGAGTTTTTTCAGGTCCATGATTCCGGAAATTTCGAGGATAAATCCAGGGATTCTGCCACTTTTGGATGCGCGACCCCCCTGGGCGATGTTCAGGCCACCTCGCATAGCATAGTTTTCCCGCATCGTTTCTGCAACGCCTTTCTGGGACAATTGAAAAAGCCCCGGAAAGGTGGCGTTGGTCAAGGCCAGAGCGCTGGTGCGCGGCACGGCGCCCGGCATGTTGGCGACGCAATAATGGGTGATTCCTTCCACCGAAAAGACCGGATCGGAATGGGTAGTCGGGCGGCTCGTTTCGACACACCCCCCCTGGTCAACCGAGACGTCGACAATCACCGACCCCGGTTTCATCTCTTTGAGCTGCTCGCGGGTGACCAGCCACGGGGTCTTGGCCCCCGGCAGCAACACCGCGCCGACCACCAGATCGGCTTCGCTGACCGACCAAGCGATGTTGTGGGGATCGGAATAGAGGGTCTCGATGCGGCCGCCGTAGAGGTCGTCGACAAAACGGAGCTTGGCCAGATCGACGTCGAGCATGATCACCCGCGCGCCGAGCCCCATGGCGATTTTGGCGGCGTTGAGACCGACGATACCGGCGCCGAGAATGGCGACCTTCCCCGGCGATACCCCCGGCACGCCGCCGAGCAGGACGCCGCGCCCCCCGTGGGCTTTCTCCAGATATTTGGCTCCGGCCTGCACCGCCATGCGTCCTGCCACTTCACTCATCGGGATCAACATCGGCAACGAACCGTCCCGCTCCTGCACCGTCTCGTAGCCGATAGCGGTGGTTCCACTCTCTATCAGCCTGTTCGCCAGCTCCGGCGCGGCGGCGAGGTGGAGGTAGGCGTAGAGAATCAAGCCGTCACGCAGGTAGGGATACTCGACGGCGATCGGCTCTTTGACTTTGCAGACGATGTCGGCGCTCCAGACTTCGTCCGGGGTATCGACGATCCCTCCCCCGGCCGCTTCGTATTCGCCGTCGGTGAACCCGGCGCCGACTCCTGCCTCTCGTTCGACCATCACGTGGTGTCCGGCCAAGACGAGACGTCGCACCCCGGCGGGGGTGACGGCGATCCGATACTCGTCGGACTTGATCTCTTTGGGTATACCGATCTTCATCCTTGCCTCCCCGTACGGCGTTACGTGTCCCATCCCACAGGCGTGCGCCTGCTCTTCTCCTCATGTCATCGCTTCGGGCGTGTCTTCGCCACGCAGTCTTTGACGGGTCAAGCCGCTTTTACGGCGTTACGTGTCCCATCCCACAGGCGTGCGCCTGCTCTTCTCCTCATGTCATCGTTTCGGGCGTGGTTTCGCCACGCAGTCTTTGACGGGTCAAGCCGCTTTTACGGCGTTACGTGTCCCATCCCACAGGCGTGCGCCTGCTCTTCTCCTCATGTCATCGTTTCGGGCGTGGTTTCGCCACGCAGTCTTTGACGGGTCAAGCCGCTCTTGTGGCGTTTTAAGAAAACGCATGACGTCGTAGACGGCGAAGACGTGTCGTTCCATACGGAGACGCAACGCGGCGATGTCGCCGACGGCGTGAAAGAGGGGATGGCTCGTCATTCGATCCCGGTGCGGCTTCAGGCCGTCGTCGAGCGGGGAGTCGGAACGCATGGTCGTTACTCCATTCCCAAAAGGGTCTTGATGCGACGGATGGCCCGGGCGACGATCCCTTCTTGGGAGGGCTCTTCGGCGACGCGACGACGTATCTCGGCGACGTCGAAAAGTTTGTCGTCAAGACCGCTATTGACGACGACATCCTTGACGACGGTAACCGCCGTCTCTTTCCCGTCGCGCAGGGTGACGGTTCTAGACGGAATATCGACCCCGGCGTCGGTGGCGAGGAAGGTGTCTGAATATTGGACCACCGAAACCCTCTCTTCGCTCCACTCCTGTCGGACCGGGAAGAAATCTTTCCGGTCGAGCCAAAGGACGACCGGGGTCTGTTCGACGTCGTAGGAGATCTTCCAACAATCGCGTCCGGCGATTCGCTCCTCCCCTTCGACTTTCGCCCCGGCGGCGAGTCGTTCTTTTAATCCTCGGGGTCCGGCCAAAGGCGCCTGTTGGCGGTCGCTCTCGTCGATCCGTCGCACGCCGCGGATGCTATGAAAACTCCAACGCTCGGTCCCGTCGCCGATGATCAGGGAGGTGACTTTCTTGTAGGCTTCGGGGACGTTGTCGGGGGCGTTCGGGTTGGTGGCGACGATCTCGGTCCGGCTCTTCTCCCCCTTCACGTAGGCTTTCACTTCGTTGAGGGTGGTGGCGGAGCCGTTATCGACGGTGACGGCCTGGATCACCGTCAAGTCGTGGATGGTCTTCTTCACGGCGACCTGCCGCTTTTCCATCAGGGCGGCTACGGCGGGGCCGTCGGGGAGTTCTCCGGCCACCGCGACGACCGGGGTGATGAGAACAAGGAGGGTCAGGAGAAAACGCATCGGGTAACTGCTCCGCATTGAATTAGAAGGCTTCGGCGTCGCCTGTGGGTCCCTCCATCGGTTCGTCCATCGAAAGGTTCTCGAACCGGGTGAAGTCTTTCAGGAAGGCAAGCCTGACCGTCCCCAAGGGTCCGTTTCGTTGCTTACCGATGATGATCTCGGCTTTGTTGGTCAGTTCGGGATTATCCCGCTGGTAGAACTCTTCCCGATAGACGAAAAGAACTAGGTCGGCGTCCTGCTCGATGGAACCCGACTCCCGCAAGTCGGCTAACTGAGGACGTCGGTCGGTCCGCTCTTCGACTTTCCGCGAGAGTTGCGAAAGGGCGATGACCGGCGTTCCCAATTCTTTCGCCGATTGCTTAAGCGACCGGGTGATCTCGGAGATCTCCAACACCCGGCTTTCGACTTTCCCCCGTCCGCTCATGAGCTGAAGGTAATCGATGACCACCAGGTCGAGCCGTTTTTGCTCCGCTTTTAATCGGCGGCATTTGGCCCGGATGTCAAGGACGGTGGCGCCGGCGGAGTCGTCGATGAAGATCTTCGACGCATGGAGACGCCCGGCGGCGCTGGTCAGTTTCGGAAAGTCGCTCTGGGCCAGATAGCCGGTCCGGATGCGACCGCCGCTAACTCTCGCTTCGGAACAGAGCATACGCAAAACCAGTTGCTCGGCGCTCATCTCCAGCGAGAAGACCGCCACCACGGCGCCTTCTCGGTCGCGGGTAAGGTTCTGGGCCACGTTCATGGTAAACGCCGTCTTCCCCATGGAGGGACGACCGGCGACGATGACCAGGTCGGACGGGTGCAAACCGGAGGTCATCTCGTCAAGCTTGCCGAACCCGGTGGGGGCGCCGGTGACCAGCTGTTTGCTGTTGTAGAGGTTCTCGATGGTCTTCATGCTCTCTTTGACCACGTCGCGGATGGCGGCCAGCGTCTTGGTGACCCGGTTCTGGGCCACGTCGAAGACCATGGTTTCGACCTGATCGAGCAAAAAGTCGACGTCTTCGGAGTTTTCGTAGGCGAGTTGGACCACTTCGCCCGCGGTGGTGATCAGCTTGCGGAGCACCGACTTTTCCCGGACGATCCGGGCGTGAACCCGAATGTTGGCGGCGGTGGGGGTGCTCTCCATCAGCTCGGCCAGATACTCGACCCCGATCCCTTCGACCTGTCGTCGCTTCAAGGTTTCGGAGACGGTCATGATATCGACCGGCTCGTTCTTTTCGTAGAGTTCGAGAATCGCTTCCCAAATATGGCGATGAACCGGACGATAGAACTGGTCGGCGCTTTGCAACACCTCCAGCGCTTTGGGGAGAGCGTCGTTGTCGAGGAGGATGGCGCCGATGACCGCCTGTTCCATCTCGATATTGGACGGAGGGGTTTTATGGAAGGAGACCTGCTCCCGCTCCGACGCAAAGGTTCCCCCCTGCCGACTCTCCATAATCGCTCCTGACCACCTACCGGAAAGGCGCCACTTTATCACGAATGGGCGGGATGATTCACGCCGATGCGATAGCGCTCCGCACGGCGGGGGGTTACTTCTTTTTCTCGGGGGTCGGGGTAGGGGTCGGGATCAGATTCCGCCCGTCGTCCCCCAGCCAGCGACTGACCGCTTCGTAGCGGAGCCGTTTTTCCTGATACGCGGGAGAGGAGAGACGCATATCGCGGGAGACCGTCTCCTTTTGCTCTTGCATCTCTATTTCGACCTGTTTTCTCGCTTTGAATCGGTCGCCCGGCTTCTCGAAGTCGTAGGCGGTGATCTCCTTTTTCTTGAAGCTCTCGGTCACCCTTTTGATCTTGGGAGCGACGCTCGGCTCGTTCTCGGAGGCGTCGATAGCGTCGTAATCGATCTCATCAACGATCACCGGCTCGAGGATCATCGCTTCTTCAACCGCCTCCTCCTCCACCGGCGCGTCGGCGGGGATGAGACCGAGGTACCACGCGGCCCCTCCGCCGATGAGGAGCAGAAGGGCGACGCCGATAATTATGAGCGTTTTCATCGGGCCATTATAACGCTCCCAGAGAGGGGATGGATGGTCTAAGGTGATGACTTTTTGGTCACAATTGACAAAAAACGTTCTTTTTTGCGTCAACGTTTTGAGGCTTCGTTTTTCGCACTGCGGTACACATAACTGCAATGATTAGAAAATATTAGCGTTGCCAGCCAAATCAAAAAATGGGTGATTATGGCGCCTCTCTTGCTCTCCTTTTTTAGCGGAAAGTGATGGTTATCGGAATGACGGTTTCATCCGATAAGAAATTGACCGTACGAGACACATACCCGGCATAGGGAGGTGTAGGGACATGAAACGAGATCAGGATAAAGAGAAAGAGTTAAAAGAACTTTCACAGTCGATCGTGGAAGCGCTCGCCGCCAACGAGGAGGTGATGTCGCACCTGACCGATCTGAAAGAACGAGGGGTCATCGACTCCGCCACCCTCCTTGGGCTGGCGCTGAAGGTGGACGAGCTACTCCAGATATCCGGTGTCGCTTTTATGCAGGATACCGACCACCACGAACGCCCCCCTAAAGAACTGGTCGGCGAAGTGGAAGGGGCCATCGCCGCCCAAGAGGAGATCGACGAACCGACCGACGCCACCATCGACGGACGGCAACTCTCGCCGCAAGAGGTCGCGTTTCAAGAATGGGCCGCATCCCATTTCGACGAGAAGAGCTGGCTCAAAGACTTGGGGCTGATGCTTTAAACTTCACTATCGATAAAAGGGAGCGTCGCAAGACTCTCCCTTTTTTATTTCGGTTCAGCGCTTTTGGCCCGGTGGAAACGATCGGACTCTCCTCTCGGTTGGGAGAATGACCGAGCCACGCGGCCCGACGACCCGTAGCCGGAGGGGTCGGGCGGATCGATTTTTTGTCGTCGTTCGATCGGAACCGGTTAGTGTATGCGCGTAAAAAAGGATCGTCATATCCCTTCGATAGCCGCCTAATCGTCACGCAGAACCGACGACGCGTCAATGACCCTTCCGCATCGTCCCGCTATCTGCTATACTTTCCGACTTACATGGTGGTTTTACTCCTTGCTCCCGGCGACTGGGGAAGGGACCTATGAGGCGTCCCGTTCCCGCAAACCACGGTCATGAGAAGTCCGGGGGCTATAACCGAAAGGAGAACGCATGATCCTCAAGGATTACGAGTGCCTTCTTATTCTCAAGCCTGACCTGTCCGAAGAAGACGTCACCGGCGTCGTCGAACTGGTCAACACGCAGATCGCCCCCAACGGCGGGTCGATCATCGAGGAAGACCGCTGGGGCAAGCGGCGTCTGGCCTACACCGTCAAGAAGCAAAAATACGGCTACTACCTGCTGCTCCGCTACACCGGCGCCGCGGCGGCCGTGGAGGAGATCGAGCGCTCCTTCCGCTTCTCCGACAACGTCCTTAAGTTCCTGACCGTCTACTTCGACGAAGCCGCCGGGCGTATTCCCGAAGGGGCCGAGCCCAGACCGGAGCGGACCGCCGACAGGGACGACAACTAATGGCGTCGCTGAACAAGGTCATCCTGATCGGCAACCTCACCCGCGATCCGGAGCTTCGCTACACCCAGTCGGGCATGGCTATCGCCAAGTTCGGCCTCGCGGTGAACGAACGCTTCAAGCAAGGCGACGAGTGGAAAGAAAAAGCCAACTTCATCGACATCGTGGTATGGGGCAAGCAGGGTGAAAACTGCAGCGAATACCTCTCGAAAGGCCGACAGGCCGGTATCGAAGGTCGCCTCTCCTACTCGACGTGGGAAACCGACGACGGACAGAAACGCTCGAAACTGGAAGTCGTCGCCGAAAAAGTCATTTTCCTCGGCTCCCGCGATGGGGGCGGTCAAGGTGGCGGTGGCGGCGGTGGTCGCTCCGACTCTTACGGTTCCGGTTCCCGTGGCGGGAACGAACCGTCGGGTGGCGGTGGCGGCGGCGGCGGTCCCGATTACGACGACGTCCCTTTTTAAATCGAAACGAACATAACATTCCTGAAGGAGTGACCTACGTATGAAACCTCGTTCCTCCGGTGGCGGACGCCGCCGCGGTTTTTCCAAAAAGATTTGCCGCTTCTGCGCCGATAAAATCGACGACATCGATTACAAAGACGTGAAGACGGTTAAAAACCTGCTGACCGAGCGGGGGAAAATCATCCCCTCCCGGATCTCGGGCAACTGCTCTTACCACCAGCGCAAACTGACCGTGGCCGTCAAACGGGCCCGGCACATGGCGCTGATTCCGTTCGCTTACATTTAGGCGACCCTTAAAGCCGACCATGACCGAAACGATGACCAAACAGGACCGGACGATCCGCCTACGGCTCCCCCTTATAGGGTTGCTGTCGGTGGCGTTGTTCCACCTGACGTTCCTGGCGCCCCCGGTGGGGCTCCTTGCGGCGGCCCCCCTCTACTACCTCTTCGCGGCGCAGGGCGCTTCGGCGGGGATGATGGTTTTGGCCGGGGGTGGTCTGGTCACGTTAGTCGCCACCGGCCCGGCGATGGCCTATCTCTACCTGGTGATGGCCGGTGGAATCGCTTGGTTCTTGGCAGACGGGTTTTTGAAGGGGCGCCCGGTCTCGGCGTCGGTGTTGCGAGCTTCCACCCTCCCTTGGGGGATGATGGCGCTCGCTCTGTTCGGCCTCTCCCTTTCTGCGGGAGTGTCGGTCAACGCTCTGCTGACCGGCTGGACCGACCTGACCGTCGAGACGATGATCGCCTCCTACCAGACCTCGGGGGTCGATGACGTCACCGTGGCGTGGCTCATCGAAAACCGGAACCGGGTGGTCGCCGATTTCGTTACCTTCTTCCCCTCCATCACCTTCCTCATCTTCTTCCTGGCCGCCATTGTTACGGTGATGGCGATCCGGGCCTTCTCGGTCCGCTACGACCTCGGCATTCACTTCCCCCTTTCGTTCGCCACCTTCCGGGCGCCGGACGATATGGTCTGGGGGGTGATCGTCGGCGGGTTCGGCGGTTATCTGGTGGAAGGGACGGCGGGGGACCTGGCATGGAACGTCATGGTCATCTCCTTTGCCGTATTCATACTGCAAGGGGTGGCGCTGCTCCATCATGCGTTCGTCCGGTGGAACACCCCGGTTCTGCTTCAGGCCTTCGGCTATTTTCTGATCATCTCCCAGCCGTTGATGCTGGGTATCGCCGGATGTTTCGGTATCGCCGACATCTGGATCGATTTTCGCAAAAAAAACCAGCGGGACGACGACGATTCGTCCGACCCCCGCGACTGACACATACGAGAGATAAAGGACAGATTCATGAAAGTGATCCTGAACGATTTCGTCGCCCATCTGGGGGCGCCTGGCGACGAAGTGAGCGTGGCCCCCGGCTACGCTCGCAACTACCTGCTCCCGAAGAAACTGGCCATCGTCGCCGACGCGGCCAACAAAAAAACCTTCGAGAACAACCTGAGACAGCGGGCCCGCAAACTGACCCGCATCAAAGCCGGCGCCGACGAGAAAAAAGCCCAGCTTGAAGCCTTGGAGACCCTGGTCTTCACCCGCCGCGCAGGCGAAGGGGGAAAACTGTTCGGTTCGGTCACCAGCCATGACATCGAAGAAGCCCTCAAAGCAAAAGGCTTCGTTATCGAGAAAAAACAGATCGAGCTGAAACAGCCGATCAAAACCGTCATGGATACCAACGTCGCCGTGAAACTTCACCAGAAAGTGATCGCCATGATCAAAGTATCGGTGCAGGGTGAAGCGACCGAAACGACCGCCGTGGAAGAATACATCCCGATGGTCGGTGAAGAGGCGCCGAAGCCGAAAACGCCCGACGAAGTGGCTTACGACGAAGCCGAGGCCGACGTCACCGGAGCCGATGTCGCCGAAGAGACCGCCGGGGAAGAAGCGACCGAATAAGTCGCATCGCTTTTACGAGGCCGTCGGGGGCGCCCCGGCGGCCTTTTTTTGCGATCCTGACGGTATAATCGTACGATGTCATTTCGATCCATCCGGGCCTTGCGAAAAGCGGGCGCCCTTGTAAAAAGAAGAGCCGACGGCGCCACGGTGGCGCGAACGCTCGACCTTCCCCTTCCGGCGGGGGGCGACGACCCCCGTCTGGCCATCCAAAAGGGGATCGCCACCGGTGATCGGTCGGCCTTCTACCAAGCGATGCGGCTCGATCCGAAGAGTGGGGCGGCGCCCCTCTTGGCCGCTTACTACGCATGGATCGACGGCGAGAGGGACGAAGCAGACCGACTGACCACCGTCGCTCTCACCCTCGCCCCCGAGAACGTCACGGCGCAGGCCATGCGGCTGATTCTCGATCTGGCCGACGGGAAGATCGACGGAAACCGTTTGTCCGATCCGAAACTTATGCGGGTCTTACCGGTGGTCACCGGCCCGGTGCAGGGGGAGCTTCTCCGTTTGGTGGAAGAACGGATCGCCGCGTTGGCGCCCGACGACGCTGGCGCCGCCAACCGGGACGATCTCTTGCATGGAGCGCTCGGCTGGCTTCTCGACCGGTTCGACGATCTGGCCCTTATCATCGGCTGGGGCGCGGGCCATCTCCTCAATACGGTCATCCACCTGACCCGCGCCTCCCGGCGTCGCGCCTATCGTCACGTCATCGCCGGCGACTTGGCCGAGGGGTTCCATAAACGCGAGAAGGCGAGGGCATCGTTCCTGAAGGCGCAATCTATCGACCCGGCCAACGCCGAGTCGGCCGAGTCCCTGATCGCTTTCGCGCTCGAAGAGAACGATCTTACGGAGGCGACCCGACGGATCGACGCCTATGCGAAACTTCTGGCCGACGCGATCGGCGATCCGATGGCAAACCCCTTCGCCGGGCCGCAACTTCGCCGTTGGCGAGCCGACCTCGCTTGGTTGCGTGAGGAATACGCCACCGCGTCGACCCTCTACGCTAAGGTGGCCGATGAAGATCGGTACGGTTGGTTCCCCCCGTATCGGCAGGGGCTTTCGGCCTTACGGATGAACGACCGGGAGGGGGCGCGAAAGGCTTTCACCGAAACCCTTAACCGGATCCATCCGCACCTGCTGGAAGAGCGGCTCCTCAAGCTGGCGGAGCTATAGCCGGTCGGGTCCGCGGGGAATATGCTCCAACGTCGTGATCTCTTCCGGGATCGGGAAGTAGTCGCTCTTTTCGTCGTGACTCCCGTTTCGCTTATGCCTCCGGCGGGCCTCTTTGGCTTCGACGGTGTTGTCGGTCCCGACCGGGTCGTAATGCAAACAGATCGACGACTCCCCTTTCAGCATCAGGTCGAGAATCAGGTTGAGCGCATAGTTGTTCAGCGTGGCCACCTGCGCCCGGTTGATCCGTTTCACGCCGTTGATAAAGGCTTCGTGGACCGTCGTCTCCCATTTCGAAACGTCCGACATGGTGACCGCCCGTTTGAAGAGAAGCTTTTTCGTTTCGAACCCGAAGATTCCCCGGCTGATGATGGTCTTTATCAGGCTGTCGTTTTCGTGATGCCGCCGAGAGACCGCTTCGGCCGCCACTTTCCAGGTCGCTTCCGCCACATACCGGTCGGCCCGAAACTCCCAATAGACATGCCCCACCCCCCGGGTCGACGGCGACGCGTAGAGCAAATTCGGGATCAGATAATTATGGGCGATGATGTCGGCCGCCAGATGGGTCAGATAACCGTGGGCGTAGGCCCGTTGGGCGTCGGAGGTCGCTTTCTCCAATACGGCGAATCCGACGTTCCAGTTGTGGCAATGGTCGGGGCGGCGCTTATACCCTTTGCCGATGAAGATGTCGGCGGAGATGGCGCCGTAGAGATAGTCATACGGATTGGCGGCCAACATCATGGCGATCTCGGGACGGATCATGCCAAGATGGTCGAGGATAAAACTCGCCTGCGCGATATGGACCCCGGCGCCCCAGGCGTAGGCGTCGCTCGGGATGAGGAGGATCGCCGCCGCGACAAAGATGACGACGCTCATGACCCCTCCTCCAACAAGCCGTCGCGCCATTCGTCGAACCGGGCGATAAGGGCGGTGTAGTCGGGTTCGTTGTCGACGTCGACGGCGACACCGCCGAGCCTGGTTATGGCGTAGCCTGCGTTCAGGCCGATGATGTCGCCGATGCCGATGAAGATTTCGTCGAGCGAGGTCCGTTGGCGGAGCCACTCCGATACGCCGTGATACCCCCGGTTTCCAAAATAGAGGGCCGCCTGCGCCCGAACGACATGCATGGCCCGACCCCGGGCTTGTCGTATCTCCCAGATCGCTTTGAGAAGCCCCAAAGCGTTGGCCAACGATTTCTGATAGCGAAGGTCGTAGATCTTCTGCACGGCGCCTTTGTTCCGAAACGAAAAGGGGCGACCGATATGAAGGTTGTTCAACCGGAACAATCCCTGCGCGGTATGAAAGGGCGCCATGACGATCCCCGGTTTTCCGGCGGCGGTGGGGGCGTAACGGGCGAGCCGTTCGATGGGGGTTAAGCCGACGATGTAGTCGTAGGTATCGCTGTCTGCGGCGTCGAGAAACTCTTCCACTTCGGCGGCGGTCAACAGGGAGAGTCACCCCCCAGATAGAGATTCGCTTTGCGACGCAACGTTTGGTCGCGAGCTTCGTCCCCTTCTCGATAATCGGGGCCGAGGGAATAGATATGCGAACTCCAGATATTGGCGGCGATGTTCTTTTTCTGTTCCAAAACCTCCACCTCTTTCGGCAACGAGGGGAGGTGGGTCTCGATGGCGTCGGAAAGTTTGGCTTTGTCGCCGATGACGTAGATTTTGCCGAGACGAGGGGTGTGGGCGAGCGCCTCGAGGGTGTAGGTGAAGATGGGGCGGCCGTTGATCGGGAGCAACGCTTTGGCGGTCCCGAAAACGGCGCGGCTCGCTTTCCCTTCTCCGCAAAGGAGAAGGGTCTCCATCCCTTGGTTGCGTACGGTCTCCATCTTTCCATTATCGCTCACCTGCTTGCGCCTGTCTTCTTCCTCCCTCTATCGATGCGACGCCGCGTTCTTCGCCCGCTCCCGCATGTTCGGCCACGTTGGTCCATGAATGATAAAAGAGAGGGGGCCGACGACCCCCTCTCTCGTTTCGCGCCGCTTCGTTATTGCGACAACGACTTTTCCATGATCGCCCGGGCGGTCGGGTTCTCCTCACCGGCAAGCGCTTTCTTCAGGAGGGTGCGGGCTTCGTCCCCACCGATGCGGGAGAGACGACGGCTGGTCATCACCCGGACCATGGTGTCGGAATCGGAGAGGCCGTTGGCCAGGGTCGCGACCCCTTTTTCCCCGGCGGCCCGACCGTACGCGTCGTAGGCCGAAGCGCGAAGATAATTATTGGTCAACGATTTCGTCAGACCGGCAAGGTAGGCGGTCCCTTCGTCGCCCCCGAGCGCTTCGAGTCCTCTCATGGCGCGCGACCGGGCGATGGGGAAGACGGTCTCGTCTTCGATGATCGCTTTTAGAGTCGCCACGGTGGTGGTCGGATCAAGCCGCATCCAATAGGAGGCTTCGGGGCCGCCGTGGTAGCCGGAGAGGACCGAGATCAGATCGGCTTTCTCCATGACGATCCCTTCGGCCCGCGCGGCGATGGGGGCGATGACAAGAGCCGCGATCAGAGCGGCCATAATCTTTTTCAGCATGACGTTCTCTCTCTATAAGGGGGCTTAGTTGACAGCCGGGAAGGTGTTGATCATCTCTCCTTGCTGGGGGGAGATATCGATTTGCAGATTGCCGGAGCGGACCAACGCTCCGTCGAAGGTCCAGAACATCAGATACTCGGCGCCTTTGCCGCGACACTCGGGACCGGTGACCGTTCCGTCGCCGTTCCGGTCGTTTTCCTTACCGCAACGGGGGACGTCGTCGAGGGCTTCGTTATACGATCCACCCGACTCGGTGGTGTGGAAGAGCCCGGCGTAATGACCCAGCTCGTGCGCCAAGATTTTCGCCAAGACCCATTTGTTGGTCTCGTCTTCGGTCAGGCCGGAGATGGTAAAACCGAGATCGGCCGCTTGAGCCACCAGCCCCGATTTGGCGGTTCCATGAACGATGCCGGGACCGGGGATCGACCCGTCGAGCCCCAACGTATCTCCGGCCAGCCGTGGCAACAAGAAGCAGTTGACCCCTTTGTCTCCCCGCCCTGCGGTGTTCTCGGAGGCCCGTTGTAAGAAATTGACCATGCCGTTGTCGTCGAGAACTTCGGCGAGCGCGTTGGTATCGGTGATGAACTCGACGTTGACGGTACCGACGGTGACGCCGCGGGCTGAGAAGATATCGGAGACATACGAAGCGACGGTCCGCACGGCGGCTTCGTCGGGGACGACGGTGTTGGGAGTTCCGTCACCGTAAACAAAAAAGTTCAGGTCGAGCTGGCCGGAGCTGAAATTGTCGTCGGTCTTGCGCACTTGGATGATCTGGACGGTGGCGTCGGAGCCGGTCGGGTTGGTCAGCTTGAAGCTATACGACCCACTCGGGTAGCTCCCGCTCCGGCTCTGCATCGGGGGGAGGACGACCGAGGGGGTCTGCCCCAACAACGAACTGGTCCAGGCGCCTTGGAAGAAATAGATCTCCCCCGATGAGGAGACGGCGTTCCCCGCGGCGTCGAATTCGTAATAGACGGTGTCGCCTACTTTGATCCCGTCGACGTACAGGTTCGTCGACGAGCTAAAGACGAATTCGTTGACGACGTTGCTTCCGGCGGTGAGGGCGTTGGCCGAACGCCCCAGCGGAACGTCGGGGGTGACCCACCCTTGGGAGTTGGCCGGAACGGTGACGCTCCCGGCGGAGGCCCGTTGGATGTTCCCGAATTCGTTGGTTCCTCCGCCGTCGAGTATCCCCAACGGGTCGCTGGCGCCGTCGCAGGCGACGATGGTGAGGGAGAAGAGGGCCAAGGCGGCAAAGGAGACGCCGCGCCAGAGGGTGTGGAAGAAAAGAGCTCGTAACATCATCGCTGTCTCGTATGTGGGAAGGAAGTCGGTTCCCTAGATTCTAATCCAATTTGACGGTCACTCTCTTCTCTTTTATTCGGAGACCGCTTCATAAAAAAAACCGCCGGCCCCGACGGGACCGGCGGTCGGTGATGCGCGTGGCTTAGAAAGAGAGGAAAGCGGTTTTGGCGAAAGCGACGTAGCCGGAGGGCATGACGCCGATGGCGAGGACGCCGTAGACGGCGATGACCAGCGCGACCGCCATGGCCGGGCTGAAAGGCGCCGTGGAGGCTTCGACGGCCGAACCTTCGTCTTTGAGGTACATGTAGACGGTCAGTTTCAGATAGTAGTAGACCGACACGACCGAGTTAAGCACACCGATGATGGCGAGCCAAACGTAGCCCCCTTCAAGGGCCGACATGAAGAGATAGAACTTGCCGATGAACCCGGCCATGGGGGGAATCCCGGCGAGCGAGAAGATCATGATTCCAAGGGTCAGCGACAGGAGGGGGCGGCGGAAACCGATCCCGGCGAAGTCGGCGAAGGTGGTGTATTTCTCCTCTTTGCCCGCCACGACCGAGACGACGGCGAAGGCGCCGATGTTCATGAAGGTGTAGATGAGCAGGTAAAGGAGAACTGCGGATACCCCGGCTTCGGAGCCGACGGTGACGCCGACCAGAAGATACCCGGCGTGGGCGATGGACGAATAGGCGAGCATCCGTTTGACGTTGTCTTGGGCCAGGGCGATAACGTTGCCGACGGTCATGGTGACGACGGCGAGGATCCAGAGGATCGGCCACCACTCCCCTTGCATGGAGGAGAAGGCTTCGGTGAAGAGACGGATGAAGAAGGCGAAGGCGGCCGCTTTCGGTCCGGCCGACATGAAGGCGGTCACCGGCAACGGGGCGCCCTGATAGACGTCGGGGGTCCACATATGGAACGGGACGGCGGCCACTTTGAAGGCGAGCGCGATGAGCATGAGCAACATCCCGGCGCCGACCAGCGGCATGTTGACCTGCCCGTGGGAGATGGCCATGCCGATGTGCGCCAGCTTGGTGGAACCGGTCCCCCCATAGAGCAACGCCATGCCGTAGAGGAGGAAGCCGCTCGACAGGGCGCCGAGGATGAAATATTTTAGGGACGCTTCGTTGGAGGCGAGCCGGGTCCGGGTGTATCCGGCCAGCACGTAGAGGGCGACCGAGAGGGTTTCGAGCCCAAGGAAGAGGGTCATCAGGTCGGCGCCGGAGGCCATGAAGAACCCGCCGATGGTGACGAACAACAGCATGGCGTAATATTCGCCGCTGTCGACCCCGTTCTCTTCGTTGTAGCGCATCGACATGAGGGTGGTCATGCCGACGGCCAACAACATCGTCAGCTTGAAGAAGGTGCCGAAGTTGTCGACCACATACATCCCGGCGAAGGTGGAGGTCGGTTCTCCAATCAGCCGCGTGGTTAAAAAGGCGGCGACCAGAACGCCGCCCAAGGCGATGTAACCGAGATGGTCACGCCCTTTGTTGGCGGCGAAGACCTCGAGCATCAGCAGGAGGATCGCGGTCAGGACGAGGGTTATCTCGGGCGCGATGGCCGAGAGGTCGATAGCGGGAATCGGAATGCTCATCTTGGGGAACCTTGCGTTTTAAAGCCGGGTGTTGTGAATATCGTTGACGGCCACCGTTCCGTTGGCGATAGCCTCGGGAACTTCTTTTTTCACCGGGTGGTACTCGGCCACGGCCGCTTCGCCTTTCACCTGTTTTATCAGGTGAACCACCGTCGGTTCCATCATCTTCAGGAAGGGGGTCGGGAAGACACCCATGATGAAGATGAGGGCGACGAAGGGGGCGAAGTAGGCGATCTCGCGGACGTTCATGTCTTTGAGATTTTCGTTCTCTTTTTTGGTGATCTTCTGGAACATCACTCGCTGGAACATCCAGAGCATGTAGACCGCCCCCCAGATGACGCCGGAGGTGGCGATGACGGTGAAGACCGGGTAGTCGCGGAAGGAGCCCATCAGGATAAGGAACTCGCCGACGAACCCGTTGGTGCCGGGAAGGCCGATGGACGAGAGGGTGACGATCATAAAGATGGTGGCGAAGATCGGCATCACTTTGGTGATTCCGCCGTATTCGCTGATCTCCCGGGTGTGGCGCCGTTCGTACAAGACGCCGACCGCAAGGAAGAGGGCGCCGGTGGAGACGCCGTGACCGAGCATCTGCATGATGGCGCCTTCGACCGCCGGAACGGTGAGGGCGAACATCCCCATCATGACGAAGCCTAAGTGGCTGACCGACGAGTAGGCGACCAGTTTCTTGATGTCGCTCTGAACGGTGGCGACCCATGCGCCGTAGATGATGCCGATGACCGACAAGACCATGACCCAACCGACGGCGGCCTGGCTCGCATCGGGAAACATCGGAAGAGAGAAGCGCAAGAAGCCGTAGGTTCCCATCTTCAGCAGGATACCGGCCAGAATGACCGAACCCGCCGTCGGCGCCTGCACGTGGGCGTCGGGCAACCAGGTGTGGAACGGGAAGACCGGCACTTTGATGGCGAAGGCGAGGAAGAAGGCGATGAAGAGAACCATCTGGGCCGACGGACTGATGGCCAGACTGTGGTAGGCCAGAATATCGGTGGTCCAGACGCCGGTGACTTCGTGCTGGTGGTAGTACATCCAGATGATCGCCACCAACATCAGCACCGAGCCGAACATGGTGTAGATGAAGAACTTGATGGCGGCGTAGATCCGGGCCGCGCCACCCCAGACGCCGATGATGAAGTACATCGGAATCAGCATCACTTCCCAGAGGACGTAGAAGAGGAAGAAGTCCAGGGCGCAGAAGACGCCGATCATCCCGGTCTCCAACAGGAGCGAGAGGATCATAAATTCTTTGACATGCTTGTCGATGGCTTCCCAGGTGGAGGCCATGCAGACGACGCAGGTGAGGGTCGTCAAGACCACCAACAACATCGAGATGCCGTCGACTCCCATGTGGTAGCTGACGCCGAACTCGGGAATCCAGTCGATCTTCTCGACGAACTGCATCTTGTGGGTCAGCTCGAACTTAAAGAAGAGCGGCAACGAGACAAGGAAATCGACCAGCGCCGTCGCGAAGGCGACTCCACGTATGAGCCCCTTGTTTTCGCGGTCGATGAGGAAGATGACAAACATCCCGACCAGCGGAATGAACGTCACCAAAGAAAGAATAGGAATGGAGTTCATCGTTTCCTCTTACCCGTTGTCAGCATATCGTCGGCCTTCAGCCGCCGATGGAAAAGACCCAAAGAACCGCAAGCGCCACACCACCGGCCACCATGACCAAGGCGTAGTTGCGGGTGTAACCGGTCTGCATGGTGCGGGCGCCCGCTCCCAGACCGGCGAACAAGGCGGCGACGGCGTTGACGAAGCCGTCGATAATCTTGACGTCGATAACTTTCCAGAAGACATTCCGCCAGAGCCACAGGAGCGGCATGACGAAGACGACGTCGTAGATCTCGTCGACGAAATATTTCCGGTTAAGGACATAGTGGACAAACGAGATCGCTCCCCCTTTTTTCGAAAGGGCTTCGGCTTTCTCCGGGTGGGCGCCGTAGAAGTACCAAGCGATCAGGATACCGACGACGCCGACCGCCACCGAGGTGGCCATCAGCCCGACTTCGAGAGCCATCGACGGATGAACCGCATGCTCGCCGTGGCCGCCGGTCAGGCCGGGGACTTCGGAAAGGAAGGTGTGCAAGACGTTGGCGTGTTCGCCGAAGATCCCGGCCGGGAGGCCAAGGAACCCGCCGACGAGAGCCAGACCGGCCAAGATGACCAACGGCCCGACCATGGCGGGGGGGGATTCGTGAACATGGTCCCGCACATGATGATCTTCGGCCCGCAACTCGCCGGGGAAGGTCATGAAGTAGAGGCGGAACATATAGAACGCGGTGATCATCGCCGCTAGGGTACCCATACCCCCAGAAGACTTTGTGGGCCATCTCGTGTCCCAGGAAAGCTTGCAACAAGATTTCGTCTTTGGAGAAGAACCCCGCCAACGGCGGGATACCGGCGATGGCGATGGTGGCGATAAGGAACGTGGCGTGAGTTTGGGGCATCAGTTTTTTGAGCCCGCCCATCTGCCGCATGTCCTGCTCGCCGCTCATGCCGTGGATGACCGAGCCGGAGCCGAGGAACAAGCAGGCTTTGAAGAAAGCGTGGGTCATGACGTGGAAGGCGGCGGCGACGTACGCCCCGACGCCAAGGGCCAGGAACATGTAGCCGAGCTGCGAAACGGTGGAGTAGGCCAACACCCGTTTGATGTCGTATTGGTACATGCCCATGGTCGCCGCGAAGATGGCGGTGATGGCGCCGATGGCGGCGACGGTCATCATGGTGGTCGGAGCCATGTTAAACAGCGTCGCCGAGCGGGCGACCATGTAGATACCGGCGGTGACCATGGTGGCGGCGTGGATGAGGGCGGAAACCGGCGTGGGGCCTTCCATCGCGTCGGGGAGCCAGGTGTACAGCGGAATCTGCGCCGATTTGCCGGTGGCGCCGATGAAGAGGAGCAGGGTGATAGCGGTGATCGCCATGCCGCCTGCGGCCCATGTGTCGTGCGCCATGCCGAAGACGGTGGTGTAGTCGATGGAACCAGTGTCCCAGAAAATCCACATGATGGCGATCAGAAAGGCGAAGTCGCCGATCCGGTTCATCACGAAGGCTTTCTTCCCGGCGTCGGACGCCGACTTCTTCTCGTAGTAGTAGCCGATGAGCAGGTAGGAGCAGAGCCCCACCCCTTCCCAACCGATGAACATCAGCAAGAAGTTGTTGCCGAGCACCAAGAGGAGCATCGAGAACATGAAGAGGTTCAGGTAGGAGAAGAACCGGGGGTAGGCCTCTTCGTGGCTCATGTAGCCGGTGGAGTAGACGTGAATCAAGAACCCGATGCCGGTGACGATGAGAAGCCACGTGGCGGAGAGGGGGTCGATCTGGATACCGGCTTCGGCGGTGAAGGGACCGGCCTGAATCCACGTGAAAAGAACCGACTCGTAGAGCCGTTCCCCTTCGGGGAGGGAGATCAGGTTAAAGAAGGCGACCACGGCGACGAGGAACGAAAGCCCGGTCGAGCCGATGGCGAACAGGTTCGTCACACTTCGCGGCCAGAGGAAGCCGAAGACGCCGTTGGCGATGGCGCCGATCATCGGAAGGATCGGAACCCACCAGATATGTTCAAGTCCCCACATTGGTTCTCAGCCTGTCTTTTGAATGTCGTACGTTCGTAATCCGTATCGCCCCGCCGGGGCGGCTTTCGTTTGGAAGCGCCGTCGGTCCCCCCGTCGGCGTTTTATCTTTCAGCCTTTCATCGACGCGATCTGATCGATGTCGATGGTCTCCCGGTTCTTGAACATGGCCAGCACGATGGCGAGACCAACGGCGGCCTCGGCGGCGGCCACGGCCATTACCATGAAGACGAACACATGGCCCGCCATGTCGTTAAACTCGCGGGCGAAGGTCACAAACGCCAGGTTACCGGCGTTGAGCATCAGTTCGACGCTCATCATGATGACGATGACGTTGCGGCGCGACAGCACCCCGACCACACCGATGACGAAAAGGATCGCCGACAGGGCCAGATAGTAGGTGGCGGTGATAGCCATGATTCTCTCTCTCTTAGCGAAGCTTCGTTTTCGTCAGGATAACCGCCCCCACCAACGCCGCCAGCAGCAGCACCGAGGCGACCTCGAAGGGGAGCAGATAGCTGGTGAAGAGCAATTTACCGACGCCGGCGGTGGTTCCGAAATCGGCGCTCGCCTGCGGGGCGTGGGCCACGTCGGCTTTGTTGAAGAAGGCCATGACCGGCGTAACGATCGGGATCAGGGCGAGGATGCCGATGATCTGCCAGGTCGAATTGCGCGTGGTCGCCCGTCCTTCTTTTTCCCGCACGTTCAGGAGCATGATGACGAAGAGGAAAAGAACCATGATGGCGCCGGCGTAGACCAACACCTGCAACGCGGCGATCAGATGAGCGTCCTGCATGGCGAACAGGGCCGCCAGAGCGAACATCGTGATGATCAGGTTGACGGCGGAGGTGATCGCCTTGCGGGAAATCACCATGCCGATGGCGCTTCCGATCGCCACTGCGGCGAAAACCATAAAGAGTATCGATTCCATATTCTCTTCGCTCTGTCCGGTCGTTATTCGTAGCGGGCCTTGGAGAAGGCGTTGTTCCGCAGATATTCGAGCCGTTTCGTCAGCGACGCCTCGGGGCGCAGCAGCTCGTCCTTGTTGTAGAGCATCTCGCTCCGGTCGTAGGTGCAAAGCTCCGACCAGTCGCCGCTCATGACGATCGCCTCTTTCGGGCAGACCTCTTCGCAACGGCCGCAGAAGATGCACTTTGCGCCGTCGAGGGTATAGGTGGTGGGGTACCGATCGCCGTTGTCCCGCTCGGCCCCGACGATGCTGATGCAATGGGGGGGGCAGGCGGCTTCGCACAAACCGCAGGCGACGCATTTTTCAAGACCGTTGGCGCCCCGCACCAATACCGGGCGCCCACGATAGGCTATCGGCACCACCGGCCGCTCTTCCGGGTAGTAGAGGGTCATGATGGTCCGTTTGTCCCGTCCGCCCCCCAACACGAACTCGTTGGTGAGAGTCTTCATGTTATGGAAGAAGTGGCGGGAGGTGATCCACATGCCCCGGATGATCTCCGGCACATAGGAGCGCTCCCACAGGGTGAGCTCAGCCCCCCGGTCGATCTTTTTTACGGTAATCGCCATAACTCGTCCGTTCGTTTCGTTTCGTCTTTTCGTATCCGTTGCGCGGGAACCTTCGTCCCCCCGCACCGTCGCCCCCCTTGCGGCGGGGCTCCCCCCTTTACGCCGGGGTCGGCATCAGGCCGGTGAGGATCGCCACACCGACGAAGAGAATCCATACCAGCGACAGGGGAAGAATCATCTTCCACCCGAGCATCATCACCTGATCGTAACGGAACCGGGGAAGGGTCCAGCGGATGATCATCTGAATGAAGATCAAGACGCAGACCTTCACCAGAAAGACCGCCACCCCGAAGAGCATCGCCAGCGTGTTGCCGATGTCCCCTCCGCCGAAGAGTTCGACCAGTCCGGCGTCGGAAATGAAAGCGCAGTGGTGTCCGCCGAGGAAGAGGACCACGCAGAGGGCGGAGATCGTGACGATCTCGATGAACTCGGCGGTCCAGAACATGATGAACTTCATGCCGGAATATTCGGTGAAGTAACCGGCCACCAGCTCCGACTCGGCTTCGGGAATATCGAACGGCACCCGTTTGTTCTCCGCGATGGCGCAAGCCAAGAAGAGAATGAACGCAGGCCAATGATAGATGATTCCCCAGTCGAGGAAGCTGTCTTGTTTGGCGACGATTTCGACCAGCGAGAGGGTCTGGTAGTACATGAGGAGACCGACGATGGTCAGCCCCATGGTCACTTCATACGAGAACATCTGCGCGGCGGCCCGAAGCCCGCCCAACATCGACCAGTTGTTATTCGACGCCCAGGCGCCGATGACGACGCCGTAGGTGGCCAAGCTGGTGATGGCGAAGACGAAGAGAAGGCCCATGTCGAGGTTGGCGACCACGAGGTTGACCTGATGCCCGCCGATGACATACTGGCCGCCGAAAGGGATCGCGGTCATCCCGACCAACGCCGGGATCAGGGCGATCATCGGGGCGAGCCGATGCATGACGGTATCGGCGCCACGGGGGACGAAGTCTTCTTTGAAGATCAGTTTCAAGGCGTCGGCCAACGAGTGGAAGAGGCCGATGAAGGTGAAGCCGAAGATCGCCGCCCGGTTGGCGCCGATCCGGTCTTGCATGACGGCCGACTGTTTCCGCTCGACCCACGCGAGGACCGGGGCGAAGAAGCCGAGGTTGATGCCGACGACGAACGCCATCTTGGCGACCATCTCGATCGCGCTTGCCATATCCATTAGCGGTCGCACTCCCCACCGATGAGGTTGATCATGTCGAAGGTCGGAATCAAGTCGGAAAGCAAGGAGCCTTCGATGAGGTATTTGACCGAGCTGGTGAGCTGGAAGCAGGGGGGGCGAACCCGGCATTTGACCGGGCGCCCGCCGCCGTCGGAGACGAGATAGTAGCCGAGTTCGCCGTTGGCGCCTTCGACCGGAAGATAGACCTCGCCGGCCGGAACCGGGATGCCGTTAATCTCGTTTTTGAAGTGGAAGATCATCGACTCCATGTCGGAGAAGATGTCGTCCTTCGACGACTGCCGCCACTGCGGATCGGTGTTGTTGATCGGTCCTTCGGGCATCTTCTCGACGCACTGCTCGATGATGCTCATCGACTGCTGGATCTCGTACATCCGAACCATGAACCGGTCGTAGTTGTCGCCGGTGGTACCGACCGGAATCTCGAAATCGAGCTGGTCGTAGACGAGATAGGGGGTGGTTTTCCGCACGTCGAAAGGAACTCCGGCGGCCCGTACGCAAGGACCGCTGTAGCCCCAAGCGATGGCGTCTTCGGCGCTGATGCCGCCGACGTCCCGCATCCGGTCAATAAAGATCCGGTTTTTCAGCAGCAGTTTGGCGAACTCGTCCCACAGCTCCCGGTTCTTTTTGAAGACCGTGGCCATACGCCCTTCGAACCCTTCGGGAAGATCGGCGGTCAGTCCGCCGATCCGTACGTAGTTGTGCGTCAACCGGGCGCCGCAGACCTCTTCGATGAGATCCCACAAAAGCTCCCGCGCTTCGACGAAGTAGAGGAACGCCGTCATGGCGCCCAGCTCCAGAGCGCCGGCGGCCAGGCAGGTGTAGTGGCCGCTCATCCGGGCCATTTCGCTCATGATCGTGCGGATGTATTGGCACCGCTCCGGCGCCTCGATGCCGATCATCTTCTCCACCGCCAGCGCGTAGCCGACGTTGTTCAGAACCGAGGCGGTGTAGTCGAGCCGGTCGGTGTAGGGAAAGACGCCGGTCCAGGTCTGGGCCTCGCATTCTTTCTCGAAGCCACGGTGGAGGTAACCGACCTCCACGTCGATGCGGCTGATGATCTCGCCGTCGAGGTCCACCAGGAACTTGACGGTACCGTGGGTCGCCGGATGGGACGGACCCATGTTGATCGTCAGGAGCTCGGTGTGATGCTCGGTATGGAAATCGACGTTGGGTTTCTTATCAGTCATCTTCGTCGCTTTTCGTTTCGTTAGTTCCGCGGCCCGATCAACGGCTGGCGGGCGGTCTTCTCGTAATCTTTTCGGAGGGGATGCCCTTCGAAAGCTTCGTACAACAACACACGGCGGAGATCGTGGTGCCCTTTGAAGACCACCCCGTAAAGATCCCACGCCTCCCGCTCGAGCCAATCGGCCCCGACCCAAAGGGAGGTGATCGAGTTGATCTGCGTGGCGGTCAGCGGGCCAGGGGGCTTTCACCCGGGATCCGCTGGTTCTTGGCCACCGAGTAGAGGTGGTAAACCACCTCGTAGCGGGCGCCGGACGACTTGAGATAGGGTTGCAACGAGGCGTTGGCCGGTTTCACCCCTTTTTTCGTCCAGTAGTCGACCACCGTCACGTCGAGCAACAGATCGAAGTTCAAGGCCGGGTCGGTCTTCAAGAAGTCCATGACGGCCAGGATTTCGTCGGCTCGGACGACGACGGTGTCGTCTCCTTTATAGCTATGGCTATGCAGGATGACCCCCGCCTCGGCGAAACGGGCTTTCACCTTGGCCAGAACCGGCGAATCTTTAACGGTCTCTTTAGCGCTCATCTCGTTTCCTTACCCGGTGACGATCCGGTCGTCGGCTTCGCCCACCGGGGAGATCCCGCGGGTGTAGCCCATCTGGTTCGGGGTGGCCACCACCTTCTCCTGCAACTTGATCAGTCCGTCGAGGACCATCTCGGGGCGGGGGGGGCAACCGGGGACGTAGACGTCGACCGGGATCAGCGTGTCGATCCCTTGGACGGTGGCGTAGTTATCGTACATGCCGCCGGAGACCACGCAGGCGCCGAAGGCGAAGACCCATTTCGGCTCGGTCATTTGGTTATAGACCTTGACCAGAATCGGAGCCTGTTTGTGACTGATCGTACCGACCACCAACAGAAGGTCGGCCTGCCGGGGGGAGAACCGGGGCAACGCGGCGCCGAACCGATCGATGTCGTACCGGGGGCCGGCCACGCTCATGAACTCCATCCCGCAACAGGCGGTGATGAAAGGATACGTAAAGAAGCTAAACTTCCGGCCCCATGCGATAACCGAATCGAGCCGAGTAACAATGGCCGAATCGCCCAGGGCTTCGACGGCCTTCTCGTCGTCGCTCATTCCCATTCCAAAGCTCCTTTTTTCCAGACATACGCCAAACCGGCGGCCAGGATGAAGATGAAGACCACCATCTCGACGAATCCGAAGAGGCCAAGCTGCTGGAAGATCACCGCCCAGGGGAAGAGGAACACCGCCTCGATATCGAAGATGATGAAGAGGAGCGCCACCAAAAAGAAGCGGACCGAGAACCGTTGATGCGGCGAATCGATCTGGTTCTCACCGCACTCGAAAGGCTCCATCTTCTCCCGGAAGGAGAGTTTGGGCCCCAACAGCTCGGCAAGACCGGTCATCGACGCGGCGACGACCGCCGCAATGCCGAACATGATCAGTACCGGGATATACTCGTTCACCGTGTCCCCTTTCGATCGAACGATTGACGCCGCGAACCGCGACATTGAGAAGGGCAAGTCTACCATCGAATGATTCGATGTCAACCGTTTACCCCCCTCGCCGGGGTCCTCGTCGTGTGACGTTTACGACCGTTTTATCGACGCCGACAGGGCGCCTGTTTCACGTCTCGAAAGAAGCGCCGTATCGGCCCCTCTCCCCTTGTCTTAATACGCCCCCTCGCAGGGAGCCTGTCCTACTTTCTCAACCCAAAACCTGCGGCTCGTCTTCGCTCTCTCGCCAACGCCAACTTCCCTGATGTGGCCCCTCCCCCTCGCCCTGCCTACCGGCGGACTCTCGTGGGGGCCCCCCCTCCTCGACCTGCCGGGGGATTAGCTATCGGACTTGGCGATCCGAATCCGGGTAACGTCGTCGTTGCGGTAAACGAGACGCAGGGCCGGTTCGTTCTCGAAGTTCTTCGGCACAAAAACCGTTCCGACCGGCGACCGGTCGCTGACTTTCACCATGGCCCGTATGGAACCCTGTTTGCTCTCCAAGACGACATCGTCGCCGTCGAAAAGATCGTCTTTTTCGGCGTCTTCCGGGTTGATTTCGACCCAGGTTTTGCCGTCGATTTTGTTGAGCGTGGCGCTGGCGCGGGACAACGACCCCATATGGAAGAGGGAGTTGCCGATGTGGGCCAGATACTTGAACGACTCGACCGACGGCATCTTGAGCGGCTCGGTGGAGAAGGCGCCCGCTTTGGCCTCCCCTTTCGGATAGGCGACCAACGCGTCCCCTTGGGCGATCCGCTCTTCGGTCAATCCCTCGTAGCCGGGAACTTTCTCGGCGATTTCGGTGGTCACCTGCGTGGCCGATCCGTAGGTGGCGCTGACGCCCAATTTGGCGCCGAGCGCCGAGAAGATTTCGAAATCGGGCCACGCTTCGCCGAAGGGGGCGATGGCTTGACGGACCGCTTGGACCCGTCCTTCGTTGTTGGTGAAACTCCCTTCCCGCTCGGGAGCGGTGGTGGAGGGGAGGAGGACGTCGGCCAACATGCCGGTCTCGCTTCGGTACGGGGCGGTGACGAGCGTGAAGAGGTTCCCTTTGATCGCTTCGGCCACATAGGCGCCGTCGGCGTGTTGGGTGACCGGGTCGGCCCCGACCACCACGAGGGCTTTCACTTTCCCGTCGGTCATCAGTCGGAAGGTGTCGGCTTCTTCGACGGCGCCGTCGGCTTTCTGATAGCCGGGAAGATGGCCGGTCGAAAGCCCCATGTCGTTGGTCCCTTGGGTGTTGGCGTATTCGCGCAACAGGAGGGCTTTACCGCCGGCCGCTTTGGCCAGCGCCACGACGGCGGTGACGATATCGGACGACATCGGATGATCGGCCACTTCGGCGCCCATGATAATCACCGGGTTTTTACCGGCGATACCGGCTGCGATGGCTTCCACACTCTCGGCGTCAACCCCGTGGGCGGCGCTCAAGGAGGCGTCGGCTTTACCGTTTTTGACCGCGCCGGTGAGGGCGGCGGCGAAGGCTGTCTCGGCGCCGTAGCGATAGCGGGCGGCGGCTTTCTCTATCGGCGCGAACAGGGTGTTCCGCGAATGGGCGAGGAAGAGGGGGGTTCCCTGATCCCGCATGATCATCCGAACGGTGTTCCCGACGACCGGGTTCTCTTTTTCGAGGTCGGCCCCGAAGAACATGATCGAATCGGCTTCGTAAAGCGATTCGTAACTGATGATGGGAGCGTCGGCGCCATATTCGTCGAAGAGGCGTCCGTGCAGTTTCGGTTTGCGCAGGTTGGCCAAGGTATCGATGCGGGGGGTCTTGATCCCTTCGCGGGCGAACCGTTGCAAGACGTAAGCGTCTTCGTTGGTGATCTGCTCACCGGCGACGACGGCGACCGATTCGGCGCCATGTTGGGCGACGATCTCTTTCAGTTTAGCGGCGGCCGTTTCAAGCGCTTCGTCCCAGGTGGTCGGGCGGAGGGTGACGCCGTCGCGGATCAGCGGGGTCTCGATCCGTCCGTCGGCCTGATAGGCTTCGTGACCGAACCGCCCACGGGCGCAGAGGTTGCCACGGTTGACGCCGATCAGGTCGTCGCCGGTGACTTTGGCGATGTCGCCTTTCTTTTCGTTCAACACCAGCGAGCAGCCGACGCCGCAGAAGGAGCAGGTGGTGACGGTCTTTTCGTATTCCCAATCGTGCCCTTTGTACTCTTCGGTGTGATCCTGGAAAGAGCCGGTGGGACAGACGGCAAGGCATTGACCGCAGTAGTCGCACTCGAGCGGGATGCGATAGGGGGTGCCAACTTCGGCCCAGAATCCCCGTTGCTGGAAGTCGATGGCGCCGTTTCCTTGCAACTCGTTACAGGCGAGGACGCATTTCCCGCAGAGGATGCACTTATTGAAGTCCCGCTCCAACACCGGGTTGTCGATGAGGAGCGGTTCGTTCCGCCGGGTCTGCGGCAGGCGCCCTTTCTTCTGTTTAACGAAGAAGGCGGCGTCTTGCAGTCCGCAGTCGCCGGAGGCGTTGCAGGTGGGGCAGTCGAGCGGGTGATGCATGAGGAGAAACTCCATCATGACCTGCCGCTTTTTGTCGATCTTGGCGTTGCTGGTGGTGACCACGTACCCTTTGGTCGCCGGTTCGCAACAGGCCCATTTGGAGCTTTTGCGCCCCCGGCTGTTGAGAATATCGACGATGCACATCCGGCAACCGCCAAAGTGCGAAAGCTTGGGGTCGTAGCAGAGGCCGGGGAGATACACCCCGGCGGCGACGCACGCGTCGTAGACTTTGGCGCCTTTATCGACGGTGACTTCGATCCCGTCGATGGTGAGCGTTACCGTTTCCTTCTCGGCCATGGGCTATGCGACCTTCTTCTTCGTTGGTTCCGTCAGACGCCGGTACTTACAGAATGGCGTTGAAGTTACACTTGTCGTAGCAGACCCCGCACAAAATGCAGAGGTCCTGGTTCAGATACACGATCTCTTTTCTTTGCCCCATAATGGCCCCGGTGGGGCAAGGCTGGATGCAGGCGCCGCACCCGGTGCACTCATCCATCTTGACCTCATACTTACGGAGCTCCACGCACGAGGCGGTGGGGCAGACTTTGTCGACGATGTGCGATTCGAAATCCTCCCGGTAGAACCGGAGGGCCGACAGCGCAGGCGCCGGGCTTGATTTCCCGAGACCGCAGAGCGACATGCTCATGATGTAGTCGCCATATTCCTGCAACAAATCAATGTCTTCCATCCGCCCTTCACCTTTGGTGATCCGGGTCAGCATGTCGAGCAGGACGGTGTTGCCGATTCGGCAGGGGGTGCATTTGCCGCACGATTCGTCGGCGCAGAACTCCATGAAGAACCGGGAGAGCTCCACCATGCAGGTGGTCTCGTCGCAGACGACCATCGAACCGGAACCCATCATGGCGCCGGCTTCGATGAGGGTCTCGAAGTCGATGGGGTAGTCGAGCATTTCGGCCGGGAGACAGCCCCCGGACGGTCCGCCGATGGCGACCGATTTGAATCCTTTTTTCTTCGGGATACCTCCGCCGATGTCGTAAATGACTTCGCGCAGCGTGGTGCCGATGGGGACTTCGACCAGTCCGGCGTTTTTGACGGCGCCGGAGAGGGCGAAGATCTTGGTGCCGCCCGATTTGGCGGTGCCGAAGGAGAGATATTTCTCCAAGCCGACCTGGAAAATCCGGGGGACGTTGGAGAAGGTCTCGACGTTGTTCAGGATGGTCGGCATGTCCCACAGACCGGCTTCAACCGATTGGGGAGGCCGGGGACGGGGCATACCGCGTTTTCCTTCAATGGAATACTGAAGGGCGGTCGATTCACCGCAGACGAAGGCGCCGGCGCCTTCTTTGACGATCATGTCGAGGCTGTAGCCGGTACCGAGAATGTTCTCGCCGAGATACCCGGCTTTCCGGGCCTGCTCCATGGCGATGTTGAGCCGCTTGACGGCCAACGGATATTCGGCGCGGCAGTAGATGTATCCGAAGGTTCCGCCGATAGCGTACCCACAGATGATCATCCCTTCGATGACCGAGTGGGGATCCCCCTCCAACAAGGCCCGGTCCATGAAAGCGCCGGGGTCGCCTTCGTCGGCGTTGCAGAGAACGAATTTCTCTACATTGTTGTATTTGGCGCACTCGCTCCACTTCCAGCCGGTGTCGAATCCGCCACCACCACGTCCCCGAAGCTTGGAGTCTTCGATGAACTTGATCACTTCGGCGGGGGTCATCGGCTTTCCGTCGGTGGCGCCGGTTCCGAGCATGATCTGCTTGAGGGCGCTGTAGCCGCCGGAAGCTTCATATTCTTCAAGGCTTTCGGGGTCGATGACGCCGGAGTTGTGAAGAATGAAACGGTTCTGTTTTTTGTTGAGTTCGACCTCTTTCCAGGCGGGAATACCTTCCCAGGCCGGTTCGTCGCTCTCCCATTGGGCGATCGCTTTCTTGGCGTTGGGAGACCCGGCGAGCTGGCCGTCGATCAGTTTGCCGACGTCGTCGCCTTTGACCTTCTGATACACAATCCGGGCTTTGCCGGGAACATGAATGTCGATCATCGGCTCGGCGAAACACATGCCGACGCAGGCGGTCTGGACCACCTCGGCGTCGATGTTGTTCGCTTTCAGATGGGAGAGAACCGCATCGTGCACGTTCACGGCTCCGGCGGCGATGCCACACGTGCCCATGCCGACATAGATGCGCGGCTTGACGAGCTTCTGAGTCATGGTTTGGAAACCTCCACTAGAACAGACGCTTCCCCGCCACGAACGTCACGGGAAGCATGGAAAACGTTTTATATCGTTAATCCCCATACAAAGTCAAGCGTTCCGTTTTTACTTTTAGCCCTTTTGGGGCTCTTTTTCCTCGCGAACGGCCTCATCCTGGTCGAGCTGGGCCAATAACGCCCCCAAGGTCTGTGCCAGTTCGGCGGTCCCTTGGCTTGTGGCGGCGCTGATAAATGTAACGTTCCCGCCAACCAAGGGGGCGAGCCGATCCGTTATGTCAGCGATCTGCTCGTCGGCTAAAAGATCGGCTTTATTCACAACGACGACCTGGGGGGTGGCGGCGAGATGGTCGGAATAGCGGGACAACTCGGCGTTGACGGTTTCGAAATCGACGACCGGTTCGCGCCCTTCTTCGTCGCAAGCCGGGTCGAGAAGATGGACGATCAACCGGGTCCGCTCGACGTGTCGCAGGAACTGGTGCCCGAGGCCTTTCCCTTCGGCGGCGCCTTCGATGAGGCCGGGGATGTCGGCGACGACGTAGCTTCGCTCTTCGCCCCAACTGACGACGCCGAGGTTGGGGACGAGGGTGGTGAAAGGATAGTTGGCGATCTTGGGACGGGCGGCGGAGATAACGCTGATGAGGGTCGATTTCCCGGCGTTGGGATAGCCGACGAGCCCGACGTCGGCCATCAGCTTTAACTCGACCCGGACTTTGACCGCCTCGCCGGGGGTCCCTTCTTTGACCTGTTGGGGGGCGCGGTTGATCGACGTTTTAAACCGGGCGTTCCCCCAGCCGCCGCTCCCTCCTTTGCAAATGACGAATTCCTGATCGGGTTTGGTCAGCTCGCCGATCTGCTCGCCGGTGGTGTCGTCGTAAAAGAGACAGCCAACGGGAAAGCGAAGGATGAGCTCTTCGCCGCTCTTGCCGGTCATGTTGTTGGGACCGCCGTTGGCGCCGTTCTCGGCTTTGTGCTCTTTCCGGTACCGATAGTCGAGAAGGGTGTGGAGGTTGTGGTCGGCCTGAAAAATAACGTCGCCGCCGTTGCCGCCGTCGCCGCCGTTGGGGCCCCCTTCGGGGACATATTTCTCCCGACGAAAGGAACGTTTACCACACCCACCGTCACCGGCGGCGACGTCTATGATGACTTGATCGACAAAGGAGGACATTAAGACTGTTCTTTCTTTGAAAAGAAAGAACCAAAGAAACTTTACCTCCCCACACGGGAGGGGGGCCTGCCTTTTACGGCCTTGCGCCCCCTCCCGCTGGGGAAAGGAAAGATTCATCGGCTCTCTCACGTTCCCAAAGAAGGACGGTCTCTATGCCGCCCTTCACGGATGAAGCATCATACGACACCATCGATGCGATGGGGTTTTCACGCAAAAAACCCGTCCCCATGCAGGGACGGGTTTTTTGGTCCGTACGGTAATGACTTAAGCCGTCGATGACGAGGCGGCGACGACGCCGGTGTGGGTCGCCAACGCTAGCGCCTCTCGCCCCACGCGTCGCGGTCAGTTCGTCGCCGGGGCGATGTTGATGAAGCGGCGGTTGCGGGGGCCCCCTTCGGTGAAGGAGACGACACCGGTCTCTTTGGCGAAGAGGGTGTGGTCGTTCCCCATGCCGACGTTGACGCCGGGATAGAAACGGGTGCCACGCTGACGGACGAGGATGCTCCCCGCGCTGACCAGTTCACCGGCGAATTTCTTGACACCTAAGCGGCGACCGGCGGAATCACGTCCGTTGCTGGTGCTGCCCTGTCCTTTTTTATGAGCCATCTCTTATCTCCGTATGGTCTCGTTTCCGTAAGCGGGGAACGAGCTCGTCAAGTTCAGTTGATCGCGGTGATCTTCAGTTTGGTCAACGGTTGGCGGTGACCGATTTTCTTCCGGCTGTTCTTGCGGCGCCGGTGATACATGATGACGATCTTCGGCGCTTTGCCCTGAGCGAGGACGGTGGCGCGAACGCTCTTTCCATCCAGCGCGGGGGCGCCCACTTCGACCTTGTCGCCGTCGCCAGCCATCAGGACCGGGCCAAGATCGACTTCCGCGCCGACTTCGGCGTCGAGTTTCTCGACGGTGATAATGTCCCCTTCGGAGACCTTGTACTGCTTTCCGCCGGTTTTCACCACTGCGAACATGTCCGTATCGCTCCTTGTCGCCCTTCTCCGGGACCAACGGAGAAACGGCCTGATTTCAAAAAAGAGAGATTGTGCCAAATTAAAGGGGTTTGCGCAACCTCTTTTTCGTTTCGTTCTTTGGGGGGTTCTAGGGCATCATGGGAAAAGAGGGCGATTTGAGACACATCATACGCATTATCTTCGCGCTGGGGTTCCGGTTCGCCGCCCCTGTCTTGGGGGTGGGGGTCGTTTTGTTCTGGTATTTCTGGTACGCGGGGGGAGGCGCCACCGGCCCCCTTCGGCTGGCCGACTATTGCGATCAGATGCGCCCCGGCGTAACCGTCGAAAAGGCCCGATCCTTGGCCGAGGCGGAACGGTTTTCGATCCCGGTCGATAACGAAACCAAACTGACCGCCGAGACCGGCGTCATGATGTATCAACGGACCTTCTGCGAAATGACTATCGCCGAAGGGAAGGTAACTGCATCGCGCCTCTTCACCGCCGACTGACAGCGTGGGGCTGAATACCGGCTCACTCCGAGGCCACGCAGGCGAAGCCTCCACGTCGCCGGAGAGGGGTGAAGGGAAATTGGGGGTGGTCAGCCGGAAGTCTCCTCTATCGCTCTTATGGTCCCGGCGGCCCGTTTCCCAAGCAACCCGGTGAGCAACTCTCGCACACCGGGGGAGACGATTTTTTTATCACGACGTTTTTTGGCGAGACAGACCGGATCGCTGGCTAAGTCGAACCCGACGTGAATCTTCCCGTCGGGACCGCGGTCGCCGATGGTCAACGGCCAGATGCGGCAGGGGAGCGGTTTTTCTATCATCGGGTCGAGACCGATATCAAGGCAGGCCGCATGGAGGGCGCACCGTTTTTCACCGGCGGCCACAAAGGTGAAGACGCAGTCACCGGCGTCGTTCTTGTCGATGACGAACCGGCGGGGGTCGTCGTCGAACTCGTCGAAGACGTTTAGGGGCCTACCCCTTTCACAAAGAGAAGGGGCATATTGGGAGGAGGCTGGCATCAGACCGGTCATCCGCTCCATCTCGGTGGCGGAGATATCGACCTCGAACCGGGCGCAACAATACTCGTTTCGCTCCTCGCACTTCTCCGGCTCGCAGGTGTACTCGTAGGCCACCATCTGCGCCGCGTCGATCTGATACTTCCCGACGATGATTTCACACTTGCTCATAATCAACAGTTCCAGACATCGACACACGCCTTGCGCAGGCGCATACCGGTGGCGTTTATCCCTAAGTAGTCACCCATGCTTACGATAAGTACTTGATCGAAAAGCAGGCGCGCCACATCGGCGTAGTACTCTTTGAAAAGCGCGTTTATTGCTTCGTCCGCCACATCAAATGTCGGCTGTGGATTCGAAAGATCATCATCAAGTAATAGCCAGTTTTCATCACTCCTATCATAATCCACCAGTTTTTTTGTCTTCTCTTCCAGCCGATTGAGGATGAGCGTGCGCCACCTCTCCTCGTCGCTACAATGCTCCGGGACACGCTTATGTCCGTTCGGATTTTGCGAGGCGGCCACTATTGCTCTCATCGTGTCGGTGGACATTTTCTCCTGAGGATTTGGAAACCAGGTTCCAAGGAGTGGAACCGGATTGTCCGGATAGGCTCTACGCTTGTAGTCATTCGCACGCTGATAATGGGGATTGGTCAGATATGAGATTTCGACACCAACGGTTTTTCCTTCGCACTCTATCCGGTAGTCGGGCCTCTCTTGCTTGACGACTTCTAGCGGATAGGTGAGGAGGTTCTCGTCGGCAATCGTCGAAAGGAAGCGATACATGTGGTGCCGCTCTATAACCTCGTTCGTCCGCTTCCCCTTTTTCCCTTTGGCTCGAATTGGGACTCGACTCAATTTTTCACGCAACTCTTGCGGGGAAAAGGCCGACAGTTTCGCCATCTCATCATCACTCATCTTTCACCCCCTCCCCGCCGTATCCGCTCCACCAGATCGCCGGGGGCGATGAAAACGAGTTTCTTCTCCCGGTCGTTCTTGTCGAGAAAGCCGAGGCCATCCGCCAATTTCAACAGATCGTTTCGGGCCGAGTTTATGGCCATGCCGTGCATCTTGCTATGACCGGCGATGGTATACCGATTCCCCGGATGCCGCAGCGCATGGCGCAAGAGCCCGATCTGCCGAAAGTTCAGTTCGCTTCGAATCGTCGGCGTCGGTTCGAGAAGCCGTTCGATCTCCTGTAGGTCGGCCATGCGGTTCTTCATCTTCTCCGTCAGCCGGTCGATCCCCGCCCGCAAGGCGTCGAGCTGATGAATGACGAAATAGGTCATGTCTCCTTCGTCGGTCTCGGTGTGCAGATAGGCCTTCGAATATTGCGCCGGAGCCTGCTTGATAATCTCCGACAGGGAGATATACGAGACAAGCCAATACTCGGCTTTCAGCGCATACCAATAGAAAAGGGCGCGGGCCGTTCGTCCGTTCCCGTCGCTGAAGGGATGGTCGTAGCCGATCATGAAATGAAGAATGATCCCTTTCACCAGCGGGTGGACGAACCCTTCCTCCTCTTCGCTGTTGGCGAAATGACACAACGCTTTCAGCCGTCCGGGAAGCTGGTCTGGTGGGGGAGGCGTATGGAGAAGTTCGTCGTCGCGCCGGTCGACCACGACGATCTCCGGCTCCCCCGGTTGGCGAAATCGTCCCGCATGGTCAGAATCGCCGAGCGTCTCTTTGGTGACAATGCGGTGAAGATCAAAGATAAGCTTCGGGGTCAACGGTTCGTTCAGACGTTCCCGAATAAACGCCATGGCCGCATAGTTATTGGCGATCATCCGTTCGCTATGGTCGCGGGGCGCCCGCCCCTCTTGGAGCATCTCTTTGGCTTTCTCGCGGGTCGTGGCGGCGCCTTCCAATTGGCTGGAGTAGATCGCCTCGTCGAAAAGCGCCTGCATAAGAAAGGTCTGCTCCGACTCCTTGTTCAGGAGATCGACCTTCCCCGAAATGGCGCCAGAGGCGTTCTGCGTGAGCCAATGGAGTTGCTTCTGAACCTGCGCCGGATCGGTGAAATAAAATCGGGCGCCATTTTTGGCTTGGAGCGGAATGCGGATGGCCCGACCCTTTCGGGCGATCTTAATCGCCGTCCACCAATCAAGGGGGGTAAATCCTTCTGGAGGAGTGAGCCGTTTGAGCTTTTCCCAATGGAGATAGCGCCCCTTCTCGTCGGTTAGCTTCCTGTAGTCGAGGAGGTTTCGCTCGCCAACAACCGCCGGATGAAGGTTGAGTTGAGGAGGAGTCTCGGGGATTTTCATCGGCGCCACCAACTGTCATTTATTGTCAATAACTGTCAATTTTGACAGTCGGCTCATTTTCGCCCAACTGTCATTTATTGTCAATTACTATCAGTTTTGACAGTTAGCTAAAAGCAACACCTTTGCTTTCAACGGCTCCATCCGATCGGCCATCGGATTACCGACGGGGACGAGAGGGAGGTGGTGGCGCTGAAGACAGACGATATCCCGGTGTCGGCGACGGTGGTGAAGTCGGTCACGGGGGTCGTCCCGTCGGGGCTGACGCCACGACGTATTGTCTCGTGCCCTTGGCTGTTGGTGGTGACGTAAAGCCAGACGCTCCCGTCGTCGTTGGCAAGGGCGGTGGGAACTCCTCCGGCGCCGTCGCTTACCATCGATCCGGCGGTGAACGATCCGGTGGGAGAGAAACTCGTGTAGACCTTGGTCGATTGCCCCATGGAGATATAGAGCAAATAGGTTCCGTCGGCCCGACGGACGATGTCGGGATCGGAGAGAACGCCGTTGGTTATCGTTTCGCCTACTCGGGCGCCGGGCGCTTGGGTCATGGCGGAGGGATCGGCGCCGTTCATGGTGGCGGAGTGGATCTCTTTCGTACAGGGATAGGAGGAGCAACCGGCCGGGTCGGCGCCGAAGACACCGGGGAGGTAGAAGAGGGTCAGGAGGCCTTCGACTTCGATAAGCGACGGATCGACGAAGCCGCCGCTCTCTCCGGCGATGGTGGTCATCCCGGTGGCGGTCGGTTCGAGGCAGGCGTTGTAGCGCACCCAGTTTTCGTTCCCCCCGGTGTGGAAGAGATAGAGCGACCCGTCATGCATGGCGATGTCGGGAACCGATCCGGCCCGTGGGACGAACGATTCGATCAGCGACCAACCGACACCGTCGTTGGAGGCGGCGAGATAGATGGTGTGGTTCCTCGGATCGGAGCAGCTCGCGGTCGCCGTGTCACAGGCGTGAAAGGTCATCATGTAGGCCGATGTCGCCACAGGGTTGGCGCATTCCGTCGTGACGCTCGAACCGCTATCGCTCGACGATCCTCCGCCACCGCCACAGGCGGCGAAGAGAAGAGAACAACAAATGAGTATGGTCGCTCGTATGACCATGGTCACCGCCTGACGCTCGTTATCGATGGAGCTATTGTCGCACAGCCTCGCGTGGTGGTGAAGGTCATCCCTCCGTCGAGTCCGCCGGGGCGGCTGGCGCCGATGGCGCATACGGTTCACCAGGGAGAGATGACCAGGCGCGGCGGGTTGGGCATGCTACTCCCGCGTGAGGCCCTTCACCAGCGCCTGAAAATCGGGATTCTCTCGGAGCAGTTGACGTCCGGCTCCGATCAGTTCATCGACCTGTTCTTCGGTAAGAGTAAGGCTGGTTGGGATCAGGTTGAAATACTTTCTCCGTTGAGCGGGCATCACGTTTCTGAGATTCACTTCGATGAAATGATGCTCCGCCCTTGGACCGGCGCCCTTCATCGTGTCGCGCCATTTCTGGGCGTTTTGCCGCATCAGATCGACCGTCGATGCGTTGTAGCGATGAAGCTGGATATCGCTGACGGCGCCGAGGGTCTGCTCGATGGTCGGCTCATCCTTGGAAGCGGCGACGCCGTAGCCCGGGTCGGTGGAGGCGTTCACCACGATCATCGCCCCCCTTTTGCTCGGGCTTTTCCCCATCCACCGAAAAAACGTTTCGATGCCGCCGGAAAGCTCGATCACTTCGTAGAACGAGCGGAGCCCGAGATTGTCGGTAATCCCCCCGTCGACCAGATGAAGGTAACGATACTTCTCCTTCTCGTTGACCAGTTTTTCCAAAGCGGAGGCGGCGAGAAGAATTTCCGGGCCTGTTTGGCTCGCCTTGCTCCGTTCGAGCGCCTCTTTGAAACGACCGGTGTCGCACCCTTGGAAGTTTTCGACCACCACCGGCGAAAAGAGGACCGGCACGGCGGACGAGGCGGCCACCGCCTTGGCGACGGGAAAACTGTCGAGATCGGAGCAGAGGAGATTGAAATACTCCTGCACGAAACTGAACCGGGCGCCGCTGCTCAAGTCGGAAGCGTTGATCAGGATCAGCGGGCCGTTACTTTTTTTCAGGTCGGCGAAGGTGGCGTCGCCGAAGACCATCTCCCGGTAATAATCGGTCGCCATTTCGGTCCGCCCCCTCCGGGAGAACCAGCGGGCGGGGCTCAGGAGATTCTTGACGAGAACCCCCTCGATATCACGATGCAAGAATTTCTCTTCGAAGCTTTCGAAGATCTCTTCGCCGTAGAGCCCGTAGTAGGCGGCCGTAAAACTCCCACCCGAAACCGAGCTGATCACATCGACCTCGTCGAGGAGTCTTCGGCTCCGCCCCTCCGCGACGTATTTCGTTTCCCGCAACTCCAGCAACACGCCGTACGCCAGCGCCGCGGCACGGGCGCCCCCGCCGGAGAATGTAAGGTTCAGCGAAAGGTCTCCCTCGGATCGTTTGCTGAAGGTTTCGAGGGAATAGCTCCCTTCCACCGCGACGCCGGTTTGGGGGACGTTCTGCACCACCCCATGCGAGGCGCACCCGGCGAGAGTGAGGGCGACGAGAGAGAAACAGAACCGTCGCATCAAATATTGTCTCTATCAAGGCTCCGGTATTGCACCGCTTCGGAGAGGTGAACCGCTTCGATCTTCTCCGCTCCGTCGAGGTCGGCGATGGTGCGGGCCACTTTCAAAATCTTCTCGTGAGCGCGAGCCGACAGGCCGAGTCTTTCGACGGCGGTCTTGAGTAGCTGCCGCGACGGTTCGTCGAGATGGCAATATTTCCTCGTCTCTTTGTTCCCCATCCGGGCGTTGCTAAATATCCCGGTTCCGGCGAATCGGGCGAGCTGTATCTCGCGCGCCGCATTCACACGACTCCGAATGGTCGCCGAACTCTCGCCGGTCGGCTGCTCCATCATCGCCTGATACTTCACCGCCGGCGCCTCCACATGAAGATCGATCCGATCGAGCAACGGCCCCGATATGCGACTCCGATATTTCCGAATCATATGGCCGGTACAACCGCATTCCTTGTCGGGATCGGTGAAGTAGCCGCAGGGGCAAGGGTTCATGGCGGCGACGAGCATGAAGCGGCAGGGGTAGGTGACGCTCATGGCGGCGCGGCTGATGGTGACGTTCCCTTCTTCTAACGGTTGCCGCATCACCTCCAGCACGTTCCTGCGAAACTCGGGCAACTCGTCGAGAAAGAGAACCCCGTTATGGGCCAGCGAAACTTCGCCGGGAACCGGGGTCGTTCCACCGCCGATCAGGCCGGCGTCGGAGATGGTGTGGTGGGGCGACCGGAACGGACGACGGACCACCAACGCTCGCCGGTCGTCGAGCTTGCCGGAGACGCTATGAATACGGGTCGTCTCGACCGCTTCGTCGAAGGTGATGTCGGGGAGGATCGTCGGGATACGTTTGGCCATCATCGACTTCCCCGAACCGGGGGGGCCGATGAGCATGATGTTATGCCCCCCGGCGGCGGCCACCTCCAACGCCCGTTTGACGTTCCCTTGCCCTTTCACGTCGGCGAAATCGTCGAGTTCGACGCCGCTTAACCCTTGCGCGAAAAGGGTCGGCGCGTGGATGGTGGTGGGGGCGATGGGCGATGCGCCGGACAAGTACTCGACCACTTGCGGCAACGAGTCGACCCCGATGACGGTGACCCCTTCGGCCACGGCCGCCTCTTCGGCGTTCCGGGCCGGGACGACGATACGCTCGACCCCTTGGTCGCGGGCCAGCAACGCCAACGAGATAATCCCCCGCACCGGTTTCACCCGCCCGTCGAGAGCGAGCTCGCCGAAGAAAAGGGTTCCGCCAAGGTCGGTGTCGATGATCCCGTCGGCTTGCAAAATGCCGACGGCTATCGGCAGATCGAAAGCGGCCCCCTCTTTTCTCACGTCGGCCGGGGCGAGGTTGACGGTAATTTTTTTGATGGGACGTTCGAACCCGGAATTGGCGATGGCGGCCAAGATCCGCTCTTGCGATTCCCGTATGGCGGTGTCGGGGAGGCCGACGGTGGCGTAGTTGAAAACGCCGGGAGCGAGGTTGACTTCCACCTCCACCGGGAAGGCGGTGACCCCGAAGACGGAGGCGCTCTGAGTGCGGGCGACGGACATCGGGAAAACCTCGCGGTATAAAATTGGCTTCGTCATCGTAAGACTGGCCCCGAGGAGTGTCAACTGCTCTTGCCGTCGGTCGCCGACGGGGAGTATCCTCGAACGATGCTTACCGATCCCCCCGCGCCGTTGATGGCCAAAGTCCGGCGGCTCGCCCGGTTGCGGACCATGCTGGCCCAAGCCCGTCGTCTCGACCGGCGCGAAAAATATCGGCTCTATATGAGCATGATGGGCGCCGACCCGGAATGGATCGAAGGGGAGGATTGGGCCTTTATTCTCCACAAGCTGGTGGCCGGGTCGCACAACGTGCTCGCCTTCGAGAAAGAAGCGACCCGCATGGAACGGGAACTCGCCGAAGAAGCGGCGTTGGCCGACGACGATCTGAATCGATGGCACCGTCTGGCGTTGGAAGAAGATCCGGGGTTTTTGGACGGGGTTCTCGATCTGGTCCATCGGAAGATCGCCGCCTTCTACGCCTACGCAGGCGACCCGGCCCGAGGAACCGGGCCGGAGAAGATCGACTGATGGCCGTAAAACCGATCGCTCTCACCATCGCCGGGTCCGACCCTTCCGGCGGCGCCGGGATACAGGGGGACCTTAAAACCTTCGCCGCACACGGCGTCTATGGGGCCGCAGTCATCGCCGCCCTCACCGTGCAAAACACCGTCGGCGTCACCGACGCTATCGGCGTCGACCCGGTCTTCGTGGCTCGACAGGCGACCGCCGTTCTCGACGACCTGCCGGTGGGAGCCGTGAAAACCGGGATGCTTTTTGACGCGGCCATCATAGGCGCCGTGGCCGCGATCTTTTCGACGCGACAAGAGATCCCCCTTGTCGTCGATCCGGTGATGGTCTCGACCTCGGGTCATCGATTGCTCCAACCCGACGCCGTGACGGCGATGAAAGAACGGCTCGTCCCGCTGGCGACCGTCGTCACCCCCAACGGGCCGGAGGCGTTCGACCTGACCGGAATCGAAGTGACCGACGAAACGTCGATGCGAGAGGCGGCGAAAAAGATCGTCGCGATGGGACCGCGCGGCGTGGTGATCAAAGGGGGGCACCACCGACAGGGGGAACATGCCGTCGATATCCTTCTGTTCGACGGCGCCTTTTTCCGTTTCGAACGGCCATGGATCGAAACAGCCTATACCCACGGTTCCGGTTGCGCCTTCGCCTCCGCCATCACCGCCACTCTCGCCGGAGGGCTCTCGGTTCCCGACGCCGTCGCCCAAGCCGAAACCTTCATCGGGCGCGCCATCGAACATGCCTACCGAATCGGCGGGGGAGCGAACAGCCCGGTCAATCACGCCCCGTAAGAAACACGATTGTTGATGATGGGGAAAAGAGAGAGACGCTTGAGTCCCTTTCTCTGCCGCATCACGAAACCGTTTCCGCTCGAGGCCGAAGGCGGTCTTGACATGTCGATGGGAAGTCGCCAACGAGCGGCGAATGGTATCGAAAAATAACCGCGTAATAAAAAAACCCGGCAGGAGGGAGAGTCCTGCCGGGTAGGGAGTGGGTCGGGTGGGAGCCCGAACCAAAGCGGAAAAAGCGGAGAAAAGGCGATCGTATCTAAGGCGTATTCATAAAGAGAGGGGAGGGCGTCATCCGTGACTGTTTCCCGCTCTCACCATGGCGTTAATTACCTGACGAGGTTCACCACCTCCTGCAACATCTGATCGACCGTCGTCACGATCCGGCTGTTCGCCTGATAGGCCCGTTGGTTCTGGATCATGGCGACGAACTGTTCCGACAGATCGACGTTACTCATCTCGAGCGCCGACCCGTAGATCGAACCGAATCCGCCAGCTTTGGCCACACCCAGAATCGGTTGTCCCGACTGAGCCGTTTCGGCGAAGAGCGTGTCACCGGTTCGCGTCAGACCCCACGGGGAGAGGAAGTCGGCCATCTGTACCTGATAAAGCTGCTGCGTCTGTCCGTTGCTGAAGAGACCCGAGATGATCCCTTCGCCGTCGACCGAGAGTCCTCGTAAGACACCGGTGGAGTAACCGTCCTGAACCACCGAGTTGGTGACCGAGTCGGAAGCGTAGTTGGTCAGTTCCCCCAGCGACGCCCCGGTGGTGCCGTTGACCAGCGACCACGTGGTCGTGAGCGGTTGCGCCCCCGAGGGGAACCCGCTGATGGTCAACGTTTGGTTGGCGATCGCAGCCGGGGTCGCCCCCATACCGACCAATTGGCCGGTGGTGCTGAAGGTGGCCGTTCCCGAAACGCCGCTCCCCGAGAGGGTGGTCCCGGCCGGGCCTGCGGCGGTGTAGGTCCATTGCAACGGCGTGGCCGATTTCGTAAAGTTGTAGGTAACGGTCACCGCTTCGCCGACGGCGTTGTAGACGTTCAGCGACGTGGCGAAGGTGGCGCCGGCCGAAGCGGCGGCGTTGAGGTTGATGCCGAACTTAAAGGAGGTCGTCGCTTTCGGCGTCGACTGAACGCCGGAAATGTCGATGTCCCCCGCCGACGCCGAACGGGTGACGGCGCCGCTGGAGTTGGTGCTGATCTGGTAGCCCTGCACGTAGTAGCCGTTGGAGTTGGACAGCTTGCCGTTCTGGTCGAGGATGAACTGGCCGGCGCGGGTGTAGTAGGAGCCGTTGGTCAGGCCGGGGTTTCGTACCACGAAGAAACCGGCGCCCTGTATGGCCATATCGGTGGCGTTGCCGGTGGTCTCGAACGACCCTTGCGAGAATTGGGCCGATACGTCGCTGATGGCGGCGCCCCGACCGAACTGGAGGTTGGTGGCCCCGTTGGCCACCTGGTTTGCCAGAATGTCGGCGAAGATCGCCCGGTTCCCGCGGAAACCAACGGTGTTGACGTTGGCGATGTTGTCGCCGGTGACGTTCATGGCGTTGCCGTAGGTCTGTAGACCCGACACCCCAGTGAACATTGCGCTTTGCAGACTCATGATCGTTTCTCCTTAATTCCGCTTTTTATCGGTCGGTCCGTTAACCGTCCGTTTTCCCCTTGTTTCGTTGATCAGGCCGCCGACGTGGTGGCTCCTCCTTGAGCTTCGTGTACTTCCACGATCTCCGAGAGCATGTATTTCTGGTTGCCGACGGTGACGTAGGCGACCCCGCCGTCGTAGCTGACGCCGGTGGCGATCCCCCGGGTGTAGGTCGATACATCCATCAGCTCTCCGCCGGCGTCGGAAGCCAGCACGCTGTAGGTGTAAAGTCCGTCCGGCAAGACCGACCCGTCGTCGGTGACGGCGTCCCACTTCAGGCTGTTCTTCCCGGCGGGGAGCGAACCTTTGTCGATGGTCTTCACCACATTGCCTTGGGCGTCTTCAATGATGACCTTGGCCGAAGAGGCGGTGTCGGCCAAATCGAAACTGATCTCGGCGCCTTTCCCCCCTTTGACATAGACGTTCTGCCCTTGGGCGGTCACCTCTTTGCCGATCAGGTTGATCGCCTGAGCGGTGTTGGAGGAGTTGACGGCGTTGGTCATCAGCCCCATCGAGTCGTTGATCCCCATCAGCTGCTCCAGGCTGGAGAACTGGGCCATCTGGGAGGTGAACTCGCTATTGTCGACCGGGTTGGTCGGGTCTTGATTCTTCAGCTGGGCCACCAAGAGGGTGAGGAACTGGTCCTTCCCCATGGCGGCGGCGTTGGCGCTGGCCGAACCGCTACCGGTGGCGGTGGCGGCGGCGTCGGCGGCGGACATGCTGTTTTGCACGATCATGATTCTTTTCCTTTATGCCACGATCGAGAGAAGCCCTTCGTGGCGCGGGTCGCGGCCGGAAGGGGTGGTGGCGTCGTCGTTGGCGGTCTCTTGGCCCCCGTGGGCGCCGCGACCGGAAGCGGTGTTGTTCGATCCGTTGCGACCGTCGGCTTGGGTCTGGCCGAAAGCCATTCCCCGTTGATCCCCGGCGGTGGTGACGGTCAGCTCGTCGATTTTCATTCCGGCGTTGGCCAACTGCTGTTTAAGCTGATCGAGGTTCCCTTCGATGGCCGCTTTCACTTCGGGGTTCTCGGCGACCATCACCGCTTTCATGCTGTTGTCTTTCACCATCACCCGCATATCGATTTTGCCGAGATGGGGAGGGTCAAGGCGCATGGTCATCTGCGAAGCGCCGTTGGCCTTGAAACCGATCCGGGCTTTGTCGACCACCTGGGCCATCAACATCCGTTCGAAGTCGCGGCGGGTATTGGCGGTTCGCTCGGCTTTCTCGGCCGCTTCAGGGGCCAGCCCTTCGCTCTTGGCGGTGGCGTTGGCGTTACCGGAAGCTTCCACCGAAGGCGCCCCGGTTCGGGGAGCGGCGGCGGCGGTGGCGGCTTTATCGGCGGCTTGGGCGGCGGCCTGCTGGACCGGCGCGGCGGCCAGTTTCTCGGCGGCCGATCGCTCGGCGCCTTTGGCCGCTTGATCGACGGCGGGGGTCGCATCGGCTTGCGCTTTGGCGCCCACCTGCTCTTTACCGGCGTTGATGGCCGCTTCTTTCATGGCGGAGCGAGACTCGTTGTCGGCCAGCGACGAAACCATCCCTTGAGGGCGAACCTCCTTTTTCGCTTCGCCGTTGGTTTGACCCTGCTGCTCCCGATTGTTGCCGGTCGACTGCTCCTGCCGCGAGTTTTCGGCCCGAACGGCGGTGGTCTCTTTGGCGGCGGTCTGATCTTGCTTGAGCTCTTGCGGGCGGGTGTCGGCGACGGTCGCTTTGAGATCGCGGCTCTTTTCGTCGACCTTCACCAATTCGGCGTCGCCGTCGATGTTGTCGATGGGGGCGGCATCTTGTTTGCCCGTGAGGGTGGCGACGTTTTCGACCGTCTGTCGCAGGTCGCCGTCGGCTAGGCTGGCGACCAACGTTTCGGGGACTTCGACGTCGAGATCCATCGCTTGAGCGAACTGGCCGATCTCGTCTTGGGTGAAGCCGAGCTGGGTCAGGAAGTCGGTCATGCTCATCTGCCCGGCGTTTTCCATCAGGGCGGCGTAGGCGTCGGGATTTTCGGCTTTCATTTTATCGAGCCGGGCCATGATCTTGGCGGCGATGGCGTCATCGGAGAGAGCCGGTTTATCTTCGTCGGCGGCCTCCTCTTTTTGGGCCGCTTCGGTTTTCTCCGGTTTGTCGGCCTTCATCGCCCGCTGATCGTCCTCTTTGTCGAGGTTCTTATCGTTCTGACCGGCGCGGGGGGTGGCCAGCTCTTGCTTTTTGCCGGAATCGGCGTTCTGCTGAATCGAGGCGAAGACTTCGGAAAACGACTGATCGGCCACGGCCGATTTGGCGATACCCCCTGCGAAAGAACCGGCGACTCCTTTGGTCGCCCCTTGGAGAAGGTCGTTCATCAGCGATTCGATCATGGTTCTCTCCGTTTGCGTAGGATGCAATTTCTCTTTCGACACCCAAATACCTAACAAGGGGTGTGCCAAAATGAGGTTTAATTTGTAATAGATTATTATTCAAATATATACGTTTTGCATAGCCCCTAAAGTTTCCCCCACCTCCTGCCGACGGGGCAATTTTGCTCCCCTCTTTTGCCCCTCCGGTACCGGAGAAGGCAACTTTTGCCACCGCGACGCCGGCGAAGAACGTTCGTCCCGGGTCGGCTCCGCGACTCTCTATAGAATGGGGATTTAACGCGATGAATACTTGACAAGATCGCTAAGGTTTCTCTACTATCTATAGGAATCAAGGTGGTCTACTGCAGTTTCAAAACCAGCTTGGGGTTTGTCCGGCGTCGGTTTTCACAAATACGACCGGATTAGTCTTAATTGCGCTGAACGAGGGCATCTATGATAATGATCGACGTCTCGGCCATAGGGCTTGCGCCCGACGGGCCTGCGCTCGACGGGCCTGCGCTCGGCGGGCTAACGTCACGGAGGAGCCGGTGAGTTTCGTACTTGGCCTGAAATGCCGCGAATGCGGCCGCGAATACCAACAAGAGCCGATCCACGTCTGTGAGTTCTGCTTCGGCCCGCTGGAAGTCCGTTACGACTACACCGCCATCGGTCGTTCCATCAGCCGGGAGGCGATCCAAAAGCGCCCGGCGTCGATGTGGCGTTACCGCGAACTGATCCCGGTCGACCGCGATCCGGTAGTGGGGCTCGACAACGGCTTCACCCCGTTGGTTCACGCCAAGAATTTGGGACGCCAGCTCGGCATGCCGCATCTCTATATCAAGAACGACGCGGTCTGCCATCCGACCCTCTCGTTTAAAGACCGGGTCGTTGCGGCGGCGGTGAACAAGGCGCTCGAATTCGGTTACGACACGGTAGCCTGCGCGTCGACGGGAAACTTGGCCAACTCGGTGGCGGCCCATGCGGCGGCGGCCGGACTGAAGTCGTACATATTCATTCCCGCCGACCTTGAAGCGGGGAAGGTGATGGGGACGTCGATCTACGATCCGAACATCCTCGGCATCGAGGGGAGCTACGACGACGTTAACCGGTTCTGCTCCGAAGTGGCGGCGGTCTATAAGTGGGCCTTTGTGAACATCAACATCCGCCCCTTCTACGGCGACGGATCGAAGACCTACGGCTACGAGATCGCCGAACAGCTCGGCTGGAAGGCGCCCGACGCCTACGTCTCGCCGGTGGCCGGTTCTTCACTCATTACGAAGATCTACAAATCGTTCAAGGAGCTCGAAATGCTCGGCCTCCTTGAGAGCGAAGTCGCGACAAAAGTCTACGCCGCGCAGGCGTCTGGTTGTTCGCCGGTGACGACGGCGATCAAGGCGGGGAAGACGGAGTTTACTCCGGTGAAACCTTCCACCATCGCCAAGTCGATCGCTATCGGGAATCCTGCGGACGGTTACTACGGCATCAAGGTCGTCAACGAAACCGGCGGATGGGGGGAAGATGTGACCGACGACGAGGTGGTCGAGGGGATGCGTCTCTTGGCCCGGACCGAAGGGATCTTCACCGAGACGGCTGGTGGTGTGACGGTGGCGGTGACGAAGAAGCTCGTCGAACAAGGGAAGCTCGACCCGGAGGGGACGACGGTGATCGCGATCACCGGGCAGGGCTTGAAAACACGTGAAGCGGTGGCCGACCTCCTGACGCCACCGACGATTATCGAACCGAGATTGGGCGCTTTTGAAGCGACCATGAAGAAGAACCAGTGGCAGTAAGCCGTAGACGAAGGAGAGAGGTAACTCATGGCGACCGTTAAGGTGCGTATTCCGACCCCGTTGCAAAAACTGACGGCGGGCGTGGGCGAAGTGGCCGGCTCTGGCGCGACCATCAAAGAGGTGTTCGGCGATCTGGAGACGAAGTTCCCCGGCATCCGCGAGCGGCTCTACGACGAAGAGGGAAACTTGCGCCGGTTCATCAACGTCTACGTGAACGAAGAAGATATCCGCTTCCTCGAAGGGGAAGGGACCGGGCTGAAAGACGGCGACGATATTTCCGTCATCCCGGCTATCGCCGGCGGCTGCTAGGCGCAGGGCCAGTCCGCTGGCGCGAGTTATGAAGCCGCCTTTAGGGTCGCGGCGCGGCCAACGTCGCCACGCCGCGCCCGACGTGGAATGGTAAAGAAAGACGGGAGGGCGTCAGCTTAACCTGTCGTGACCTGCGCGGGCGAAGAACGCGCCCATGAATAAGAGTGAGGCAGAGTAGAAACGTGAGTTTCACAGAAGATCAGATACACAGATATGCGCGGCATATCATCCTTCCCGAAGTGGGGGGTGTCGGCCAACAGAAACTGCTCGACGCCAAAGTCCTCTGCCTAGGCGCCGGGGGGCTCGGTTCGCCGATCTTGCAATACCTGGCGGCGGCGGGGGTCGGGACTATCGGCGTCGCCGATTTCGACACCGTCGATATGAGCAACCTGCAACGGCAGATCATTCATAACTCCGACCGGGTCGGGATGTTGAAAGTCGAGTCGGCCAAAGAGTTCATCGCCAAGTTGAACCCCGACGTCAACGTCATCACCTTCAACACCCACCTGAACGCGAGCAACGCGGTCGAGATCATCAGCCAGTTCGATATCGTGGTCGACGGGTGCGACAACTTCCCGACCCGCTATCTGGTCAACGACGTCTGCGTCTTCCAGAACAAGCCGAACGTCCACGGCTCGATCTTCCGGTTCGACGGACAGGTGACGGTCTTCAAACCGCACGACGGCCCCTGCTACCGCTGTTTGTACCCGGAACCGCCGCCTCCCGGCATGGTTCCGTCGTGCCAAGAGGGGGGGGTGCTTGGCGTCCTTCCCGGTGTCATCGGTTGCTTGCAGGCGGTGGAGACGATCAAACTGATCCTCGGTAAAGGAGACGCCTTGGTCGGCAAGTTGCTCCTCTATAACGCCATGGGCGCCGAGGTGCGGAAACTGAACATACGACGGGACACGAGTTGCCCGGTCTGTGGCGATAACCCGACGATCACGGAACTAGTCGATTACGAACAGTTCTGCGGCGTCCCGGCTATCGAACCGACCCACGACGCCTGCTAACCCCTACGCGGGGAAGCGATGCCGCTGACGCGAAGTTCGCTACCACATTTCAGGTCGCGGCGGGGCTAACGTCGCTACACCCCGCCCGGTTTGGGAACGAGAGAAGAAGAAGATGAAACTGACGATAACCTTGCAGGCCGGACGAGCCTCGCTCCACACCAATACGGTGGAGCGGTTGGCGAAAGCCGCCCGGGCCAAAGGAAACGACGTGACGATCTTCTTCATGGCCGACGGGGTGACCTGCTTGGCAGAACCGAGCCTGGTGGCGTTGGCCGACGACGGGGTGATCCTCTCGGTCTGCGAGCACAACCGAAAGCAATACGGCGCCCCGGAAGGGGTCGACGACGTCGGTTACGATAGCCAATACGAGTTCGCCGGCTTCGTGGCCGACGCCGACCGAACGGTCGGCTTCTTTTAGGGCGGACGCCAGTCGACGCCGACTTTTTGGGAAACGTTAGGAAGCCGAAGATGGCCGATAAAAATGTCTTGGTGGTGATCAGCGAATCGCCGTCGCCGTTGGTGGCCGAAAGGCTCCGCATGACGGTTGGCCTGACGTTGGAAGATACCAACAAGGTGAGCGTTCTCTTCACCGACGGGGGGGTCTACACCGCCGCCGGAATAGACAGAGAAAAGGGACGGTTCGATCTCGACCGTCATCTCGATATGTTCGCCATGATGGAACTGCCGGTCTATGTCCACCTCCCCTCGGCCACGGCCCGGGGAATGGCGGTCGACCGAAAGGGAATGACACCGGTCGACGACGACGCATTGGCCACGCTACTTGCCCGGAGCGACGTCATCCTCGGATGACGCCCCCCCATAGCTGACAGGAGACGTTTCGTGGAAAAGATCATCCAGGGCCCCCGACTGGCGGAATCGGCCCGTGTCCGATCAGAAGATATCAACGAGTCGATTCTCGGCAAGATCGGGAACACGCCGCTCCTTGACTTCACCAAGATCGCCCGGAAAGAGTGCCCCGGCGTCGAGATTTACGCCAAGGCCGAATGGTTCAACGCCGGCGGGTCGGTGAAAGCCCGTCCTGCGCTCAACATGATCGAAGAGGGGGAGCGCTCGGGGAAACTGAAACCGGGGATGACCATTCTCGACTCGACCTCCGGCAACACCGGCGTCGCCTACGCCCTCATCGGCATGGTGAAGGGATACCACGTCAAACTGGTGATGCCGCAAAACGTCTGCGGCGAACGGAAGCAACTCATGTCTTCGGCCTACCACGCCGAGATCGTCTACTCGTCGCCGCTGGAAGGGTCCGACGGCGCCATCGTCTTGTGCCGCGACATCTATAAACAAGACCCCCATCTTTATTTCTGGCCCGATCAATACAACAACCCGGCCAACTGGCAGGCCCACTACAACACCACCGCCGACGAGATATGGAAGCAGACCGACGGACGGGTGACCCATTTCCTGGCAGGGCTCGGCACCTCCGGCACCGCCATGGGGACCACCCGTGGATTGAAGGAAAAGTTCAATAAAAACATTCTCTGCTACGGGGTCGAGCCGTTGGAGACGCTTCACGGCATCGAAGGATTGAAGCATATGGATAGCTCCATCGTGCCGGGGATCTATAACAAAGACGATCTCGACGGGATCGTCTCGGTCGATACCGAAACCGCCTACGAGATGACCGCCCGCATCCAACGGGAATACGGCCTCAACGTCGGCTCTTCGTCGGGCGCCGCCATCGCCGGAGCGGTACAATTGGGGAAGAGCCTCAAAGAAGGGGTGCTGGTCACCGTCCTTCCCGACTCGTGCGATTGCGAAGCGACCACCGGCGGATCTTGTCGTTAAGGACCGACTATGAAAAACGCGCTCGTTCTTTTGACCCGTCCGCTCGGTGAAGTCCCCCGGGTGAAACGGGCGGCGTCGCTTACCGTGGCCAACGAAGTTATCCTGATCGAAAACGGAGTCTATGAAACGGCGGAAGCGTTGACCGACGCCGGGGTCGATGCGGCTATCGTGAAGGTCGTGGCCGACGACGCCGAGGCCCGACGGGTTACCCCCCCCTTCCGCGCCATCGACTGGGTGGACGTCGTCGACGCCATCGAACGGAACAAGACCGTAATCACGCTTTAGGACGGAGGAGAACATGAGCATCGTCGCCGACCACGAAATCGATATCAGAGGGGAGGTCTGCCCCTACACCTTCGTCAAATCGAAGCTGAAAATGGAGACGATCGACCCGGGGCAGGTCTTGCGTATCCTTACCGACCACGAACCGGCCACCAAAAACGTCCCCCGCTCCATGGAGAACGAAGGGCACGAGATACTCCTCCACCCCCACAAGGTCAACGACACCGACTGGGAATTCTTCGTCAAGAAAAACGGCTGAGCCGAAGGAACCGACACGATGAGTCTTCGCTATTTCTCCATCACCGGCAGTCCCGAACTGATCAAAGAGCCGGTCATCTTCACTCTGGTCAAACGGCACGGGCTGACGGTCAACGTCTATCGCGCCCACATCGACCACGATAAAAGCTGGATCATCGTCTCGCTCGACGGAAGCGACGAAGCGATCAACACCGCCATACTCGACATCACCTGCCGGGGCGCCATCGCCGCCGAAGGGGGGATCGAGATGTTGGAGACCGGCGAACCGACGAGGGTCATCACGCTCCGCATCCGGCTCACCTTCCCCCCGGCCGAAGTGAAAAGGCCGGTCTTCACCGAGATCGTCCGCCGGTTCAACGTGGTCATCAACGTCCGTCGCGCCGCCATCAACAACGACCGGGGTTGGGCCGACTGGGAAATCTCCGGCGCCGTCGACGAAGTCGACAACGCCCTCGATGCGGTTCGGGCCATGGGGGTCGCTATCGCCCCGATCGAAGGAAACATCATCGAATAGCGGCATGACGGAAACCATCTGCGTTGGATCTGCGGCGCCATGCTAGACGGAGCGAAATAATATGCGAATCTCCACCAAAGGGCACTACGCGGTGCAGGCGCTGGTCGTCATCGCCGCACGACCCGAAAAAAAACCGGTGTCGCTGGCGGTGATCGCCGAAGAGCAGGGGCTCTCCCAAAACTACCTGGAGCAGCTCTTCGTCAAAATGCGTAAAGCGGGACTGGTCAAATCGGTACGCGGTCCCGGCGGAGGGTATCTCATCGCCCGCTCCCCCTCGTCGATCACCATCGGCGAAGTCTTCGCCGCCGTCGACGAATCGTTGATCCTGACCGAATGCGCCGAAGAGAATCCGCACGGCTGCAACGACGCCGAAGATTCCCGCACCCGGAATTTGTGGCAGAAGCTCTGCCACCATTTCAACGAGCTCCTCTACTCGATCACCATCGACCATGTGGTCAAAGGGGACGTGAAACTCCCACGGATCGGCGCCCCCGCCCCCGGCGTTGCGGTCATTCGAATCGCATAGCCCCTCCGCATCGCCATAACGCGCTCCTTCCCGTAGCTAATACGTTACAAAACGTACCGTCTATTGAACCCTTTTCTCATTTCAAGATTAGGTCTAGACTGGAGCCGTATAACTCATTTGTGGTATTGCGAGGATTCAGCGATGTGTCGCAGCTATCGACGACTGGCCACACTGCTGTTCGCCCTTACCCTCCCCCTGATTCTTCTCCTCATCGGCGCTTGGGAGTTCGTTCTCGAACCGGTCTTCCATGGCCCGGAGGATCCCGGTAGTCGGCTTGAGTATTTCTACACGGCGGCTTTTTTCTCCACGGTCGCATTGGGGATCGCCTCCGTTATCGTCTTCTATCTCGGCGCCGGGATGGACCGGGAGCGGGCCATTCGTGAACGGGCCACCGACGCCCTCGAACGGGCGCAACGAATCGGGCAGGTGGGGAGCTGGGAATGGCGTCGCGACTCGAAAGAGATCACCCTCTCCGCCGTGGCCGCCTCCATCACCGGTTTAGGCGACGCCGCCATGAAGGTGAACGAAAAGCGCTGTTTCGAACTCCTCCCCCGCGACGATCTCCCCCTCTTCCGCAAAGGGTTCGAGCGGCTCAGCGCCGTCCACGGGCATCTCGACCGTATCCACCGGATCGTCCGCCCCGACGGCGAGATACGCCATCTCCATTCCCGCGCCGAAACGTTAACCGACCCGGACGATCCGACCCGGATCGTCGGTGTCGCCGGAACGGTTCACGACATCACCGAACGGGTCGAAACCGAAGAACGGCTTCGGCTCCACGCCGCCGTCTTCACCCACAGTTCCGAAGCGATCATAGTCACCAACCCCGACGGAATTATCGCCGATGTCAACCCGGCCTTTCTGGCCCTCACCGGGTATCGCTCCGAAGAGGTGGTCGGCGAAGCGCCGAATATTCTGAAGTCGGGAGAGCATCCCCGCTCTTTTTACGCCGCCATGTGGGGGGATCTTCTCTCTCACGGCGACTGGCGGGGGGAGGTCAAGAACCGGGTGAAGGATGGTTCCATCGTGCCGATGGAACTTTACATCAGCGCCGTCCCCGACGAGCAGGGGAAACCGAATCGGTTCGTGGCGATCCTCAACGACCTGACGGTTCGGAAAGAATACGAAGACAACCTCAAACGGCTCGCCGCCACCGACGGCCTCACCGGCGTCGCCAACCGTCGGGCTTTCGACAAAGCGCTCGAACGGGAATGGCGCCGGGCGATGCGTAACGTCACCCCGATCACCCTTTTGATGATCGACATCGATCTCTTTAAGGATTTCAACGACAACTACGGCCATCAGGAGGGGGATCGTTGCCTCAAGACGGTGGCCTGCGCCCTCAGCTTGATGGTCAATCGCCCCGGCGATCTGGTCTCCCGCTACGGGGGGGAAGAGTTCGCCGTCATCTTGCCGCAGACCAGTCTGGGGGAAGGATTGCTCATCGCCGAGTCGATGCGGGAGGCGATCATCGCCACCCACGATAAAAACGCCCACCTCAACATGGCAAGCCCGGTCACGATCTCCATCGGAGTCGCTTCGGCCATCCCGCAACGACACGGCTCTTTCGATCCGTTGATCAGCCAAGCCGACGCCGCCCTCTATCGGGCCAAACAGGAGGGGCGCAACCAGGTCGTACTGGCCGACATGGTCGATCACCGGCGCCGGTGAAGAGGGGGGACGCCGATAGCGCGCTCATCCCGTGAAGGTCGCCGGTAGGGTCAGTCGCACGTGCGCAATTCCGACTGGAGCCGGTCGGCTTTCCGGTACGTCTCCTGCGCCTCGTCATCGTTCCCCTCCGCCTCCTGCATCGCCCCCCGGTTGCGCAAGGTGAAGATTCGGCTCTCCAACGCGGCCCGCTCTTTCTCGCAGGCGGACCGGACCCGACCGACCGACACTTCCACCGAGCGGGGGGATGCGACGTCGGCGAAGGTCGACCGGGCGAACGCCTCGATCTGATCGAGTATCGGCAGGTTGAAACCGGCCCAACTATTCAGCCAGACCGCCACCGCCAACAGCGACACCCCGTTCCGGGCGACGCTCGGAATGTTTCCCATCCGAAACGAGACGAACGCTCCCAGCTCGTCGAGCCATCGGTCGACCCGGTTGAGTAGCCCGATATCGAGCCGCCCGTACCGGTTCACCCCGGCCAGAAACAAGACGACCACCGTCGCCTTAACGACGGTCAGGGCGATCTCTTTGGCGCTTTCGAAATCGTGGTTCAGGAACGTGTCCCAAAACCATTCTCCCAAGGAAGTCACCACCGGCAGGTCAAGCTGGGCGTAATGGTTGCCGAGCATCACGGCGACGACGAAATAGAAACCGTTTCTCGCCACCGGCGCCCAGAGGCGAAACCGGTCGGTAAGATCGACAGCCCATTGGTCGAGCCGTTTTTCGAGCCGGTCGAGATAGACGTTGGAAAAGCGGAACCAACGGTTGACCATCAACAGAATCATGACGACGATGAAGAGCCTGAAGAAAAACGCCAGCATGGTCATATCGCTCCCTAAACGCTCCCGACGGTCACGGTACCGTATCTACTCCTCCAGCCGGTCGTAAGCGTATTCGGCGAGCCGACTGGTCGCGTCGTAGGCGAGGTATCGCCGATAGTGTTGGGCCGCCTCTTTCTTCTTCCCCATCCGCTCCCAGCAGATCGCCTGCATGAAGATCGACGAACCGTCGCCCGGCAACGCCTCTTCGCGTCGGGCGAAGTCTTCTCTGGCCCCCTCGTACTCTTCGGCGGCGAAGCGACAGAGCCCCCGCACCTGCCAACTTTGCGGCTCCCCCGGTTTGATCGCCATGGCCGCTTCGACGGAGGGAATCGCCTCTTTCGGTCGTTTCTGGGCCAGTCGCAACCGGGCGACCAGAAGGTGGGTCGGATAATCTTCCGGCGCCCGCTTTAGCGCGATGGCGAAATGGCGGTCGGCCTCGTCGAACCGCCCCCCTTTGAGCGCCGCCTCACCCCGCCCCCCTTCGACGATGGCGCCGCGGTGGCGGCGTAGCGGCGTCGTCAGATCCATATAACGTTCTCGACCCTTGGGGCGGTCACCGTCGTCGTAACCGGCGGCCCGACGTCGAGCGACGGCGAACCGCTCTCGGCTCATCGGGTGCGTCGCGAACATGGTGGCCAACAGATCGGGATGCGCGTCGCCGGTCTCTTGCAAGAGGCGCAAAAGATCGACCATACCGCTGGCCGGATAACCGGCCCTCACCATATAGGCCATGCCGAGCCGGTCGGCCTCCCGCTCGTCGTCGCGGGAATATTTCGCCAGCAACAGGCTGGCCCCCAGCCCCCCCAAGCCGTAGGCCATATCGGTCAGGTCGTCGACGCCGGGGGCGATCATCGCCAGAAGATCGGCGGCCCGTTCGACCACCACCTGGGCCACCTTGTCGGCCGACATCCGGGCGGCGGCGTGGCGGGCGTTGACGTGCCCCACTTCATGCCCCAACAACGCCGCCAATTCGGCTTCGCTGGTCAGCTCGAGCAAAGCGCCACGGGTCACCCCCACCGATCCGGCCGGGAAGGTGTAGCCGTTGACGTAGAAAGCGTCGACGACGGTAAAGGAATAGGGGAGGCGCCGTCGATGGCTGACATGGGCTATCTTCATACCGATGTCGGCGACATAATCGGCCAACGCCGTATCGAAGACGGGGCCGTAGTCGGCGGAGAATTGCATCGGCGCCTGTCGGCGGTCGACCCGTCTCTCTTCTTCTTCGGTCACCAGCATGAGCTGGGCTCGCCCCGAAACCGGGTTGGTGGCGCAGCCGGCCAATAAAGCGGCGCTCCCCAACAAAAACCGACGTCGGGTAAGCCGGGTCATTCTCCCCGCCCGGTCCATCCGGTATGGTTCCGGTTATCCCATCGAGGGAGGACGTAGCCGAAGGTGATCGATCCGTAGAAGGCATTGGCCAGATCGATATCCCGATCCATTCCGTTGTAGCGGTCGTAATATTCGGCGTCGCGCCAGAGGGTGGTTCCCCCTTCGACGGTGAGGGCCATCCGACCGAACCGGCGTCGATAGGCGGCGCCCGTTTTAATGCGGGAGTATTGGATCGACCCCCCTTTATGTTTTACCTCCCCTCCCCGGTAGACGTTACCTTCGGTCACCCCCCGTAGGCCGATCTCGCTATGGTCCCCCAAGTCGTACCAGAGCTCGGCGGTGAGCGGTAGCCAGAGATCGGCCCGGAACCGGTCACCGAAATGCCAATGGAGATGAAAAAGGGGAAGGGGCATCAACTGGCCGAAGTCGGCGCTATACATAACGCCGAGCCCTATCAGATTATCCTCCCCCACCTGTCGGTCGAAGAGAAAACCCCCTTGTAGCCGGGTGTCGGCGTAGCTGATGTCTTCGAAGTCGGAGTAGATCCCATATTGGGTCAGGGTGATGAGGGTGGTCTCGTCGGTCAGTTTTTGTTTCAGGAAAAACTCGTATTCGAGCGCGTGCAGCGAGGTGACCTCTCCCGGTTCGAGGGAGAAATCCCACCCGTCCCACTGGAGGTTGATCCGGCTATAGGAGATGCCGTGGATCAGAATGGTCTTCTCGTCGTTATAGATCATCGGATAGCCGAAACTAGCCTTAAACGTATTCAACGTAACGGTGGCGCCTTTGTCGGCTTCGCCGACCGGGTTGGTCACTTCGGAGGCGGGGATATGTTCGTACGAAATGTAGGGGCCGGGGATGCCGGCGGCCGACGACCGACCGGCGACGACGAGAATCAGCGCCACGGCGAAAACAAAGGGACGATACGACATGCTTATTCCCCGTACGGTTTCGAAAAAAAAAATGGGCGGACCACCACGGCGTCTTATTATTGTAACGGTTCGCGGATGGGGAAAAAATCTTTTTGCCGCCATCGTCAACCGCAACCGTAGCTGAATCATCGCCATGGGGGGTTTTGGGCCATTTCGCCCCCTTTTTCTTCTTTCCTTTCCCTTGACCGGCTGTGGATAACTGCTACAATCCCTTTTTCCGATTTCCTTCTTTCTCTGGTGGTCATGCCGAATCGAAGCATGTGGGATGAGTGTCGCCGTGCGCTCAAAGAGCGACTCAATCCCCATAACTATGAGTCGTGGATCGATCCGATCGATTGCGTCAGCTTCACCAAAAAAGAGATCACCCTCTCGGTCCCGTCGTCGTTTTTCATCGAATGGATCAACGAGCATTACCGGGACCAGATCGAGTCGATCGTGACCGATATGACCGGCGAGCCGGTGGGGATATCGTTTGTGGTGGCGGCCAAAGAGGCCAAAGCGGTCGCCGAGCCGAAACCGAAAGGGAAGAACGCCCCGACCAAGGAAGATCAGAAGCTGACCTTGGCGACGGCTCGCGAGAAGGCTCATCTGAACGAAAAATACACCTTCGACAGTTTCGTCGTCGGCAAGTCGAACGAGTTCTGCCACGCTTCGGCCAAAGCGGTCGCCTCCAAACTGGGACAGACTTACAACCCCCTCTTCCTTTACGGCGGGGTCGGCTTGGGGAAGACCCATCTGATGCAGGCCATCGGCAACGCGGCGCTCGAAAAAAACCCGGACGCCAACGTCCTCTATACCAGCAGCGAAAAGTTCGTCAACGATCTGATCACCTCGATCCAACGGGGGTCGATGACCGCTTTCAGAAAGCGGTACCGGAGCCTCGACGTTTTGCTGGTCGACGACATCCAGTTCATCGGCGGTAAAGAGCGGACCCAAGAAGAGTTCTTCCATACCTTCAACACCCTCTTCGACGCCAAAAAACAGATCGTCATCAGCTCCGACAAGTTCCCCAAAGAAATCACCAAACTCGAAGAGCGGCTCCGTAGCCGGTTCGCCTGGGGATTGATCAGCGACATCCAGCCCCCCGAGTTGGAGATCAAAATCGCCATCGTCAAAAAGATCGCCCGGAACAATAGCTTCATCATCGACGACGAAGTGGCCACCTTCCTGGCCGGGAAGATCAAGAGCAACATCCGGGAGCTGGAAGGGGTCTTGGCCCGAGTTATGGCCTACGCGTCCCTTACCGGTCGGCAGATCGACGTCGATATGGCTCACGAGACCTTGCGGGGAATCTACGACGACGCCCACCGGTCGCTCGATATCAAGCAGATCCAAAAGGTCGTCTGCGACGCCTACAAGGTGAAGCTGGCCGACATGAAAAGCAAGTCGCGCAAGAAGACCATCACCATCCCGCGCCATGTGGCCGCCTATCTCTGCCGCGAATATACGACTTCGTCCCTTCCCGAAATCGGGCGGGCTTTCGGCGGTCGCGATCATACGACGGTTCTCCACTCCTGCGAAAAGATCAAGAGTGACCTTGAGACCAACACCAGTCTTTACAACCAGATCACCGAGATCAAACGGGAACTCGACCTGTAGGTAACCTTGTGGAAGAAACGGGCGCCGACTGGGGATAACGAAAGCGCGCCTCCTTTGGCCGTTCGCTCCTGTGGAAAAGGGGACAAAGGCTGGAAAAGGTAACCTCCTTTTGAGACAATGGTTTGATATGCTTTTCCACAGAGTTGTTCCCTCTACGGCTTCTACGAAGGTCTTTATATATACATATGGAAGAAAAGAATAAGAACGTCTCCCCCCAACCAAACGGGGCGGAGTATGGCGCAAGTTCGATCAAGATCCTCGAAGGTCTCGACGCGGTTCGCAAACGACCTGCCATGTACATCGGCGACACCACCATTCGGGGTCTCCATCATCTGATTTACGAAGTGGTCGACAACTCGGTCGACGAGGCGATGGCCGGATACTGCAAAAACATCACCGTCACGTTGCATATCGACAACTCATGCACCATCACCGATGACGGTCGGGGAATCCCGGTCGGAATGCACGACTCGGGGAAATCGGCGGCGGAAGTGGTCTTGACCACCCTCCACGCCGGCGGCAAGTTCGAGAAGAACGCCTATAAAGTCTCCGGCGGTCTGCACGGGGTCGGTGTCTCGGTGGTCAACGCCCTCTCCGACGATTTCGATATCGAGATCCGACGGGAAGGAAAGGTCTGGGCTCAGTCGTATAAAAAGGGGATTCCGCAAAAAGATCTGGCCCCCATCGCCGACGCCACCGGTACCGGAACGTCGGTCACCTTCAAGCCGGACGGAACCATCTTCGCCGAGACCGAATTCAATTTCGATTATCTTAGCGAAAGACTCCGGGAGCTGTCGTACCTGAATCGCGGCATCCGTATCGTCATCACCGATGAGCGGACCGATAAAGAGCGGGAGTTCTATTACGAAGGGGGGATCGTCTCCTTCATCGATTATCTGAACCAGAATAAAAATCCGCTCTTCGCCCCGCCCATATATATCGAAGCCGAAAAAGACGGGATGTCGGCGGAGATCGCATGTATCTACAACGACAGCTACAAAGAAGACGTCTTCTCCTTCGCCAACAACATCCGCACCCGCGAAGGGGGAACCCACCTCTCCGGTTTCCGTACGGCGCTCACCCGAACGATCAACGCCTACGCGGCGGCGAACAACCTTATCAAAGGGGACACCACCATCAGCGGCGACGACGTCCGCGAAGGGCTCTCGGCGGTGGTGACCATAAAAATTCCCGAACCCCTCTTCGAAGGGCAGACCAAAACAAAACTGGGGAACTCGGAAGCCCAAAGCTTCATCCAACAACTGGTCAACAGCAAGCTGGCCGAATGGTTCGAAGAACATCCCAAGGAAGGGAAGATCATCGTCCAAAAATCGATCATGGCCTCCCAGGCGCGCGAAGCGGCCAAGCGGGCCCGCGACCTGACCCGCAGGAAAGGCGCCCTCGAGTCGTCGATGCTCCCCGGAAAACTGGCCGACTGTCAGGAGAAAGACCCGGCGTTGTGCGAACTGTTCATCGTCGAGGGGGACTCGGCGGGGGGGTCGGCCAAACAGGGGCGGGATCGAAAGTATCAGGCGATACTCCCTCTCAAGGGAAAAATCCTCAACGTCGAAAAAGCCCGGCTCGATAAAATGTTGGCCAACCAGGAGATTCGAAACCTCCTGACCGCCATGGGCGCCGGGATCGGGAAAGACGATTTCGACATAAGCAAATTGCGCTATCACAAGATCGTCATCATGACCGACGCCGACGTCGACGGATCGCACATCCGAACGTTGTTGCTGACCCTCTTCTACCGCCATATGGAAGAGATCATCCAACGGGGCTACCTCTACATCGCGTTGCCCCCGCTCTATAAAGTGAGCCGGGGCAAACGGGAAAAATATATCAAGAACGAGGCCGATCTCGACGGTTACCTGTTGGAGTCGGGTTTGACGGGGAGACGTCTGGTTATCGGCGCCGACGAGGCGACCACCACGCTCGACGGAACGACTCTCATCAACGTCGTCTACAAAATGATCGAACGGCGGAAGATGATCGAACGGCTCGCGCGGCGCGGCTATCCTGCCGAAGTGATCCGAGCGATGCTGAACGGCGACGTGGCGACCAAAGAATTCTTTATCGAAAAAGAGAACCTGGCCAAGCTGGCCGACAGCTTGATGGACGCCGAACACGAAACCGATCTTCTCGAAGATCGGAGCCACGGCGGATTCGCCCTCGAATGGTTCGATAAAAGAGCAGGGGTCAGAAGGAACGTCAATTGGGATCTGGTGATGACCGTCGAATATCAACGGTTGCTCTCGTTGCGTCACCAGCTCGACCAATACAAGAACCCTCCGTTCGTTCTGATCGACGAAAAAGAAAACGTCTCCCGCTATGAGAGCGAAACCGAATTGGTCGATGCGATCTTGAAAAACTCGAAAGAGGGGATCGCCATCCAACGCTACAAAGGTCTGGGCGAAATGAACGCCGAACAGCTTTGGGAGACCACCATGAATCCCGAGAGCCGAACCATGCAGCAGGTTCGGATCGACGACGCCGTGGAGGCCGACGGGATCTTCACCCTGCTGATGGGCGAGCAGGTCGAACCGCGCCGGGAGTTTATCCAAACCCACGCGCTGGAAGTCCGACAGCTCGACGTATAAACGATGGCGACCCTTTTTTCCGACGACGCCCCGTATCTGTCGATACCGGCCCATCTTCTCGACGTCCATCTCGGCGACGCGGTAGAGCGGGGACTGCACCTCGAAGTCCACGCCTTCTGGCGAGAGCTGGAGAGCTTCGACGAAGCGACGATGGGCGCCGTCGACCGGGCGCGGGGCGACGGGATGCGGGTCTCGTTGCACGCCCCCTTCATCGACATGGCGCCCGGCGCCGACGATCCGGTGATGCGGGATGCGACCCTCAATCGGTTCGCCCAGTCCGCCCTCTTGGCCCAACGGTTGGGCGCCGTTTCGATGGTGGTCCATCCCGGTTGGGACCGGCGACGCTACTGGGGTGATAGCGACGGCTACGTCAAACGGACGGCGGAAACGTTCGCCACGTTGATGGAATTGACGGAACCGTTCGGATGCGCCGTGGCGCTCGAGAATATCTACGAAACCGAACCGGCCCTGTTGAGAGCGATCATCGACACCGTCGACAACCCCCGGTTCGGCCACTGTTTCGACGCAGGTCATTTTAATATTTACGGTCAGCCCTACGGCCTGGAACGGTGGCTCGACGTTATGGGGGATGCGATCAACCATCTCCATCTTCACAACAACGACGGAACCGACGATCAACATCAAGGGATGCGAAGCGGCTCCTTCGATTTCGACAGCTTCTTCCCCCTGCTGGCGCGACACGGGGTCGATCCGGTGATGACTATCGAATCGCACCATATCGCCGGCGTCGACGAATCGGTCGATTATCTCCGGTCGTTGGGAGTTACCCTCTGATGAGGCGCCTTCTGCTTTTCCTCGCCATCGTTGTCGCCCCGACGACCGCCGTGGCCCAAAGCGACCAACCGCCCGGGGGGTTGCTCGAACGGATCCTAAGCCCCACCGGTCACGAGAGCGCCGAAGAACTTCCCGACCGGCCCCCCATGGTGGTGGTTCTCGATTCGGGACATGGTGGCGACGACGTCGGCGCCCGAAGCCCGGGCCAAGGGCTCGAAAAAAACGTCACCCTCCGCCTTGCCGGATTGATCAAAGATGAACTCGAAAAACAAAAAGAGTTCAGAGTGGTCATGACCCGCGACGACGACCGATCGCTGACACCGGTGGAACGGCTCGAAACCGCCAACGCCCAAGGCGCCCTCGTCTTCCTGTCGCTCCACACCGCCGGGGGAGACCGCCCCGTCGAACGTCCTTTGCGCCTCTTCGTCAACGATCCTCTCACTCCGTCAAACCTACGGGCCGCCGGGGAGTGGCGCTATCTGGCCAACCGATTCGACCGGAACAATCGCCGCTTCGCCGACGATGTCGCCGGGGCGCTTAAAAAATTCTATGGCGGTAACGGAGAGATCGAAACGCTGGCGACCTCCCGTCTTTATCTCGGCGGGGCGAACCTGCCGACGGTGATGGGGGAGGTGATCGACCTGGCCGGAACGAGCGGCGCGGCATTGGCCGACGACGATGAGAAGATGGCCGCTCTGGCCGGATACCTCGCCGCGGCCATCCGAACCGCCGCCGAACGGGAGGCGCTCCGTGACCGGTAAAAGATGGATCGGCGCCACGGTGGCGGTTGGACTCTTGGCAGGCTTGGTCATCGCTCTCTTTTCGATGAATAAGGAGAGCGCCCAAGAGACGACGCCGACCGCCCCCCCGGTTAAGGAGACCCCCTTCGAAGCGATCCTCTTTCTCCCCGACGAGAACCTGAGCCACCTGACCGTTCGGAAAGAGAACCTCTCCTCGTCGCCCGTTATGGTCGAGCGGGTTCGAACCGTCATCGAAACGATCACCGATCCGGGCCGGTCGAAAGGGCTCTTCCCCGACGGTATGACCCCCCACGATATTTTCGTCTACGACGAGACGGTCGTTTTGGGCTATGGCGCCGAGTTCGGCGTCCGGTTCGCCGGTGGCGCCGCAGAGGAGCTGATGGGGATCGACGCTTTGGTCAACAGCATCGTCCGAACCTTCGACGGGATCGAAAAAGTCCGAATCGTCCGCCCCGGCGAAGCCCCCTTTATTCGCCATGTCGATTTGACCGATCCTTTCGTCTATAGCCCCCCGTTTGTCGTCGAACCGGCCGGGGACGAAATGCCGTGACCGACCGGCGCCCCATCGGGGTGTTCGACTCCGGCATCGGCGGACTCACCGTCGTCCGGGCCATCCGGGACCGACTTCCCCACGAATCGATCCTCTATCTCGGCGACACCGCCAGAGTCCCCTACGGAACCAAATCGAAAGAGACCGTCGTCCGCTATTCGGTCAACGCGGCGGAGGCGTTGCTCTCCCGTTCCGTCAAGATGGTGGTCATCGCCTGCAACACCGCTTCCGCCTTCGCTTTACCCGAGGTGATCGCCCATGCTGGCGCCGTCCCGGTTATCGGGGTGGTCGAGGGGGGTGGCCGCAGCGTTAAAAGCGACCGGCGGCAGGGTAGGGGTCATCGGCACCGAATCGACCGTGCGAAGTGGCGCCTACGACCGGGGGATCGAAGCGTCGGGGAAAAAAGCGACCGTTGTCTCCCGTCCATGTCCCTTGTTCGTCGGGCTCGCCGAAGAAGGATGGAGCGATAACGACGTCGCTCTCGCCACGGCCCATCGGTATCTCGACGAGCTGACCGGCGTCGTCGATACGCTGGTCTTGGGTTGCACCCACTACCCGGTCTTGAAACCAGTCATCGCCCAGGTGATGGGACCGTCGGTGAAACTGATCGACTCGGCCGAAGAGACGGCTCTCCTCGTCGAGAGACGACTCGCCGACATGGGTCTGGCCACCACCGACACGGTGGGGCGTATCGACTGCCTCGTCACCGATTCCCCCGAACGGTCGTTGGCGTTGGCGCAGCGGCTACTGGGCGACGCCATAGAGATCGCCACGTGCGAACTGATCGATCTGCCCTACGCGGGAGGCGAGGGGCGCCACCGTTGACCCTTCGAAGGGCGGCGTCATGCTGACCCTCTTCCGCCTACCTATGCCGACCCCCGCCCTCATGGGTACCGATGATTTACCGTGCGGTGCAAGGAGGGCTACATGGTATAAAAAAACACTCAATTAACGCATCAAGGGGAAGAATATGAGTACTGAAGATGCCGGGTTCAGGATCGGCGATCTCTTCGATTTCAAGTTTAAGAAGTTTGTCACGACCGATGTCGTTCGCATTCTTTACGGTTTCTCGATGATCGTCGCTTTTCTGGCCGCCGCCGGAATGGCGGTAGGGGCGTTCACTCAGGGAATGGCCTACGGGATCGTGATGGTGGTGGTCGCTTGCTTCGCCTTCCTCTTCTATGTCACGATGGCGCGCGTTTGGCTCGAGGTTATGGTGGTGATATTCCGCATTGCAGAGAATACCCAGAAGATCGCCGACAACACCGGGACGACGAAATCGGGGAGTTAGTGTGGGCGTAAAAGACCGGGCCAGCGTGCGCTGACCCGGTCTTTCTTATTCGCTCGTGCGCTATTTACGTCACCTGCCGAGACCAGCCAACCCGTATCCCCGGAACGGAGTTCAAAACTACTACCGGGGGCCAACGAGGGGCGGCTATTCTTTAGTATCCGGCGGGAGATCGCCAGGGGGGATTAATAACCCCGGTCGCGGCTCCGGTCGCGTCCTCGACCGCCACCGCCGCCACCGTTACCACCACGGCCACCGCTGTTCCGTCCGCCGCCACGGTTACCGCCGCCCGACTTTTTCGGTTTGATGGTCATCCCGGCAGGATGGATCACGACCCGACGGCGCGATCCTTCCCCTTCGGAAGCGGTGGCCACCCGGCTGTCGTCGGCGAGGGTGATGTGGGCCACCCGCCGCTCCGCCGGGTTCATCGGCGGCAGCGAGACCGAGATGCCGCCGCGAAGGGCGTCTTCGGCCGCTTTTTTGGCCTGCTGGGCGATCTTCTGTTTCCGCCGGTCGCGGTACCGCTCGACGTCGACGACGATCCGGATACGATTTTCCAAGGTCCGGTTGATGACGATGTCGGCCAGATAGTTGATCGCCTCCAAGGTCTCCCCTTTGCGACCGATGATCAGCCCGCCGTTGTCGTCGTCGGTGTCGATGTTGACCAGCAACCGGTCGGCGAGGCGGTAGCCTTTGACCACCGCATCGACCCCCATGTCCCGGATGACCGACTCGACGAAAGCGACCCCATGTTGGGCGGTCTCCTCTTCGATGACCGATTCGGGATCGTCGGCGTAGGCGGGGAGGTCGTATTCGATTTCTTCTTCGGCTTCGTCGACAAACCCCGGCTCTTCCACCGGCGCCGGGCGAGCGGCCCGTTCCGGTTTCGGTTTGGCCGACTTGGCGGGGCGACGCTCTTCGACGACCGGTTCGTCATCTTCCATCGGTTCGGTAGCGTAGAGACGGCGTCGATAGCCACGCCCCTTTTTCGGCGCATAGATGCCGGCGGCGCCTTCTGCCACCCAGGGGCGATAGATCGACTCCAAGGTGACGATCCCGTCGGGGACGACGATCTTCTCTTCTTCGCTGATCTCGGTGTTCTGGGTCGGGGCGACCGGGGCGAAGGTTTCTTCTTGCACGTCCCGATCTTCCGCCGCGGGGAGGTTCGCGGCGTTCGCTTCGTCGCGGGCCCGTTCGGCTTCGCCGATCATGTCGACGATATTTTTCTCGCTCGTCCCTTCTTCGACTTTCAACCGCGCTCTGAGCTTGAAGGTTTTCCCCCCCATTCCCAAAAAGCGGCGGACGACTTTTACCTCTTCGATCTCCAACAGCGAAAGATCGTCGACGGCCAGCGCTTCTAATGCGCGGGCTTCGGCCTCCTGTTTGGTGGCGCCTTCGATTTCAACCCAACTCATCGTATTTCTATTCCTCTCGTTTACGCTTTTTTCGGCTTGTCGGCTTCGCGGTAGATAATGGCCTGCTGGGCGATGGTCAGGATGTTGTTGACCAGCCAGTAGAGGACCAACCCGGCAGGGAAGCTTAAGAACAGGAAGGTGAAGACGAAGGGCAACGCCATCATCATCTTCCGTTGAAGCGGATCGCCGGTTTTCGGCGCCATCAGTTGTTGGATCAACATGGTGACCCCCATCAGCACCGGGGTGATGTAATAGGGATCTTGCACACCGAGGTCGGTGATCCAAAGAACCCACCCGGCGCCTTTGAGCTCGATCGATTCGAGCAGAACTTTATAGAGGGCGAAGAAGATCGGAATCTGCGCCACCATCGGCAGACACCCTCCCAACGGGTTGACCTGGTGCTCCCGATACAAGGTGAGCATGGCGGCGTTCAGTTTTTCTTTGTCCCCTTTGTAGGTCTCCTGCAGTTTTTTCACCTGCGGGGCGAGCTGCTGCATCTTTCGCATCGATCGGAACGATTTCTGCGACAGGGGGAAGAAGAGAATCTTCATCACCATGGTCAGCAGTATGATCGACCATCCCCAGTTGCCGGTCATGGTGTGGAACCACGACAGAAGCGAGTAGAGCGGCTTTGCGATGATGTCGAACCAGCCGTAGTCGATGACCGACGGAATCCCCATCCCCAACGGTTCGATGTCTTTGTGGGCTTTCGGGCCGACGTAGACTTTGAACGTGTTCGGCGCTTCGTCGATGGTGGCGGCGAACTTCCATTCGAGGATGTAGTTCGACGGTTCCAGATAGCGGGTGACCACCGTTTTCTTCTCCCCCGACACCGGGATGGTGACGGCGGTGTAGTAGCGGTTGGTCAAGGCCGCCCAGTCGATGGCGCCGGTATACGTCTCCGACGGTTTCTCGTCGTCGGGGGCGTTGGCGAATCGCTCTTTGTTGGCCAGCAACACCGGGCCGGTGTAGGAGGTCAGGCCGATCATCTCGTTTAGTTCGTCGTTGAGCCCGTACCAGATGAGGCCGTAATCGAACGTCCCCCAGCGGGCGTTGGAGACGACCGAGACCGAGAAGTCGAAGGTATATTTACCGGGGGTGAAGGTATACGACTTTCGGACTTCGATTCCCGAGTCGTCGCGATAGGCGTAGACGATGGTGTAGGGGCCGTCGGTCAGGGTCAGATCCCCTTCGGTTTTCACCACGGCGTAGTAGGCGTTGTTCACCTTCTTGGCGAACGACTCCCGTGGGAAGGTGAGACCGAGGGTCGGATAGGTGATCGGCTTTTTAAAGACCGTGTCCCCTTCGGAGGCGGCTTGTTTCTTTATAAACTCATCGTAATTGAAAATCAGGTCGACCGGAACACCGTCGGGACCGTGATAGCGCTTTAAGGTGTAGTGGATCGGCGCCCCGCCACGGTTGGTCAGGACCACCTCGGCCACGCCGGTATCGAGGGTGATGGTCTTCTCGCGGGTGTCGGATAACGGCGTCGCACCAGCGGTCGCTTCGTTCGCGGGGGTAGCGACCGGGAGATCGGGGGCGTCGGCGGCGACCGGTTCGGGGGTCGCTTCTTCGACGGCGGTGGCGACGCTGGTTTCGGTCGGCGCGGTTTCGGCTTCCGGCGCGGCCGCTTCTTCGGCGGCTTGCCGTTCGCGAATGAAATCGCCGAAGCGCCAATCATAATAGAACTGATAACCGATGAAGAGGGTCATCAGTATGGCGACGGCGTAGATGGTGTTGCGTTCAATCATGGGACGAGGTCAACTCCCCCTTTGAAGAGTGGGTTACAGCGAAAGAGACGACCGAGAGCCATGATCCCGCCGCGGAAAGGTCCGTGACGGTCGACGGCCTCAGAGGCGTATTCGGAACAGGTGGGATGAAAACGACAAGCGGGGGGCAACGCGGGAGAGACGAATCGTTTATAGCCGTGCAGGAGAGTCAAAACGAATTGTTTCATCGGCTCTCCCTTTGGACGGGGGGGGACGACGGCAGGACGGCCCCTTTGCGCAGGTTGCGGGTCAGCATGTCGGCAAGATCCAGAAAATCCTTCTCGACCCCACAGAAATCGGGGATCGGCTCTTTGCGAGGATAGGCCCGGACAACCAGGTCGATGGTGAAGGGGAAGCGGTGGCGGTTTCGCCGGAACACTTCGCGCGTCAGCCGTTTGATCCTGTTTCTCTGAACCGCCTTCCCCGATTTGCGGGAGACGACTAGTCCCAAGCGGGTTCGGTTCCCTGCGCTTGGTTTCCAGATAAACTCTACGGTCACCCCTTTTCGGCGGCGACCCCCTTGGAAAACCCGGCCGAATTCTTTTCCGTTTCTGAGCCGGTCATCCTTGGTGAAACGTTCGCCGCAGGAGGTCTCTCCCGTCGCGGCGCCCGTTTCGGTTCCCGCCGCCGTTTCATGACCCACCGCCCCCTTATCGGGAGAAGGGGACGAAGCGTCGGCGGTCACCGGTGGTTCGATGGGAGCGCCGGTCAGACCGCCAGCCGAACCCGCCCTTTAGCGCGGCGCCGAGCCAGAATCTTCCGACCGTTTTTGGTTCGCATCCGAGTAAGGAACCCGTGGGTCCGCTTGCGGCGGGTGGTATGAGGCTGATACGTACGTTTCACGTTACTCTCCTAAAAAAGGGCCACGTCGTGGGTCGTTCGACCCGATCGGCTCTGGCCCTTCACATGTACTGAAAATAAATGAGCATTTTAGTCGAATACTACGCAGATCGTCAAGAACGATTGTTTTTTGAATGTTGAAAAGTCCATCATGGCCTTTTTTCCTTCATCGACCCAAACGCGCGGTTTTGGGTCGACTCCGTTTTTCAGGCCGCTTTCGCTCCTGAAAAACGCCGACGCATCCCCGTGTCGGCTAACGGGGCGTCGAACCGGGTCGTCAACCCCCCGTCAGTGGGCTACCGCTTCCCGCTGTATCTCGAAAAGCCTGTCGGTCCCTTTTCTCGCCAGAGCCACCATGGCCGTCATGGTCGCTTCGTCGAACGGCTCCGCTTCCGCCGTCCCCTGAATCTCCACAAACTTCCCGGCGCCGGTCAGGACGATGTTCATGTCCACATGGGCGGACGAATCTTCCCGGTAGTCGAGATCGAGGATCGGGCCATCGTCGCCGATGCCGACGGAGATGGCGGCGACCTGGTCTTTTAACGGCATCCGGCCGATCTTGTCTTTCTCCATGAGCCAGTTCATCGCTTGGCGCATGGCGACATACGCGCCGGTGATGGAGGCGCATCGGGTGCCGCCGTCGGCCTGGATAACGTCGCAGTCGACGGTGATGGTCCGTTCGCCCAACAACGACTGATCGACCACGGCCCGCAACGACCGACCGATGAGGCGCTGAATCTCCATGGTCCGACCGCCGGCGCCTTTTCGTTCGCGCCGCATCCGGGTGTGGGTGGCGCGGGGGAGCATCGAATATTCGGCGGTGACCCACCCTTTGCCGGAGCCGCGCAAGAAGGAGGGGATCTCCTCTTCGACGGTGGCCATGCAGAGCACCTGCGTGCCGCCGACGGTGATGAGACACGATCCTTCGGCGTGTATGTTCTGTTCCATCTCGATGGTTACCGGGCGCAGGGCGTCGGGATTTCTTCCGTCGGGTCTCATAAGGCTCCTCGTGAATCGATAAAAGAAGTGACTATACCACTTACCTTGGTTCAAAAAGAGGCGCTTTGCTTTCGACCCCGGTACAATAGAAATCATGTCCTACGGAACCGAAGAACACGACACCATCGTCGCCCTCTCCACCGCCAGCGGGGAGGGGGGGATCGGCCTGATCCGCCTCTCGGGGGATCGAGCCCTCCCGATTCTGCGCGATCTCTTCCGTACTCCCTCCGGCAAACGGCGCGATACCTTCGCCCCCCGTCTGATGACCTACGGATTCGCCGTCGATACCGACGGCGACAAGCTCGACGAGATTATGGCGACCTACCTCCAGGCGCCCGCCACCTATACCCGTGAAGATATGGTCGAGATCGGGTGTCACGGCGGGGTGGCGGTGACCCGTTCGCTCCTCGACCGGATCGTCGCTATGGGGGCTCGGATGGCCCGGCCTGGGGAGTTTTCGAAACGGGCGTTTTTGAACGGGCGAATCGATCTGGTGCAGGCCGAGGGAATTATCGACCTGATTAAGAGCCGGAGTGAAAAGGGATGGAAGACGGCATTCTCCCAACTCGACGGAAAACTCTCCGATGCGGTGGCGGCGCTCGAATCGAAGCTGGTCGCGCTCCTCGCCGAGCTGGAGGCGTCGATCGATTTCCCCGACGAAGAGTTGGAGATCGCCGACGATACCCACATCGCGGATGGGCTGGCCGCTTTGGCCGAGGGGGCCGACCGGCTGGTGGCGACCTACGGGCGGGGGCGGCTCTATCGCGAAGGGATTGGAGTCGCTATCGTCGGGCGGCCCAACGTCGGGAAGTCTTCTCTGATGAATGGGCTTCTTGAGAGTGATCGGGTGATTGTCACCGACACCCCCGGCGCCACCCGCGATACGGTAGAAGAGACCCTCCATATCGAGGGGGTGGCGATACGGATCGTCGATACGGCGGGACTCCGGGAGACCGACGATCTGGCGGAGAAGTTCGGGGTGGAACGGTCGTTGAAAGCGGCCCGGTTGGCCGACATCCTCCTTTTGCTCATCGACCGGTCGGCGCCATTGACCTATGAAGATCGTGCGGTGATCGAAACGTTGGAAACTGAGAGAATCGACGCGACCTTGATATTGGTGGAAAATAAAGTCGATCTCCCCGACCAGCTTACCGAATCGGATCGGCGTCTGCTGGCGCCTCTTGCCGGAACGACCGTCTCTCTCTCGGCTAAATCGGGCGTCGGGCTTGATCTTCTTCGGGGGGCGTTGTCCGGTATCATCGCCGAAAAAGGGGAGAGGTTGCCCGACGGGCCGATATTGACCCGTGAACGACATTGCGGGTTGCTCCGAAAAGTGGCCGAGTCGGCTCGAAAAGCGACCGACGCCCTGGCCCTGGGGCTCTCGAGAGAGTTCCTGGCGGCTGATTTGGGGCAAGGAAAGGACGCTATTGAGGAACTGACGGGAAAAGTCGTTGACGAACAAGTAGTTGACAGAATATTTGAAGAGTTCTGCATAGGAAAATGAAGAGCGTTGAAATCTTGTAAGTGTTGTAAAAACAATGGATAGAAACCACTTCGACCTGATCGTCGTCGGTGCGGGTCATGCCGGATGCGAGGCGGCCCTTGCTGGCGCCAAGATGGGGGCGAAAACCCTTCTGCTGACGATTAATATCGATCAAATCGCCTCTATGAGCTGTAATCCGGCTATCGGTGGGCTGGCTAAAGGGCATCTTGTTCGAGAGATAGACGCTCTCGGAGGGGAGATGGGAATCGCCATCGACGCCACCGGGATTCAGTTTCGAACTCTCAATCGCTCGAAAGGCCCGGCGGTTCAAGCCTTTCGGGCGCAGGCCGATAGAAGGCTCTATCGCGAGAAGATGCGGGTCACGTTGGAAGAGACTTTTGGGCTGGCGATTCGGCAAGGGATGGTCACTTCTATAGAAGCGGCGAACGGTAAAGTGACCGGGGTCACCACCGCTATCGGCCAGACCTTCACCGCTTCTTCGGTTGTCCTCTCGTCCGGGACTTTTTTGAACGGCCTTATTCACATTGGCGACACCAAGATTCCGGCCGGAAGGGCGGGGGATCCGGCGGCGGTCGGGGTGACCCAATCGCTGATCGATCATGGCTTCTCCATCGGACGCCTGAAGACCGGCACCTGCCCCCGGATCGATCGAACCACCATCGACTTCTCGAAGACCGAGGAGCAACCGGGCGATCCCGATCCACGCCCATTCTCCTTCTGGTCAGCCGGCATTGTCCAGCCGCAGATCTCCTGCTGGATTACATGGACCAACGAAGCGACACAGAAGGTCATCGAAGAATCGCTTCACCGGTCGCCTCTCTTTACCGGGCAGATCGAAGGGGTGGGCCCCCGTTACTGCCCCTCCATAGAAGATAAGGTGAAGCGGTTCCCCGAGAAGCGAAGTCATCAGATCTTCCTTGAACCGGAAGGGTTGGCGACGCGGGAGATCTATCCCAACGGCCTTTCGACGTCGCTCCCTTTCGATGTGCAGGAGCGATTTCTCCGGACGATCCCCGGCCTCGAAGAGGTCGAAATTATGCGTCCCGGCTACGCCATCGAGTACGACTACGCCCCGCCGACGCAACTCTACCCGACCTTGATGACCAAACCGGTGGCGGGACTCTTTTTCGCCGGGCAGATCAACGGGACGTCGGGCTATGAGGAGGCGGCGGCTCAGGGGCTCGTCGCCGGAATCAACGCCGCTCACCACGCTTTGGGGCGAGAGATGGTCGTATTCCCCCGGCAGGAGAGCTATATCGGTGTCATGATCGACGATCTGGTTACCAAAGGGACCGAAGAGCCGTATCGGATGTTCACGAGCCGGGCCGAGTTTCGCCTTCTGCTCCGGCAAGATAACGCCGACCGGCGGCTCTGCGATCTGGGGCATCGGATCGGCCTTCTCTCCGATGAGCGGTACGACCGATACCAAAGGAAGATCGAGCGGATTGACGCCGGACTCGTCGCTCTTGATAAAACCCGCCTCTCACCCAACGATTCACGACTCGACCCGGAGAAGTTCGGTGGCGCCATTCCGGGCGACGGAGCGACTCTGGCAGAGCTTCTCCGCCGCCCTGAGGTGAACATTAGCCAGCTTCCCGGTTTTGACGGCGACGATTTGACCGTCGAAGAGCGGGAGCAGATCGAGATCGTCGTGAAGTATCAGGGCTATATTGATCGGCAGGAGAAACTTCTCGGCAAAACCGCCCGGGCCGAGCATCTTTCGATACCGCCCGATATCGACTATCGCGGCGTCTCTGGATTGTCGATGGAGGTGATCGAAAAGCTGAACCGGATACGTCCCGTCAGCCTTGGGCAGGCTGGGCGAATAGCGGGCGTCACCCCGGCCGCCGTCGCCATTTTGCATATCTATCTGGAACGAGCCGCCCGGTTGAAAGGGAGCGACGATGAGTAGCGGCGCCACCTTGCGGACCCTCCTTCCCTTCGCCACCCGCGAGGAGATCGATAAGCTCGTCGATTTCCGCGACACCTTCGTCAAGTGGGGGAAGAAATTCTCCTTCACCGCCATCAAAGATGCCGACGTCGACCGCCTTCTCATCGCCCCGTCTGCGTGGCTCGGCTACGCCTACCGGAACGACCGGACCATGGGGCCGGTCGCCGATTTCGGGACGGGGGCCGGAATCCCGGGCCTCGTCATGGCGTTGCTTCACGATCAGCCCTATCTCCTTATCGACTCCCACACCAAAAAGCAGGGATTCATCTCCCACTACGTTACGACCCGCCGATTGTTTCACGTGAAACAATTCGACAAGCGGTACCGGGGAGAGGAGGATCGCCCTTACGATATAGGGCGCGTCGTCAGCCGGGCCGCCGGGTCGATGGGGGAGGTGACGGCCCTTTTTCCGATGGTCGCCCAGTTCGATTTCTTCAAAGGGAGCGACGCCGGCGAGGAGAGCTATCAGCTTATGGAACGGTCGCCGAACGTTACCATGCTCCGGCTCGACACCCCCGACTGGTTCGGCGATCTCTCGATAGTGCGGGTCTCTTTTAACGCTGATTGACATCCGCCTGTTTCCTGTTGTTTCACGTGAAACAATTTTAAGGGTGGGGGGCTTTGTCGGCGATAAGGTTGTTGACTGCTTGCCGTAGAGGGCAACCTTCTCTTGTCCCTCTCTCTCATGGCTGTTATACTTTGGCCTGTTCTGGTCAGTATATTCATTTCGCGAAAACGACGCCACGGGTCTATCTATGAAGAAAGTCATCTGCATCGCCAACCAAAAGGGGGGGGTGGGGAAAACCACCACCACGGTCAATCTCGGCGCCTGTCTCGCCGTGGCCGACCAGAACGTCCTTCTGGTTGATATCGACCCCCAGGGGAACGCCTCCACCGGGCTGGGGCTCGATAAGTCGGGGGGGGATGAGACGATCTATACGGCTCTCATCGAGGGGACCATCACGCCGGGGATGATTCAAGATACGGCGGTCGATAAGCTGAAAGCGATTCCGTCGACGACCGATCTCTACGGCGCCGAGGTGGAGCTGGTGACATTCGAGGCGCGGGAACAGCGGCTGTTGCGGTTGATCGAGCAGGTGTCGGACGATTTCGATTTCGTCCTGATCGATTGCCCCCCATCGTTGGGGATGTTGACCCTGAACGCCTTGACCGCCGCCGACTCGGTCTTGATCCCGATCCAGACCGAGTTCTACGCTTTGGAAGGGCTCAGCCAGCTTTCGCGGACTATCGAGATGGTCCGGGACGCTTACAACCCCCAGCTTGAGATCGAGGGGATTCTCTTCACCATGGTCGATGGGCGGACGACTCTTTCGCAACAGGTTATGACCGAGGTGAAGAAGTATTATGGGGATCAGGTCTTTGTGACGACGATCCCTCGGAACATCCGCCTCTCGGAAGCCCCTTCCCACGGCAAGCCGATTATTCTTTACGACACCAAGTCGAAAGGGGCCGACGCCTATATCGATCTGGCTCACGAGATGATCGCCAACCATAAAAGAAACATCGCCACCGCCATGGCTCTCTCGCCGGAGATGGTGGCAGAAGACGACGACGACCGGTCGACCGATGAGGAAAGGGGAGAAGAATGAGCAAGCAGGGACGAAACGCCTTGGGCCGGGGATTGGGCGCCCTGATTCCGCAGAAGCCGGTGAGCCCCCCTGCCATGATGACCGGGACGCCCACCGGGACAAAAGAGAGCGCTGTCGAAACGGGGGATCGGGTGGTGGAGGTTCCCGTCGATCAAATCCGGGCCTCCCGGTTCCAGCCCCGCACGGTTTTCAATGAAGAGGCGCTCAAAGAGCTGGCCGAGTCGATCCGGGAGAAGGGGGTCATTCAGCCGGTTATCTTGTCGAAGAAGCATGACGGTTTCGAGTTGATCGCCGGGGAGCGTCGGTGGCGGGCGTCGAAGCTTCTCGGGTTCGAGCGGGTACCGGCTATCGTCAAAGTGGTCCGGGACGCCGACGCGTTAGAGATGGCGTTGATCGAGAATATCCAGCGGGAGCAACTCTCGCCGATGGAGGAGGCCCACGCCTACGAACGGTTGCTCAAAGAGTTCGCTTTCACCCAGGAGGGGTTGGCGAAGAAGGTGGGCAAAAACCGGTCGACGGTGGCGAACATGCTTCGGCTGCTGCGGTTGCCGACAAAGATACAAGACGATCTTTCGGACGGTCGGCTGACCATGGGGCATGCTCGTGCGCTGCTCTCGCTCGACACCGACGAACAGCGGATCGCCATGCGGGACCAGATCCTTTCGACGAATATGAATGTCCGTCAGGTGGAGGGGGCGACGAAGTCCGCCGCGAAGAAGGGGAAGCGGAAGGGGGGCGCCGTTTCCGATCCGAACGTAGAGCGGTTGGCGATCTCGATTGAGCGGCGTCTTGGCGTCAAAACGAAGATCGGGGTGAGGGGGAGCGGTGGTGGGACGATTACGCTGACTTTTGCGGACGATGACGAGTTGGATCGAATCGTTACAATGATGGGCGTTCGGTGACGGTCGGCTCTTATTTGGTGGTTGAATCTTTCGGCCCCCTGCGATACGATCCGCTATCGGGCTGGTCGGCTCTTTTCGAAACATTATCTTTGAAGGCGGGGACTCAATGGCGCGTGACGCGATCGAAAAGGATGTCATTAAGGCGTTTCTTGGTGAGGATACGGAGTTCAACGGCCACCTGAACTTCGAAGGGACGGTCCGGATCGATGGGGTCTTCGAGGGGGATATCTTCACCAACGATAACCTCATCGTGGGGGAGAAGGCCCGGATCATGGCCGAAGTCAAGGTCGGTACGATCATGGTGCAGGGTCGGGTGGAGGGAAATATCCACGCGGCTCGAAAGGTCCATATCACCAGTAAGGGGCAGATCATCGGCAATATCGCGGCGCCGGCGCTCCAGATAGAAGATGGGGCGGTGGTCGACGGTCAGATCACGATGCTGAAAAAGGAGGAGACGAAGGTCCGTCCGCTCATCCGTAAAGCGGCGAACGAGACGCCGGAGGCGACGTCGGTTCAGGAAAACTGAGCCGCGACGCGTGACGGCGATGGGGGCTTTCTTTCACAACTTGCGTCGTCGATAGCTTAAGACGGTCTCTGCTGAAATATATCGTCTCTTCTCGCTTTCTCGCGCCGGCTCCTCTCTGGGGTTGGCGTTTTTTTTTTCGCGCTAACGCACATAAATAAACAGGGGTGTTGCTTCGCTGATCGCTCTTGTATATCCTTGTTCCTTGCTTCGTGGCGCTCGTAGCTCAACTGGATAGAGTAACGGATTTCGGTTCCGTCGGTTGCAGGTTCGAATCCTGCCGGGCGCACCACAGCCTTGCGGCTGAATTCCTCCCACCGTTTTCTCCATAGCGCGTCTTCGCTGCGCAGTCCCAGACAGGTCAAGACGGTTCTAAAGTCGTCCAGTTGGGCGCACCACAGGCCGACTGGCCTGTCATCTTCCGACCGTTGTCGCTCCGAGCGCGTCTTCGCCGCGCAGGTCACGACAGGTTAAGGCGGTTCTAAGGTCGCCCAATCTGGCGCATCACACCCTTGCGGGTGCTTTCTTCCTACCGCTCTCTACTCTCCCCGGCGCTCGTTGGCGCCTCATCCTTAGACTAGTCACCTTTGTGGGTATTTGGAAAATCACTTTTTTATGACTGTTCTTAATGGAAGCCGCATCGCCCCACCGGTCAACGGGTGTATAGTGGGGGGGGGCAGCGGAGGTTTCTCTATCCATGACTTTCTCGTCGGCGTATCAAGCGGTCTATCCGAAAAAACTTTTCTTACTAGCCGCTCTTGTTTGGACGGTTGTCGTCATACTGTCGTCCTGGTTGAACGTCACCAGCGAACGGGAGCAGTCGATCCATCAGGCGACCGATATGGGTAGAGCCTACTTCAATAAAGATCTCTCTTTTCGGCTGTGGGCCACTGAACATGGTGGCGTCTACGTACCGATATCGGAACACACTCCTCCCAATCCTTATCTGGCGAAAATTCCTGAACGGGATATCACGACGCCGTCGGGACGGAAACTGACCCTCATGAATCCGGCTTATATGCTGCGGGAGGTGATGACCGATTTCAACAAGCTCTTCGGGGTAAAAGGGCATATCACCAGCCTGAAGCCGCTGAATCCGGACAACGCTCCCGACCAGTGGGAGAAGAAGGCGCTGGCTTCTTTCAAGGTTGAAGAAGATGAAGTGACGGAAGTGAGCTATATCGGGGACGACCCGTATCTTCGCTTCATGAAACCGTTGGTTACCAAGAAGGGGTGCCTGAAGTGTCACGGTGAGCAAGGCTACCGGGTGGGAGACATTCGGGGTGGGGTGTCGCTCGGGATACCGTTGGCGCCGTTCTATAGGCACGCGGCCAAAGATATCAAAATCCATATCTACACCCATTTCCTCTTCTGGGTCGCGGGGCTCATGGGGCTCTATTTTTTCTGGCGGGCGTTGGTGAAGTTCCTGGCGGAGCGGACCGCCGGGGAGGAGGAACGAGAAAAGTTGATCGCCGGGATACGGCAGTCGGCCGATGCGGTGATCATCACCGATCCGGAGGGGAGGATTACGTTCGTTAACCCGGCGTTCGAGTCGATGACCGGCTTTACCAAAGAGGAGGCGTTTGGAAAAACCCCTCGCATCCTTAAAAGCGGGGAGCATGGGGCTGTCTTTTACGCCGACCTGTGGAATACGGTCAGCGGGGGGAGAATTTGGAAAGGGTCGTTTACCAACAAACGAAAAAACGGTTCGCTGTTTCACGACGAGACGACGATCTCGCCGACGTTCGACGAGAAAGGGCGGATCGTCGGCTTCGTGGCGGTGAAACGGGACGTCTCGCGTGAGGTCGATCTCCAAAAGGCGCGTGACTTTTTCACGGCGGTCACGTCGCACGAACTCCGCACGCCGTTGTCGAAAATAAAGCTGCTCCTCCTCCTCTTGGCGCGAAGAGAGGGGGAGTCGGCCAAACAAATGATCGAGGTGACCGAATCGCTCTACGACGATCTCGATTGGATGATGCGCCAGACCGGCGCCATCTCGGACATAAGTCTCTCGTGGCGACAACGCAAGTACGAACCGTTTTATATTTTCCTCGCCATCGACGATTGCGTCCGGCGGGCGCGCGAAGAGATCGTTCGTCATCATCGAATGGTAACGGTGCGGGTGGCGGTGGAGGAGTCGTGCCGCGAAACGATGGCTCACGGAAGCGAACGGATGATCACTGCGGCTCTCGACAACCTCTTGTCCAACGGGGTGAAATACACCCCCGACGGTGGTACGGTCCATATCGATTGCCGGATGGTCGATGGGAAAATCGCCATTACGGTGAGGGACGAAGGGGGGGGGATCAACGAAAAGGATGTCGCCGACCTGGCGGTCCCCTATTTTTCGAATGAAGATATCGATCATCATTCGACCGGTAGTTTCCGGTACAAAGGGGGGGGGGTTAGGGCTTGGCCTTACCATCGTGAAAATGGTGATGGAGTATCATGGGGGGGAGCTTATCATCAAGGGGATGGGGGAGGGGAAAGGGACGACGGTCTCTTTGTCGTTCCCGGTCTCTCATTAAGGAGTCGCAATGATGGATAGTCTGGTAGTGGTGGTTCATGTTATCGCGGGGGCGTTCCTTGCGGTGACCGCGCCGACGATGCAGTTGGCCATCGGGCCGGGGCTAAAAAGGATTCCGCCGTCACCGGAGAAGGAGGCGGGGGTCGGGTTTTTTAAAAAACGGATTCAGACGACGCAAGACGTGGTGATTGCCGTCATGCTCCTTACGGTCGGCTATATGATCCATTCTCGATGGCAGATGATCGCGGGGAATCATCTTTTGGAAACGAAAATTCTCTTTGGCGGTTCGGCTCTGCTGGTGGCGTCGTTTCTTCATTTCTACTACCGTGCGAAAAAGGAACGGGTGAAGGCTGCGGGGGATAATGAAGGGCTCGCTCGGATGAACGCTCTCTCGGCGAAGTTGGAGAAGGTGGTGTTGATCGGGGCGCCGACGGCTTTTGTGTTGGGGGTCTGGTTCGGTCACGGCTAACGCCTTGCGTACTCCTCTCCTTCGTCAAATGAGGGGTGGCATCGGGCCGCTACGCGATCTTTTTTAGACGGCTCTGTTCTCTTACCATGCGGTTCCTGATATAATCGCGCTTCATCGATGGGCCGTTAGCTCAGCTGGTAGAGCAGCTGACTCTTAATCAGCGGGTCGTAGGTTCGATCCCTACACGGCTCACCACACACCTTTGCGGCGCTCCCTCCCTTGCCGCATTCAAAACACGTCTGGCGCTCGTCGCACCCCGAGGCGCTTCGCACCCCGGGTGAGTTGTCTTGGTTTCCGTTCCCGGGGCACTTCGCACCCCGGGTGAGTTGATCTCGAAAAGGTAGATCAGGACATCTGGCCATCATGTCCTGATTTGCGACAGCATCCTTGGTGGCGTCCGATTACTGTACGGACAGATGTCTGATGAAAGTGATGGCAATAAGTTAGGTCGTTGTTATTTAATCTTTTTCACCGGCATTGGGGCTTGGCGCAGGCTATGCACCGTATCGGGTTGAAGTTGGTGGAAACGAATAACAAGGAGAACGGCCATGATCATGACAAAAGAGATGATGATGGGAATGACCGCATCTCTGTTCGGTTACTGCTACTTGGCCACTTTGGCCAGCGTCTTACCGTTCTGAGGAGCGACGGCTTATAAAAAAGCTCTTTGCGCATTACGTTGAAAGGCTCATGCCATGAAAGTAGAAGACATTTCACACACTATCGATCGGCTGATGGAGCTGGCCATGTGGGTCGTCGCCATCGGATTCCTTTGGGTCGTCACCGGCGCGTTGTCGTAACAACGCCCTATTGGGGGGTCGGCGATCAAGCGACCCCCGCGACGATTCAGACCGACGCCAGTTCCGCCTCCAAGACAGAGACGACCCGACGGGCCATATAGAGCCGGTTTCTCTTCCTCCCGGTCATCTCCACCACCACCCCCACATCGACCAGTTTGTCGATGGCAAGTTGCGCCGAACGGAAGGTAACTCGAAGCGACTGGGCGCCCCCTCCCACGGTCAAGACCGGGTCGGTCACCAGTTCGCTGGCAAGTTTCATCACTCCTTCGCTCCCCACCGGGCCGAACTCACTCAGAAGATCCCCCATAAACTCCTCTTGCACCTGCAAAAGGGAACGGATCAACCGGTCGATGTGTGTCGCATGGGAGATCATCCCCCCCAACATAAAGATGACCCACGCCGTCGGATCGTTTTCGTCGCGAAATTGAGCGAAACTGCTCTGAAATTGATCATATTCGCGCGTTATCGACCTCGATAGAGCGAAAAACGGAAAGGGCGCCCCACCGTCACGAAAAAGAAGAGCCGCTAAAATGTCCCCAGATAGCTCCCCATTGAACCGAACGAAAGGGGAGAGGTAATGGAGTTGATAAAAGGCCAACGCTGCGATCACCAGACCGGGATAGGGCGCCTTTTTTTTAAGAAATTTCTCCAACGCAAAAAGTCCCGGCCCCAGCTTGGCTGGTGAGGGGGGGCGATGGGGGAGAAGAGTGACCCCGGTCGAACGGTGGCCCGGTTGGCGGAAGACCTTGTCGGCCTCCAACCCCTCCTTTCCCGATCGAGCCTGATAGAGGTCGATCAGATAGGTGATGTCGATGGGGAGATCCCGGTCGAGCGCCTCGATCATGGCAAGGAAGGTGTCCACATTCCGAAAGGCCGGGGTCAGCGAAGCGTCGACCAGGCCGGGGGAATGTTCCGCCATGAGGAGGAGAGGGAGTGACGTCTGGTGACCGGCCAGTGCGGCCATTGCAACCCCTTCCAACCGGGCGAAGAGGGGGTGGAAGATAAGAGGATCTTCGAAGGTCGAGAGAAGTCCCGCCAGTTGACCCATCTCCCGTTCGGCCTTCCCGTAGAGGGCCACCAGCGAAGGGTCGCTCATAAACGAAGGAGAAAACCCACTAGGCGGAGAAATGGTCATGACACCCCTTTCCTTATCTCATTATAGATAAATGTATGATAAATACAATATAGAGCTAATATATTGTGCATCAACCAAAGAAGGTGGGGGGGGGAGCATCCGAGGCGGTGGCCCATCGTATTTCCATCGGGCGAGAAGGGTCGGGTTGAAAAGGGGATATGGTCGTTGAAATGATAGCGGAAGTTGAGCGAGTTTTTCGCTTATTATGATGTAATTTATAGAGCAGATATATAATATACCACCATCGATTGCTGTTGGCCTCATGGCCTAGGTCGATCCGGTGGGAGGGGGCGTTCTGCCCGCGATCGAATGAGGATCGGGTGGAGGAAGGGTTTGTTGGGGGACGTCGGGTCGTATATAATCGGCAAAGCGATCCGATCATTACTATAAGGTCTCTTTCATGGCAGGATTGATTCTTTCCCCGGCCAACATCGACCAGATGTACGCCCACTCTAAGGCAGAGTTTCCCAACGAGTCGTGTGGGGTCATCATCGGTCGGAACGGCCACGACGAGTCGGTCGAAATCGTTCCGTGCGCCAACATCCAGCAAGCGATGAAAGAGAAGTACCCGGAGCAGTTCGTTCGGGGCGCCGACACCGGCTATTTCATGGACCCGAAAGATGTCCGATCGGCTTTCGATCTGGCGACCGAAAAGGGGGTCGAGGTGATCGGCTTTTATCACTCTCATCCGAACCACGACGCCTACTGGTCGGAAGAGGACCATCGGGCCGCAATGTGGGCCGGCACCGACGACCCCTCTTTCCCCGACGCATCGCATGTGGTGGTCTCGATCTACGAGGGGAAAGTGAAAGAGGCGGCCATTTTCGTCTGGGACGACGAGCTGGGTGTTTTTACGAAAGAAACGGTCATTCCGGGTGAACACCCTTCTGGATGAACACCCTTCGGGTGGGCCCACCTCCCATGCTTTCTTATGAAAAGAGCCGCTATGCCTACTCCCGTCGCCTATCCTCTCTCCGCCACCGGCATGAACGGGGTTCGCCTCTTCAACGAACAAGCCTATTTCCGTTGTCACGACGCTTTCGAAGCTGTCTGGATGAAAACGAGAGGGGATGAACGGCATTATTACCAAGGTTTGATCCAGATTGCCGTCGCGTTCTACAAAATTAAGGAAGAAAAGAACTGGCGCGGGGCGACGAGCCTCCTTTCGACTGGAATCGGCCATCTGAAATGCGTCAGTCCAAAAGATGTAGAACTTGATATCGTCCGGCTGATGGAGGAGAGTCAGGAGATTCTTGACCTCCTGCTAGCCATCGGGCCAGAAAAAATAGGGGAGATCAAAGATACTATATTTCCACCCCTGATATTCATTGAAAGGGGGGAAGAGGAGAAGGGGGGAAGGTAATTCTTCAAAACATACGTTTCGTCCTTCACCATGACGATCATATTTTTACCGTTACATCTTATATTTCAAGATGATCTCTCATTTCTTGCTTCATTGGCCACTATTTTTGAAGTTGCTTTCAAAGGGTGGGGGTTAAAGCGCTTTCTTGCGTTTGGCCGTTTTGAGAAAATCAAAAATGGGTAATTTGAGGGTGTCATGGCCATATATTCGTTCCATAGAACAAAGTCGTCCACACCCCTCAAGCTTCGCTTGCAACCAGAACGACGAACTGCTAAAGTTTTTCCATCAGCAGGAGTGGTCTTTAAATTAGTCCCGTGAGGCTAGAAAGTACTCCTAGAAAGTGGAAAACGAGTGAATACCCTCCATCGGTTCGGCCTGCCGGTCGTCACGCCCCCTTTCTTTCCCTCATTCCCCTCAAACAGTTCAGATGAGATAGCGCTCATTCTTTCCGTTCGGGAGCCGGCATGACTGATCAGAACGAAAACCAGGAAGAGGCCACCATCCTGACCGCCGCCAAACTGCGGCAGACTATCACCCGCATGGCCCACGAAATCGTTGAAAAGAATAAAGATTTAGACGATTTCGTCATTGTCGGGATAAAAACCCGTGGGGCGGTTTTAGCCGAACGATTAGCCGTTGAACTTATGGCGATAACTGAAGCATCGACCCCGATCCCGGTCGGGGCGCTTGACGTCTCCCTTTATAGGGACGATTTCTCCCATACCGGCGCACAATTGACTGCCGAAACCACCGATATCCCCTTTTCGATAGAGGGGACCACTCTCTTATTAGTCGATGACGTCCTCTTTACCGGGCGTACCATCAACGCCGCCATCCATGCCCTCTTCGATATGGGACGACCGAGACGGATAAAACTCGCGGTTCTCGTTGACCGAGGGCATCGGGAGCTCCCCTACCGCCCCGACTACTGCGGAAAAAATGTCCCGACTCAATACGTCGAAAAGATCCGTGTCCGGTTCAAAGAGACCGACGGAAAAGACGTGGTTCTCTCTGGCCTTGGCGTCGGACAACAGGGGAGAGGGGAGTAATGGGAGAGACACGGCTTCTCAACCGGCGCCTCGTTTCGATGCGAGATTTAACCGTCGACGATATTGAGCAGATATTGGCCACCGCCCGGGTCATGAAAGAAATATCAACTCGTGAAGTAAAAAAGGCCCCGCCGTTAAGAGGGCGTACGATCATCAACTGTTTCTTGGAGTCGAGCACCCGGACTCGTACAAGTTTTGAAATAGCAGGTAAGCGTCTATCGGCAGACGTAATAAATATAAGTGGTTCTGGCTCTTCAATGAGCAAAGGTGAATCTTTAAAAGATACCGTCTCCACCATCGAGTCGATGAGCCCCGACCTGATCGTCCTCCGCGCAGGCCACTCGGGCGCCGCCGAACAGGTCTCTCATTGGGTCAAATGCCCGGTGGTCAACGCAGGGGATGGACGCCACGAACATCCGTCGCAGGCGCTCCTTGATCTGATGACCATCACCGAGCAGAAGGGATCTCTGCATGGTTTGAATATTTCCATTATTGGAGATATATCCAACTCTCGGGTAGCTCGGTCTAACCTTATATCATTTAAAATGATGGGAGCGAAAACTACCGTCTGTGGCCCTGCTACGCTTCTTCCGCGAGAAGTATCACGGCTCGCCGATAAGGTTACCACCGACCTCTCTGAAGCCGTCGAAGGGGCCGATGTATTGATGATGTTGCGGATTCAGCAGGAGCGGATGAACCAAGCCAAGTTCCCCACCTTGCGGGAATATGCCATCCGTTACGGATTATCGGAAAAGAAACTGGCCCGCGCTCATAAAGAGGTCATCATCATGCATCCCGGCCCGATCAATCGGGGGGTCGAAATCTCACCGGAAGTGGCCGATGGGCCCTGGTCGGTGATTCTCGATCAGGTCACCAACGGAGTAGCGGTTCGGATGGCCATTCTCTATCTACTCCTTGGCGGAGGCCTGAAAGCGTCGTGAGCGAACTATACATCATAAATGGAAGGGTTATCGACCCGGCGTCCGGCATCGACACCGTCGCAGACCTTCAGATCGACAAAGGGAAGGTGGTCGCCGTCGGTGAAAAGCTTCCGAGAGGGGAGAGCGCCAAGATTATCGACGCCACCGGCAAATGGGTGGTCCCCGGCCTCATCGATATCCACACCCACCTGCGGGAACCGGGTTACGAATATAAAGAGACGATCGAGACCGGTGGAAAATCGGCAGCGGCAGGGGGATTCACCTCCATCTGTTGTATGGCCAACACCAAACCGGTCAACGACAACGGTGAAATAACTGAATATATAGTCACTACCGCCAAAGCCACCTCACCGGTCAACGTTCATCCCATCGGCGCTCTCACCAAGGGACTGAAAGGGGAGATTCTTGCAAATATCGGTGATATGGTTGATAAAGGGGTAGTTGCACTGTCAGATGATGGGCGATGCGTCCAAGACGGCGCCGTCATGCGCGCGGCGGTCGAATATGCCAAGATGTTCGGCCTCGTCGTCATGGAACATGCGGAAGATGGATGTCTCAATCCCAAAGGGGTCATGAACGAGGGGGGGGTCTCCACCGAAATGGGGCTCATCGGCTATCCGAGAGTCGCCGAAGATGTGATCGTCGCCCGCGACGTAGCGTTGGCTGAATATCTCGACGCACATATCCATATCGCCCACGTATCGACCCGAGGTACGGTCGAGCTGATCCGGGGCGCCAAACGCCGCGGTATCAAGATCACCGGCGAAGCGGCGCCCCATCACTTCACCTTGACCGACGACGCCTGCCGTGGTTACAACACCAACGCCAAGATGTCCCCCCCGTTGAGAGAGAGCGACGATATTCGTTCAATAAAGGAAGCACTGGCCGATGGAACCATCGACTGCATCGCCACCGATCACGCCCCCCACGCCGTTGACGAAAAAGAGGTCGAGTTCGACCACGCCGCGTTCGGGATCGTCGGGTTCGAAACCGCAGTCCCTTTGAGTTTGACTCTGGTACGGGAAGGGGTGTTGACCCCCAGCCGATTGGTCGAAGCGATGTCGACCCGCCCGGCCCAGATTGTAAAGCTCGACCGTGGTACATTGGCCGTGGGGAGTATCGCCGACATCACCATCATCGACCCCGAGAGGGAGTGGACCGTCGATCCGGCCAAGTTCGCATCGAAAGGGAGGAACACCCCCTTCGCCGGATGGGAAGTAAAGGGGCGCAGCGTGGTCACCATTGTTAAAGGAAAGATCGTTTACGAATGTTAAAGCATGCCGACCCGGCGGTCCTCGTCATGAAAGACGGAACCGTTTATCGCGGATACCGACTCGGCGCCGAAGGGGTCACCCGCGGCGAAGTGGTCTTTAACACCTCCATCGCCGGGTATCAGGAGATCCTCACCGACCCGTCGTACAAGGGGCAGATCGTCCTGATGACCCAGCCCCTCATCGGCAACTACGGCGTCAACCCGGAAGACGAAGAGTCGCGCGGGTTATTTTGCGAAGGGTTTATCGTCAAAGAAGCCAGCCCCGTCGTCAGCAACTGGCGCTCGGGTCAATCGCTCGACCGTTATTTGGAAGAGCGAGGGGTCGTCGGCATCCAGGGGATCGACACCCGCGCTTTGACCAAAAAGATTCGAGAGCAGGGCGCCATGCCCGGCATCGTCGCCAGCGGCGAGTTTGACCTCGACACGCTTATAAAAGAAGCGGCCACCTTATCGGGGACTGAAGGGATCGATCTCGTCAAAGAGGTCACCTGCGCCGACCCGTATGAATGGACCGAAGGACTGTGGAACATCGGTAGCGGTTTCTCGTCGACAACCGAGCGCCGGTATCATGTCGTCGCCCTCGACTTTGGGATGAAACGAAACATCTTAAGGAACCTCGTTCATATCGGCGCCAAAGTCACCGTCGTCCCGGCGTCTACCAGCGCGGAAGACATTCTCGCCATGAACCCCGACGGTGTTTTCTTGAGCAACGGACCCGGCGACCCGACCGCCGCGCCGTATGCGTACGAGACCGTTGGAAAACTGATCGGTCAGGTTCCCATCTTCGGCATCTGCCTCGGTCATCAAATGCTCTCGCTAGCATTGGGGGCGACCACCTATAAGCTCCCCTTCGGTCATCATGGCGGAAACCATCCGGTGATGGATCTGTCGACGCGAAAAGTCGAGATCACCGCGCAGAACCATAACTACGCCGTCGACGAAAAGACGTTGCCCGCCGGGGTGGAGCTGACCCACGTCAACCTGAACGACAAAACCGTCGAAGGGATCGCGTCGATGGAGAAACAGTGCTTCTCCGTCCAGTACCACCCGGAAGCCGCCCCCGGCCCTCACGATCCGGCCTATCTGTTTGAACGGTTTGCGGAGTTGATGAACGGAGTCAAGGCGTGAAGAATTCAGCCGAATTCACCATCGTCTATGATGGGCCCGCTCTTGAGACGCACACCATGGACGTCAGAGAGCTTGCGCCAGCGATGCTTGCCATTGGCGATTTGTTGGATGAGGCCAATGCGGTTCTGTACAAAGGGAAGGCCAAGGTAAAGGTTAATGTCAAAGCCGGTTTCAAGGCGGGAAGCTTTGGTGTCGAGTTCCTTCTCGATCAAAATTTCATTTCGCAAATCACCGACCTGTTCAATTCCGACGGCGTAAATGCCGCAATCAACATTATCACCATATTGGGTTTTACAAGTGGAGGCGGCGTTGGAGTAATCAAGCTTCTCAAATGGATAGGGAAAAGAAAAATCACGTCTGTGACGGTATTGGAAAGCGGAAATGTGCGTATCGAGGTCGGGAAGGATTCGGTCGAGGTGAGCAAGCCGGTACTCGATCTCCTTCAAAATGTACGTATCAGAAAGCCTCTTGAGGAGATCATCTCAAAGCCTTTGGCCCGCGATGGTGTAGAAGAGTTTCGCTCTTATCGCGGTGATCAAACGGACAGCGCCGTTTCTATTTCGAAGTCCGAAGGTGAATTGTTCACTTCACCGACAATTGAGGAAGAGAAGCTAGGTGAAGATGACTTCATTAGGAATCTTCAACTAATCAGCGTTAACTTTATTGAAGGCAACAAGTGGAAATTCAGTGATGGGAACGCAACCTTTTTCGCAGTCGTTACTGATCCCAATTTTATACGTCGAGTTCAGCATAATGAGGAAGCCTTCGCCAAAGACGACATCCTGAAAGCGCGAATAAAGGAAACCCAGTGGAATACCGCCACGGGTCTCAAAACCGAATATGAAATCTTGGAAATAGTTGATCACCTGCAACCGAAACTGCAGATCAAGCTTCCCTTTCAGACCGACTCGGATACAGAGTAGTAAGAATGCCAAAAAGAACAGACATACAAAAGATCATGATCATCGGCGCCGGGCCTATCGTCATAGGCCAAGCGTGCGAGTTCGACTATTCCGGCACCCAAGCCTGCAAAGCCCTTAAAGAAGAAGGCTACACCGTCTGTCTGGTCAACTCCAACCCGGCCACCATCATGACCGACCCGGAGACCGCCGACGCCGTCTATATAGAACCGGTCACCCCCGAGGCGGTCGCCAAGATCATCGAGCGAGAACGGCCCGACGCGTTACTCCCGACCGTCGGCGGGCAGACCGCGTTAAACGTCGCCGTGGCGTTGGCGAAAAACGGGACGCTCGACAAATACGGCGTCGAACTGATCGGCGCCAAACTCCCCGCCATCGAGAAGGCCGAAGACCGGGCGCTCTTTCGCGACGCCATGGCGAAGATCGGGCAGAAAACCCCCCGCTCGGCGTTGGCCACCAACATGGACGAAGCGATGGCGGCTTTGGAAACCGTCGGCGTACCGGCCATCATCCGCCCCGCTTTCACCCTGGGCGGCTCCGGCGGTTCCATGGCCGACAGCGTCGAAGAGTACGCCGCCAAATGCCAAGCCGGTATCGACGCCTCCCCGGTGTCGCAGATACTGATCGAACAGTCGATCGCCGGGTGGAAAGAGTTCGAGCTCGAAGTGATGCGCGACATGGCCGATAACGTGGTCATCATCTGCTCCATCGAAAACCTCGACCCCCTCGGCATGCACACCGGCGACTCGATCACCGTCGCACCGGCCCAGACCTTGACCGACCGGGAATATCAGATCATGCGGGACGCCTCGCTCGACATTATTCGGGAGATCGGCGTCGACACCGGCGGGAGCAACATCCAGTTCGCGGTCAACCCGGTCGACGGCGAGTTGATGATCATTGAGATGAACCCACGTGTTTCGCGTTCGTCGGCCCTGGCGTCGAAAGCGACCGGCTTCCCCATCGCCAAGATCGCCGCAAAACTCGCCGTCGGCTACACCTTAGACGAAATCCCCAACGACATCACCAAAGTCACCCCGGCCTCGTTCGAGCCGACCATCGACTACTGCGTCGTCAAGATTCCCCGGTTCGCCTTCGAGAAATTCCCGAAAGCCGACAACGTCATCGGCGCCCAGATGAAATCGGTCGGCGAAGTAATGTCCATCGGCCGGACCTTCCGGGAGTCGTTCCAGAAAGCGCTACGCTCGTTGGAATTAGGCGCTTTCGGGCTCGATCCGAAAGAGTTCGACCATATCGCCGCCTTGGAAAAAGCCATCGCCACCCCGACATCGGATCGGATATGGTACGTCGGCCAAGGGTTTCGCCAAGGGTTGACCGTCGAGCGTATTTTCGACCTCACCAAGATCGACCCCTGGTTCCTGACGCAGATCGAAATGATCGTTGCCATGGAACAAGAGGTGAACCACGAGACGATCAACGACCCGGTCGCGTTGCGCATTTTTAAAGAGAACGGCTTTTCCGACCGACGGCTCGCCACATTGGCCGGGGCCGACGAAGCGACCATCCGGGCGAATAGAAAAAACCTCTCGGTCTTGCCGGTCTTCAAACGAGTCGACACCTGCGCCGCCGAGTTCGAAGCCCACACCCCGTATCTTTATTCCACCTACGAGCAGGAGTGCGAAGCGGCCCCGACCGACCGGAAGAAGATCATCATTCTCGGTGGCGGCCCGAATCGGATCGGGCAAGGGATCGAGTTCGACTACTGCTGTGTTCATGCGGTCAAAGGGCTGACCAAGGACGGTTACGAGACCATCATGGTCAACTGCAACCCCGAGACCGTCTCCACCGACTACGACACCTCCGACCGGCTCTACTTCGAACCGCTCACCTTCGAAGATGTGATGACCATCATCGATCTCGAAAAACCGGAAGGGGTCATCGTCCAGTTCGGCGGGCAGACCCCGTTGAACCTCGCCAGCAAACTCGAAGCGGCCGGCGCCCCGATCATCGGCACCCCACCGTCGTCCATCGACCGGGCCGAAGACCGGGAATCGTTCAAACAGATGCTCGATAAGCTCGGTTTGAAACAACCTCCCAACGGGACCGTCGTCAATATCGACCAAGCCATCGAAGTCGCCAACCGGATCACCTATCCGGTCGTCGTCCGGCCTTCGTTCGTCCTCGGCGGTCGCGCCATGGAGATCGTCTATAGCGACGAAGCGTTGCGACACTACATGACCCACGCCGTCGACGCTTCGCCCGACCATCCGGTGTTGATCGACAAATTTCTGAACGACGCGACCGAGCTCGACGTCGACGCCGTCTCCGACGGAACCGACGTGGTCATCGGCGGGATCATGGAACATATCGAAGAAGCCGGGGTGCACAGCGGCGACTCGGCCTGTTCGTTACCCCCCCGCACCGTGTCACAAGAGACCCTCGATGAAATCCGGCGCCAGACCGGAGCGATGGCGTTGGAGCTGGGGGTCGTCGGTCTGATGAACGTCCAGTTCGCCATTCAGCGAGGGACCATCTACGTTTTGGAAGTGAATCCCCGGGGCGTCCCGTACCATCCCCTTCGACATCGAAAGCCATCGGGGCCCCCTTGGCCCAAATCGCCGCCCGCGCGATGGCAGGAAAATCGTTGAAGGAGCAGAACTTCACCACGGAACGGGTGATCAAACACGTCGCCGTCAAAGAGTCGGTCTTCCCCTTCATCAAGTTCCCCGGCGTCGATACGATTCTCGGGCCGGAGATGAAATCGACCGGCGAAGTGATGGGGCTCGATAAAGGATTCGGCGGGGCGTTTCATAAAGCGACGTTGGCCAGCGGATTTCGGCTCCCGCGTGAAGGGGTCGTCTTCATCTCGGTGCAGGACGAAGACAAACCGCGCGGCGTGACCGTGGCGAAAAAACTGGCCGAGATCGGTTTCTCCATCGTCGCCACCGACGGCACCGCCAAAGCTATCGAAGAAGCCGGCGTCCCGGTAGAGCGGGTGGCCAAAGTCGGCGATCCGGGGGACGCCCCCACCTGCGTCGATCTGATCGCGCAAAAGAAAATCGCCATGGTCATCAACACCACCTTCGGCGCCCAATCGATAGCCGACAGCTACACCATCAGGCGCACGGCGTTGAACCTGAACCTCCCCTACCAGACCACTATCGAAGGCGCCGAAGCGGCCGTTTTCGGCATCGCCGCCGATCTCGACGACGAGTTCACCGTCCGCCCTCTCCACGAATACTTTTCGGATAACGGATGAACCGGCGGCTCACCTTCGCCCTGATCGGGATCGCGATCCTGCTGCTCGTGGCGCCGGTGCGGGCCGCCACCGATCCGTGGCAGGGACGGGTCTACGACCGTCTTCTTTCGGAAGAGTGGTTCGACGTCCGCTTCGGCGAAGGGAAGATCGGCTTCTCCACCAGCAGTGTCGAAGAGGGTGAAGAGGGGTACCGGATAAAAGGGCGTGCGGTCATCCGGTTGCAGGTGGCCGGCCAGACCCACGATCTGTCGTTTTCGCAGACCTTCCATCTTGACCGGAATAAGCGGGTCATCGGTTTCGTTTCGTTGCAAAACGCCGCAGGACAACGGCTCGAAAGCGTGGGGCGGATGAACGGTGATCGGCTCGATCTGGTGGTCAGCTCCGCATCGGGCGACCAAAAACTGAGCCGCGACCTTCCCGGCGACATTCAGTTTCTTGAAACCATCGCCTTTACGCTGGCCGGAAAAATAAGAGCCGACTACGACAAAACCGTCCCGGTCTACGTCACCTCGTTGCGGGCCATCGAACCGATTCGGATCGCCGTCACCGGCAAGGAGAAGATCGTCGTCGACGGGAAGAAGGTCGATACTTGGCGCACCACCGCCACCATGCGGGGGTTCGTCACCGAAATGTGGATCACCGACGACGGGAGAACCGTCCGGGAGAAAGAACCCTCCATCGGCGTCGTCACCGAACGGACCACCAAAGAAAAAGCGGTCGCCTTCGTCGACGACGGTATACCGATCACCAGCCTCATCACCTATAGTCTCGTTAAACCGGACAAAAAACTAAACCACCCGAGCCGGATAAAAGAGCTTTCGATCCTCGTTGACGGTCTTGCCACTCCCCGCGACATCCCGCGTGACGAACGACAAACCGTCGGCGCCCCTCTCTGGAGCGACGGCGACGACGGGAAACGCAAATTGACCCTGCCGGTCACCATCACCGCGCGTAGCCCGGACCGCATTCTGCCGTTGGGTGAGCTCCGCGAAGCCTATCCCGAGCTGGTGGCGTCCACGCCGGAGATTCAATCGGACCATCCCGAGATCCGTGAGCTCTCCGCGTCGCTGACCAAAGAGGCGCTCGACGGATGGGGAGCGGCCTTGGCCATCAACCGGTGGGTCAACACCAACATCGCCAAAGAGTTGGTCGACTCCTTCACCGCTCTTGACGTATTGCATCTAAGAAAAGGGGAGTGCCAAGCCCACACCCATCTCTTCGCCGCGCTGGCCCGGGCCGCCGGGATTCCGACCAAAGTGGCCGGCGGGCTGGTCTACTCGCCACAATCGGAGGGGTTCCTCTATCACGCATGGCCGGTGGTCTACGTGGGCGAGTGGGTCGCCATGGACCCGACGCTGGGAGAGTCGGTGGCCGACGCGACACACCTGAAACTTTTCGACGGTGGGTTGGAGGACCAGATCAAGCTCATTAGCTATGTCGGTCGCATCGGCATCAGAATCGTCGAGCAGTAACCATGGTTGAATATCGGATCGCTCGTCAGGAATCGTTGGCCGGAGGATTCTTCTACCTCTCGCTTGAGACAGACGCTCCCGCCGGGCCGGTCCGTCCCGGATCGTTCGTGATGGTCCGTTGCGCCGACGGAACCGACCCCTATCTGCGACGCCCCATGAGTGTGGCCGATCATTCTCCCGACGGAACGCGGCTCGGGTTGCTGATTCAAAACGTCGGTCGGGGGACGGCTCTGCTGGCCGAGAAGAAAGCAGGGGATACGCTCGACATTCTCGGACCATTCGGAAACGGTCTGTTCGAGCCGCCCGAACGGGGAACGAAAATATGGCTCGTCGCCGGAGGGACCGGCGCCGCTCCCTTCCTCGGCTACGTCGAAAACGCTCCACGTGTCGATAACGCCACGCTCTTCCTGGGGGCGCGACGAGAAGAGCTTCTCTTTTTCCGCGACCGATTCGCCGCTGTGGCCGGTCTTGAAATCGCGTTCGCCACCGAAGATGGTTCCGTCGGCGTAGAAGGATTCGTCACCGCCGCCATGGAACGGCGCCTGGCCGAAGGGGAGAAACCGGACGTCATCTACACGTGTGGGCCGACGCCGATGATGCGCGGGGTGGCCGACTTCGCCGCGAAGATCGGCGCCGGTTGTTTCGTCTCGTTGGAAAACCGAATGGCGTGCGGCTTCGGCGCCTGTTTGGGGTGCGTCCAAAAGACGGCCGGAAGGGACGACTACACCACCGTCTGCAAACGGGGACCGGTCTTCGACGCCAAGGAGATCGAGCTGTGATGATCGCCAGTCTCACTACCGACTTCGCCGGAATACGATTAAAGAACCCGATCGTCGGCGCTTCGGGAACTTTTGGCTACGGGTTGCTCTACGAAGATTTTTATAAGGTCGATCGGCTCGGGGGGTTCTGTTCCAAAGGGCTGTCGCTCCTGCCGAAAGCGGGGAACCCGACGCCCCGTATCGCCGAGACCCCTGCCGGGATGCTCAACGCCATCGGTCTGCAAAACATTGGGCTCGATCTCTTCGTCACCAAGAAGATGCCGAAACTGCGCCGGCGCGACACGGCGGTGATCGTCAATTTCTTCGGCGCCACGGTGGAGGAATACGCCGAGTTGGCGGCCCGGTTGGACGAGGTCGATGGGGTTCACGGTCTTGAGATGAATATCTCCTGCCCCAACGTGAAAGAGGGGGGGATCGCTTTCGGGTCCGACCTCGCCCTGACCCGGAAGGTGGTGGCGGCTTGCCGCGCCTCCACAAAACTGCCGTTGATCGTGAAGCTCTCGCCGAACGTGACCGACATCACACAATACGCGAAGGTCTGCGAGGAGGAGGGGGCCGACGGGTTGTCGGTGATTAATACGCTTCTCGGCATGGCCATAGACATCAAAACCGCCAAACCGGTTCTGGCCAACATTACCGGGGGGCTCTCCGGTCCGGCGATTAAACCGGTGGCGCTCCGCATGGTCTGGCAATGTTACCGAGCGGTCGATATCCCGATCTTCGGTCTTGGTGGCATCGCGTCGGCGTCGGACGTCGTCGAGTTTCTGATGGCGGGCGCTACTGCGGTGCAGATCGGTACCCACAACTTCGTCGACCCGACTATCGGAGGTCGACTCCCCGATCAGGTGGCGGCCCTTTTGGGCGAACTGGGGTATGCTTCGGCGAGCGAGGCGGTGGGGGTGGCTCACCGGTAATTTGCAGGGGGGGATCGAAAAAATCTTCCCCACATTTTCGTACTGGGGTAATATTGACGAAAGGGGCGGTCGCCTATTCGGACGCCTCTCATGCCTAATCGAGCGTGTCGCCCCGATGTGGGGAACCTAAGACGCGACGAAAGAGCGGTTCCAACAATTCGAGATTTTGGAACAACCTCCCACCATCGGCGGGAGTGATGTATCAGCATAACGCATTGCGCAACGGCTCCCCAAGATTTGGCGGGGCGAAACGCTACTCTGTCGAAGATCGGAAAGAATGACCAACAACGGTGGAAAAGGGGGGGCGAAAGGCTCCCAAAGCCAAGGGAAGAAACGTTTTAAGCGGGGGGGCGCGCCGAAAGGGGGCGCGGCCGCAAAACGTAAGCCGGGGGGGCCGAAACAGCAGCAACGGAAACCCCAAGGAACGCCGGGGAGCCGGGCTCGGTCGAATCAGAAGTCGATCGATTGGAACCCGATGACCGATATGGCGATCCGCCAACCGGTGTCGGATCAGGCGGCGATGACCTTCGAGGAACGAAAAGCGGCTCAGCTCGCTAAATGGCGTAAAGAACTCGGTCTCGACGATTAACCCTTACGGCTCTTTTTGGCCTACCGGTTCTTAATAATAGACCGCCCTTCGCCGCATCCCCGGTGAATTGATCTGGTTTCCGTGTTCCGGGGGCATATTGCGGCTCATTACCGACAGGGTCCTAGCGGACGGCGGATACCGACGGTTATCGCTCCGAGCGCGCTCGTTGCGCGCAACTCCCGACAGGATCTTGGCGGACGGCAGACGCCGACGGTTACTCGATAAGAGCCGTCGTCTTCGCCGACTCCCGATCGCAAATCAGGCGCCTCTTAATCTGTCGAAGCGATTCTGCTCGTAAACCGGGCGCAATAGAACAGCCGAAGGGCTGCTACAGCCGAAGGGCTGCGACAGCCGCAAAGCTGCTAGACCTCGTCTGAGTTGGCGTTCTTGCGTCGTCGCCGGCGAGGGACCAAGGGCTCTTCTTCCGGGACCGGGTAGGGGGGAAGGTGGAACCGGGGGGTTACTCGAAGGTAATCGAACGCCGACGAGAAAGGCGCCTGCTGGGCGAATCGTCGTGCGGCGTCATCGGTCGGATCAATCGGCAGATAGCATGTAATCCCTTTTTTATAAAGAAGATCGGCCACCGCCGTCACCCCTTCGAGCCCGTATCCTTGCCGCCGAAGTTGGGGAGCCACCGATGGATAGAGATAGCGATACGAAGGATCGTCTCCTTCGTACACCTCTACCGTCGCCAAAGTCTTATTCCCCTCGGTCAACCGGTAAATCCGTTCCAGACGGTTCGGGTCGACGAGCAGGGGGATATCGATGCTCCCCGGCGTCGAAGAGCTCCGGTTCGAAGAGGCGGGACGAGACTCTCCCTTATCGAGAGAGAGATTATCCCCCGTCGGATTCACACGATAGGCCTGCGCCAGATGGTAATACTCCAATGGATAGTGGAGAAACTCTTTTATATTCTGCGCGTCGTCCGACCGAACCAAAACGGCCGAAAGCCGAAGCGAACGGATCAAATCGCCCAGGACCTTACCGTACGGCTGGTCAAATATGGGATCGATCCATAAGCCGTACAAGGCGTTGGCAAGGTGGGCCTCCGGTTCTTTGTCGTGCGAGAAGAGGAGATAGCCGATCGATTCTCCCATCTCACTCATCAACAACACGATCTGCGCCCGTTCGACCAGATGACGAGGGGTGCGCGACAAAGCCTCTTTGGCTATCGGGTTCGCATTGGTAAGGTTGTGGAGAAGCTGTTGCGAGCCATTTTGTAGAATCATAGAGATACGCTTGAAACTGCTACATTAAGGTGATTTTCTTGCGAGCTCCATTGTAACACTATTGGGTGAAAATAAAGGAGAGGGGAGGGAGGGGAATTCTTGGGACATATTTGAAATAGAAATGATTGTGGGAGGGGAATCAAAAAAATAACGGGCAGAAAATGCGGGAGAAAACCTTATTTCTTTAGATGAGCGATCATCGATTCGACCTCTTCCGGCGTCGTCGCTTCTCCGTCGATGATTTTCGAGAGGACGACGTTTTTATCGATCCCCTTCATATGTTTCAAGGTCGCCTCCGCAAGCGAGAAGAACTGGCGACTGCTCATCCCCTTTTGCCGGGCGGCAAGAAGGATCGCAAGGAACTCGTTTTCGACGCCGCTCTTATCCATAACCACCCGTCCGTGAATATGACCTGAACAAAACCGGTAAAGCTTCCTCTTAATAATGCCCCCTCCCGATGAAAAGGACAAGGAAAGAAGATGAAATAAGTGAGAAGAGCGATTATCGGAAGGGATTTTTGTTCTTCTATTGAACTATTGTTGAAAATAGGCCCGTGTCGTCAGAGGCGTGGAAATGGCCGCCTCGAAGGTGAATTCGATGGACGGATAGATAGTGCGATGACCCATCAAGAGAGGAGAAGCGGCGATCTGGTCCGGGGGAGTTGGGAAGGAATATCAATTGGAGTTAAGGTGCAAAATTGCGGCACTAGTTCTTGTTATTTTCACGGTACTGCTCTTAACCATTGTTTTTTTATCGTTACATTGAATATATATCACTTCGCTTTCTGTAGTATTTGCCGTTTGCCGTTCCGCTACATGTCGTGAAAAAAGGGGAAGGAAGCGGAGGGCGATATTAGTTTATGTTTTGTATTATGATCCGTGGCGGGGTCGGCAGATTTGGTTCAGTATATGATCTATTGTCATTTCCGCCGTTTCCTGACCCACTTAACGTAACGATTAATGAGCCATGGTATGATCATTGATTGGCTAAAATAGTGTAACGTTTTGTTCTTTTCAAGGGGGAACTTTACTCTGTCCCGCCACGATTTTAGTTCTCGTATTGTAGTTTTTTCCCCTATCTCATTCATTATTTATTAATTACTGTCGACATCTCTTATTTGCTCTGCTATCTTTGGAGAGAAATACCTCCCCCATTCTAATACGCGATATCAGGCGATATGGTCAACGAGCTGGCGGATACCACGATCCTCATTGTCGATAATCCGCAAGAGATTCGAAACATCAGGGAGTTCCTCCGGGAGAAGGGGTTCAACCGTCTCTCTGACAGCTCGTCGGCTCTCTCGGTCTTGACCGAAATCAAAAAAAATCCTCCGCAAGTGGTCATCGCCAACTGCAACATGCCCCGCTATTCGGGGGTTCAGCTTTTCAAGTCGATTGTCAACGACCGGCAGCTCGCCTCGATCAAGTTCATCATGACCACCCCGAAGCTGAATCGGCGGGAGCGGGAGGAGATGGAAAAAGATGGGGTGACCAATATCGTGGAGCGGCCTTTCGATGAGGAGGCGCTCGCTTCGGCGATCATGGGGGCGTTCGGATTTTCGACCGACCATATGGCCGGGGCCTTGGCGGAGCTGGCCGGCCAGGCGCAAGAGGTGTTCGACGCCGGGAACTTCGAGGAGGCCTTGAAACTTTTCAAGACCGCCTACGGAAGTGAAGCGAAATCCGAATATACCTTCATGATGGGCCGATGTTACCTGGAGATGGCCCTCTACGATCACGCCATCTCGTCGTTTCAGTCGACCAAAGCCAAAGAGTCCCGTTTTCCCGACATCGACAAATGGATCGCCGAGGCCCAAGGGCGTAAAGATGCTCCCGAGAATCATCTTGACGCTTTGGAGAAGGCCGCTTCGTACGAGTCGGCTGGCCCACAAGCGAACTTGGCGTTGGGGCGGGGGTTTCTGGGGGCCAACGAGGCGGAAAAGGCGGACAAAGCTTTCAACCGGGCTATCGAGCTGGCGCCGGACGATAGCGGCGTTCGGATGGCGGTCGGTAACGCCTATCTCGACAGTGGAGACTATGTCCGAGCCGAAGGGGCGTTCGGCAAAGCGATCTACCTCAACCCGGAAGATATCGATCTCTATAACCGAATGGCCATCGCACTTCGGAAACAGGGAAAGTATAAGGACGCGATCGCCATTTATGTGAAGGCGCTAAACGTGAAGCCGAAAGACGAAGGGCTTTACTACAACTTGGCCCGGGCGTTGCACGAATCGGGGGACAAGCCGAAAGCGGTGAAAGCGCTCGACAAGGCGCTAAAGATCGACCCGCAGTTCGCCGAAGCGGTCGAGTTGCGAGAGCAGTACATCAGTCCCGATCAACCGTCGGTTTCGTAAGGGAGCGGTTCAGGCTCCCCGTTCGGAACCCCTCGGCGTCGATCGCCACAAAGGCGAACCCGAGTTCTCTGAGAGCGGTGGCCACTTCTTGGCGTACCTTCTCCGAGGCAAGCCGTTCGATCTGATCGGCCGGTACTTCGATACGGGCCAAATCGCCATGAGACCGGACTCGCACCACCGGGAAGCCGCATCGCCGCAAGGCCTCTTCCCCCTTTTCGATCCGCCCCAGTTTCGCCGGTGTAATCGGGTCGCCATAAACGATCCGGGACGAGAGACAGGGCGCCGCCGGTTTATCCCACGTCGGCAACCGGGCCGCGCGCGAAAGTTCGCGGATATCGTTTTTGGTAAGCCCCGCTTCCATGAGAGGGGAGAGGACACCATGACGCCGGGCCGCTTCCATGCCGGGACGGTAATCGCCCCGGTCGTCGAGATTGGCGCCATCGACCACCGTCTGGTATCCCCCTTCCCGGGCGAGGTCGGCCAAGCGGGTATAGAGATCGTCCTTACAGTAGAAGCAACGGTTGTCGGGATTGGCGCGGTATCGGGGGTCGTCGAGCTCGCCGGTGTCGATAACCGTGAGGTCGACGCCGATCAGATCGGCCACCTTTTGAGCCATGGTCAACTCTTGTGTCGCCACCGAGTCGGAACGTCCGAGCACGCCGACGACCCGACGCCCGGTCTCCTTCGCCCGGTCGACGGCGGCTTTCAGCAAGAATGAACTATCGACCCCCCCGGAGCAGGCGACCATCAGATCGCCTAACGGGTCGAGAATCTGGTGGAGTCGAACAAGACGGGGATCGACGCTCTCGGTTACCATAGCGGAAAGTATAGCAGGGTAGAGAATATGGGAACGTTACCGATCACCGGCGTGCGGGTCTATCCGTTCGACACCAGCGGTTCCGGCGGCAAAGTGGTCGCCATGGGGGAGATCACCCTCGCCGACGCTCTCACCGTGCGGGGGTTCCAGATCGTCGCCGCCAAGGGGGGCGGTCTTTTTGTCGGGTTCCCATCGAAAAAAGGGGGGGACGGCCAATGGCGCGAGATGGTGATACCGCTAACCAAAAAAGCGCGGGAAGAAATTCGGGACGTTTTGATCGAAGCGTGGGAATCGGCATGAGCGGTTGTGACCCAAGCTGCACCGATGATACGATGCGGTTCGATTCATCTACCAATAATCATCTCTAAGAGACTCTCTCATGGCGCGTGAAAACTGGGCCTCCCGGCTCGGCATCATTCTCGCCGTAGCCGGATCGGCGGTCGGGCTCGGTAACTTCTTGCGTTTTCCGGTGCAAGCCGCGGAAAACGGCGGCGGCGCCTTCATGATCCCCTACATCGTAGCGTTGCTCCTTTTGGGGATTCCCCTCTGCTGGGTCGAATGGTCGATGGGACGGGCCGCCGGGGGATACGGCCACGGATCGGGACCGGGGATTTTGAACATCTTTTGGCGCAACCGGGCGTCACGATGGTTCGGGACGTTGGCGATCTTCATCCCGCTGGTCATCTACATGTACTACGTCTATATCGAGTCGTGGTGTTTGGCGTACGCCTTCTTCTCGTTGAACGGGACGTTGACCCATGTGGCCGACGCCGGCGATATGAAAGGATTCCTCACCGGCTATCAAGGATTGGCGACGAACCAATGGTTCTCCGGCTTCGGCGTCGCCTACGGCTTTTTCGTCGTCACGTTCGCCGTTAACTTCGGCGTCATCTATTTCGGCGTCGCCCGAGGCATCGAGATGATGTCGAAAATCGCCATGCCCATCTTGGCGATACTCGGCATCGTCATCATGGCCCGCGTCATGACCCTCGGCGCCCCCGACCCGGCCCAACCGGAATGGAGCCTGATGAACGGGCTCGGGTTTATGTGGAACCCCGACTTCGGCGCGCTAGGAGACGCGAAAGTTTGGCTCGCCGCGACCGGTCAGATATTCTTCACGACTTCGGTAGGCCTCGGACTCATCATCACCTACGCCTCCTACCTCAAGCCGGACGACGACGTGGCCCTGTCGAGCTTAACGTCGATCTCGATCAACGAGTTTATGGAAGTGATCGTCGGAGCGTCGATAGCGATCCCGGCCGCGTATATCTTCTTCGGCCCGGTCGGCATCGAAGAGATCGCCACCGGGGGGGCGTTTAACTTAGGCTTCGTCACCATGCCCTATGTCTTCGACCAGATGCCGTTGTCGGCGATCCTGTCGTTCATGTGGTTCTTCTTGCTCTTCCTCGCCGGGGTTACGTCGTCGATCTCGATGCTGCAGACCGGCATCGCCTTTCTGGAAGACGAGTTCGGATTCTCCCGCAGGAAATCGGTCGTCGCGCTTGGCGTCCTTACCTTCATCGGCGCCCAACCGGGGATCTGGTTTCTCGACAAAGGGGTGCTCGACCTGATGGATTTTTGGGCCGGGACGTTGGCCATCGTTGTTTTCGCCACCGGCGAGGTGATCATCTTCTCGTGGATCTTTGGGGCCGAGCGGGGGTTCGAAGAGATACATAAAGGCGCCGACATTCGGGTGCCCGCTTTTTTCAAGTTCGTCATCAAGTGGGTCACCCCCACCTACCTGATCGCCATTCTGGTGGCGTGGCTCTGGCAAGACGCGGGCAATTTTATTCCGAAACCGTCGAGCGAAAACTTCGTCTATGAAATGGGGACGATCATCGGATTGCTCGGCTTCATCGGCCTGCTGGTGTCGCTGGTGGAGATAGCGACAAAGCGGGGGGCGTTTGATAAAAAGGAGATCGACCAATGAACGGCGCCGGTTGGTTCATGATGATCGGAAGCTGGATCGCCATCGGATCGCTGACGATCTTTTGTATGCGCAAGGTCATACACCTCACGCTGTCGCAAGCGGAGCATATCCGTCCGCTCTACGAAATCGATACGAAAGATCAGGAAAAATAGAAGCCATCTTGGACGTATGTCCCCGTTTATGCGACCTCGTCGATGATCGCACGCGCTTCGTCGACGAATCGTTCCGGCGTCTGGATACTGCCGCTCATCGACGGCAGGTGCGACGCGATGGCGTTGGCCTGACGTCCCACCACCATGTTCGGGATGCCCGCGGCGGTCAGATCGGCGGAGAGGAGATCGAGCATGGTGGTGTCGGTGGAGGTGAAGATCTCGACGAACTTCTCGTTCTCGCCGACGAGCGGCAAAGAGGCGACCGCCTCTTTTTCATAGTCTCCCCGGCGCGGCGTCAGGAAGAGAAGCCGGAAAAGAACGGCGCCGACGCCGATGAGGATGAGGGTGAATATCGCCCGGATAATCATCGGGTCGCCTCGCGATCATAGACAAGCTCGCCGTTAATGAAGGTCTTCATGCAGACCGCCGACGGGTCGGTGGGGAAACCGTTGAAGAGAACGATATCGGCGTCCATCCCTTTGACGATAGAACCGATCCGTTTTTGCAGCCCCAAGGTCTTGGCCGGGTTGCGGGTCAACGTATGGAAGACCGCGTCCATCGGGACGCCAAGGTCGCGAACCAGCTTGATCCCTTCTTGTCGAAGGTCGGATATCGGCATCACCGGATGATCGGTGATCAGCGACACCTGCACCCCCGCCATCATCAGTCGCGCGGCGTTGTCCCGCTCGAGATCCTTTAGCTCCACCTTCGACCGGCCGGTGGAGGTGGGGCCGGCGTTGACCGGTATTTTCTTCTTCGCCAAAATATCGGCGACTTTATACGCTTCGGTTCCATGTTCGATGACGAGCTTGAATTTAAACTCTTCGGCGATACGGATAGCGGTCAAGATATCGTCGGCCCGATGGGCGTGGGCGCGGGCGACGGTTTTCCCTTCCAGCAACGGGACGAGCGCTTCCAGTTTCAGATCACGGTCGGGCTTCTCTTTTTTCTTCAGCTTCGCCCGATAGTTTTGGGCCGCCACCAAGGTCTCGCGGATCACCCCGGCGATCCCCATCCGTGAACCGGGGGCTTTCTTCTGGCCACCGTAGACCCGCTTCGGATTTTCCCCGAACGCCATCTTCTGCCCCACATACGGGTCGATGACCATATCGTCGACCAACCCCCCGGCGGTTTTCATGACGAGCGCCTGCCCGGCGAAAACGTTGGCCGAACCGGGAGTCACCATCACCGTCGTCACCCCGGCCTCTCTGGCTTCGGTGAAAGCCCGGTCGGTATGGTCGATACCGTCGACGGCCCGGATATGTGGCGTCACCGGATCGGTCATCTCGTTGCCGTCTTCCCCCGCCTCGCCGGTTCCTTCGGCGTAAACGCCCAAGTGGGTGTGGGGGTCGATAAGACCGGGGGAGACGACCATCCCGCGACAGTCGATGATCTGGTATTTTTCCCGGTCGTATTTGGCGAGGCCGGTGACGGCGTGGATTTTGGTTCCGTGGATCAGAACGATCCCCCCTTCGACCATTCCGTCGGGGGTGATGACGTAACCCCCTTCGAGGGCGATACGAGTCTGGGTCATGCGATGGCTCCTGCTAACGTTTATTCATTATACAGACGAGGATGAGTCGGCGTGTTGAGAGGAGAGCGGACGCAAAAAGTCCCCCCCCCGGTGTGGGGGGGGGAGGGGAGGGAGGCTCTTTAGCGAGACTCTGCCGTTTGAATCCGGAACGTCGAGCTTTCGACCAGTTTCCGCGCCTGCCGCATACCGGGGATCGGGAACGACGTCGGGGTGGTTCCGTCGATGTTGATGATGACCGGCGTATCGGCGTCGAGCAGGCGCATCCGTGATTCGGCCTGCCGCTCCATCCAGAGAGGGTGATGTTCCATAGCCCACGCGGCGTCGACCTCGCCGTCGATGATGGAGCCGATCCCTTCGCGGGTGGCCGGGTTGACCAGCGCCATGAAGACATGCCCCGAAAGAGCCGCCACCATACCGATAGCCACGGCGGTGTGAATCGCCAGCGCGAGGATCGGGGACTCGTATATCCACATGTAGATCCCCGACGCGGCGAGAATCGCCGTACTCGACACCGCCACCGTGGCCCACGCCTTTTGGCCCGGATTAAACTTGTCGTCTTTCGGCATCGAGATGTTTTTCAGAAGAGCCGAGAGCGGCTTTTTGGTCAGCCACTCGATATCGCTTTTCGACCAGCGGGAGAGTATGGCGTAGTTCTCTTTCCAGACCTTCCGGGCGCCAAAGATCAGCGCCAGCGTCGGGCCGACCAGAAAGAGGATCGCCACGAACTCGTGAGCGACCACCAGAAACTCGCGCGGTTCGCCCTGCTCGCCGATGAGGTTGAAATAGAGCATCGCCAAACCGGTGACCAACAAGAAAACGAAGGTGACCATAACAATGTTGTGGAACCAACGTTCCGACGGGGTGAAGCGGGTGACAGTGCTGCTCATGGTAATCTCGATCCTCCTGCGCCGGAATGGAGCAACCGGGGCGCCAAGTCGGTATCGAATAAAAAATCAATGATCTCATTCGTAAGTGGGGGGAGGCATGCGGACATTTGTCCGCAATCACGACAGCAGGGAAAAGGAGAGGTGTCGGCATACTGGACATCTGGCCGAAGGGACGGAACGGAAAAAAGCCGACCGGGCGGTCGGCGTGGCGAAGAGGAGGGGAATTAGACGATAGTCTGGGGTCGGGGGGCGTTCTTGGTATCGCCAGCTAAAGCCGCTTCGACATATTCCTTGGTCAGCAACGTTCGGGAATCGGTCGGGTGGACGTTTTCGACGTGGCGCGGCTCGGTTGGCTTCGGAAAGCGGGTCTCAAGATAGTCGGCCAGCTTTCGCTTCGCCTTCTTGATCATTCGTTTCATCGCCAGCACCTTGAGAATGAGAGTGGAACGGCAAGTAAAGGAGCAAATCCGGCGCCGGGACGATGATCATGAAAACGGATGATAATTCAGTCGGTCAACAAATCAGCGCGAAAACCTCTCCGATCATCTGTCGGATATCGGAGCGAATAACAGGCGCCACTGTCCTGAAAGACGACATGTTTTCCCCGGCCACACCGTCAGCGAAGAGAGGAGTAGAATGGGGGGATAATCACTTTCTTATATTTGGCCCATGCTATTCAGAATAGCCCGCAGCATAGCGTCACTCCGCGCCGCCCTCGACCGGGTTGTGGCGGTGGAAGATATTACCCCGCGACTTCTGGCCGACCGTGGCGCCGAAGGGGTCATCCTCGATCACGACGGGATTCTCTCCGCCATGGGCGCCGAAGGCCCCGACGAGACCGGTCGGCGTTTGATCGAATCTTTGGTGGAACAATTCGGCCACGGGAAAGTCTATATCCTCTCCAACTCCCGCTCCGCCCGCTCCGCCCGGTTCGACTTCTACCAGCGGCGATGGCCCGGCGTCGGCTACATCATGTCCGCCCGCAAACCGAGCCCCGCCGGATTGCGACAAGTCGAGTCGTTGAGCGGACTTCCCGCCAGCAAGATCGCCGTGGTCGACGACGGAATCCTGACCGGCATCCTGATGGCCGTCGAAAACGGCGCCATCCCGGTTTACGCCCTGCGGCGGGAGCTGAAAGAGAGCGGCAACCAACGGTTCTGGCGCAGGGCGACGACCGAGTTTCAGTTGGGCCTGGTAACCCTCACCGGTCTCTTTCGCCGGACGGAGCGATAAAGAGGCGCGCTCGACCGGTTGCGATGGGACGTCGGTGAAGGTCGAGCGAGCAAGAGCTGAATCCATTCTTCCGCGATGATGTTGTTATGCGTAAGTCGGGAACGATCCTTCTCGCTGCGGCGCGTTCTTCTTGGTCTCTCGGATCTCCTTCAACGTCGGCGATGACAGCGATTACACCATTACCCGCGGTGTCAGAAATGGGGGGGGGGGAATTTTCGCATCCCTATCGAAATCCTCGACGCCCGGTACCGATCTTTCCCGATCATTCCGCCATGACGCCACCGCACAAAAAAACCTCCGGGTCTCCCCGGAGGTTTTCGAAAGGCGGGAGTCGCTCGACTAAAGAGCGGCCATGACGTCGTCGTAATTCGGTTCTTCGACGATCTCGGGGACCTGCTGGGTGTAGGTCACTTTGCCGTCGGTCCCGACGACGACCACCGCGCGGGAGCAGAGCCCGGCCAGTGGACCGTCGACGATCTTGACGCCGTAGTCGTCGGCGAACTTCGCGTCACGCATCAAGGAAGCGGTTACCACTCCCTCGATACCTTCAGCGCCGCAGAAGCGCTTCATCGCGAAGGGGAGGTCGCGGGAGACGTTCAGCACGACGGTGTTGTCGGCTTTGGCGGCGGTCTCGTTGAACTTCCTTACCGACGCGGCGCAAACCGGGGTGTCGACGCTGGGGAAGATGTTCAGGACGATTTTCTTGCCGGCGTAGGTAGCAAGAGAAACGTCCGAAAGATCGTCCCGGGTAAGGCAGAAATCGGGGGCGGCGGAGCCGACGGCGGGCAGGTCGCCACAGGTGTTGATCGCGTTGCCCTTCAGGGTGATCGAGGCCATGTGGTGTTCTCCATAGCAAAGTTAAACATCGGATAAACGAGAGGGGATGATAACAGAACTGGCGGGAGATTTGTACTGCTTCTAAAAAACAGCCGAAGGGCAGACCCCCTCCTCGTTCGAGAAGGGGGGAAGAATCGATTACGCGGTGACGTTCACTTGGCTCGCGTCGCCGATGGCGCTTCCGACCTGTTGGGTGTTGGCGACCGACGACTGAACCGCTTTCATGGCGGCGCTGGTAAAGTTCATCAGGCCTTTCACCCGCATCACGTTCGAGTTTCCTGCGACAGATCCCACAGACATGGCGACCTCCTTATCAAAACCGAAATCATGCGCCCATCCTTGGCGCTTGTTTCCTTATCGGCAGGGAGGGGGAGGGAGCTTGAGAAGTTTTTACGGCGCCACCGTTACATAGTCTCCCCGTCGTCTTCGCCGACTTTCGCTTCGACATCGAATGGAGCGCCGGATCTTTATGAGTGACCGCAGGGGCGCGTTCACGCGCAAGTGGCTTAACCGGTCAACCTAGGTCGGGCGAAGAACGCGGCTCTTGTTGAGGAGTGGGGGGGAGAGCGCCCGCAAGGGCGTGTGGTGCCGGGAGACGGATTTGAACCGCCGACACGGGGATTTTCAGTCCCCTGCTCTACCAACTGAGCTATCCCGGCCCAAAAAAAATGGCGTCCCCAGCGGGAGTCGAACCCGCGTCGCCGCCGTGAAAGGGCGGTGTCCTGGGCCTCTAGACGATGGGGACGTCGTCTGCGCTGCGTAAAAACCGTGTCGGTTTGGTGAGCCGGGAAGGACTTGAACCTTCGACCAATTGATTAAAAGTCAATTGCTCTACCAACTGAGCTACCGGCCCGACGGAAAAAGGCATTCTAAAGATGCAAAAGAGACATGTCAACAGAAAAGGGGCGTTCGGTCAGCTTAAAGCGGGGGGGCAACCGAGCGCGAACCCGGAGAGGGGAAGGGGAAGTAGAGCGAAGAGGAGACCCGCTCCCGCGATCGAACCGAGCGGAGCGAGGGGGGAGCGGCTGTCAGATGGTCGTTGGATCGACGACTGAAGAGCGCCCGGTAGCCAATCGAGTTTCCCTTGGAGAGCGCATCGAGGCGATTAACGTTGACATGAAGCATACAGAATGGTATGTATGCTCTATGTCATCGAAAGAAAAGCTGATTGTGGCGATGCAAGAACTCCTGTGGGAGCAGGGGTATGAAGCCACCAGTCCACGCGATATCCTGAAAAGGGCCAACGTCGGGCAGGGGGTGCTCTACCACCACTTCCGGGGGAAGCTCGATCTGGCCACCACCGCTTTGGAGCGGACCATCGACGAGATGATTCTCGAGCTCGACCATCTCGTTTCGGTCGAAAAACCTCCCATGGGAAGGGTCTGGGATTATCTTACCCATGCCCGAACTCCCCTCAAAGGATGTCGAGCCGGTCGGATGTTGATGGAGCCGGGGATCGACCAATCGCCGCTGATAGAGCCGGTGCGACGATACTTCTCGACGTTGCGGGACCGTTTGGCCGATGCCTTGGAAGAAGCCCAGCGCCAGGGGGAGATTCAGGCGTCGATAAATCGTGTCGATCTCTCCGCCACGTTGGTCGCCACGGTGCAGGGGGGGTATCTGCTCTCGCGCGCATCGGGGGAAGACGAAGGGATGGATTCGGCTATTCGTGGGGCTTTAGCGTTGATGGAAGGGGCTACCGCCCCCCGTTAACGGGATAATGACGCCGTTTGACAACATGCCTAGTAGTAGGTAGTGTTTCGCCGCCACGATTATTCTGGATCCATCTCGTTGATTCGAAGGTCAGTGAAGAAAAGTAACGAAATAGGACTGTTAAACGTGACCCATTAAAGCTACTATCGGGCGTCTCATCTTACTGGAGTACCCCGCATGGCTACCGGTCGGCTCGACGCTCTCTCTCTTGATCAAACGGTCTACAACAACTCGACGCTCGACCAGAGCAAGAGCGATATTTCCGCGTCGCAAAGCAGGCTAAAAGGGGTGGCGACCCAAGGGGTGAAAAATATCGGCGCTCAAGGGGTCCATCTTTTCAGCGATACCCGTTTCGCCGCCAGCCCCGGTGTGACCGAGACGACGAGTAAAAACATCACCAGCTTCGTCAACGCGGTTCTGAAGGGAACCGGCGCTAAAATCGATATATCCTCTTAGCCCCTGCACGGGGCGGCGCGACGTTCACGCCCGCATCGCCTCGGCGCGTTTTCGCCACGCCGACATGGAGGGTCAGGGGAATCGCTTCCAGCGACGGCGGCTGCTAGTTGCGGGGGACCGGCGAAAGCCAGCCGAACCGGTCGGGGCTACGACCATACTGCAAGCTGGTGATCTGGTCGAACAGCCGCGAAGCCAACTCTCCGGCGGCGCCGTCGCCGATGGGATATTCTTTTCCCCGATAGCTCAACAGTCCCACCGACGAGATCACGGCGGCGGTACCGGAGCCGAAGACCTCTTGCAACATCCCGTCTTCGTGGGCCGATATCACCTCTTCGATATCGATCCGCCGTTCTTCCACGGTGATCCCTTCAGCCGCCAACATTTCGATGACGCACCGCCGGGTCACCCCCGGCAAGATCGACGCCCCCAACGGGGGGGTGATGATCTTCCCGGCTATACGGAAGAAGATATTCATCGATCCGACCTCTTCGACCCACCGCCGTTCCACCGCATCGAGCCAGAGGACCTGCGAGAACCCTTCGGCCTTGGCCCGCTCTCCGGCGAGGAGACTGGCCGCATAGTTGGCCGGTGTCTTCGCGGCGCCCAACCCCCCCGGCGCGGCCCGAACGTATTCGTCTTCCACCTTGATCTTCACCGCCGAGAACCCTTCGGCGTAGTAGGCCCCCACCGGCGAGGCGATGGCGAAAAAGAGGAAACGGTCGCTCGATTTCACGCCGATGTGCGGTTCGGTGGCGATCATCGTCGGCCGCAAATAGAGGGCGCTGTCGGGGCGTGTCGGAATCCATGATCGTTCCAGATCGACGAATCGTTCCACCGCCGCCAACGTCTGTCCCACCGGCAGTTCCGGCATGGCCAAGCGACGGGCCGACTGGTTCATTCGGGCCATATAGACGTCGGGACGAAAAAGGGCCGCCCCCCCGTCGTCGGTGGCGAACGCCTTGAACCCGTCGAAGATCGCCTGCCCGTAGTGGAGGGTCAACGCCGCCGGATCGAGAGAGAGATCGCCGTAGGGGAGGATGACCGGTTGCGTCCATCCGGCGTCACGGCGCCACTCCATGGTCAGCATATGGTCGGTGGTGTAGACCCCGAACGAGAGGGGAGTCGCGTCGTCCGGTTTCTGTTTCGGCTCGCCGTTTTGGCGTATGTCGATAGTCATAGTTTCGTCAGCGATGATGAGAGGGACATTATACACCCTCATGCGCCACCGAGATCGGTGTGGAAGTGACCTGAGACCACTCAGTTCTCCCGAACGGTTGTCCGCCCGCCTTCCCGCCGCCGTTCCCCCCCCCTTCGGCGCGGAGTCGATCTCGGCCTTACCTATCGCATCCGACTCTCGACACCTCCAATGGGCGGGAAACACCCTGCCAGAGGGTCGTCGTCGCTCACCTCCGCCAGGGGAGAACACCCGGATAGAAAAAGGCGATCATCTGTCGCCATGCGCGTCGCAGTGACGTAGCGTACCAGTCGGTGAAAGAGACCGGCGAGGCTGTTCGAGTGAGGGCGTACGACATAAGAGACTCCCTCTCAACGTTACGAAATGGTCGCTGACCACCAGCGCTCCGAGAGGTTAAGCGTATATAAAGCGAAACCACCTGTCAAGAAAAAAGCGAATATTTAGCGAATCGTACCGCTCCAATCGCTCATCGTAGCTTGATTCCATTGCGTTTCAGACGAGAGGAGAGATACAATCGTCACTTTATAATCAGGAGTCATCCTGCCTGAACGGCAGTAAAGATCAAGCCTAATGAGCGAAGAAAAACGGGCCTCACGAACCTTCTCCCGGATCGACCGGCTCCCCCCCTACGTCTTGGCCGAGGTGACCGCTCTTCGGGATCAGGCGCGGCGTCGGGGGGAAGACATCATCGACTTCGGCATGGGGAACCCCGACATGCCGACCCCGACCCACATCGTCGACAAATTGGTCGAGGCCAGCCGCAAAGGGCCGAACCATCGCTACTCGGCCAGTCGCGGCATACGGAAACTTCGCCACGCCATCTGCGACTGGTACGACCGGACCTATGGCGTAAAGCTCGACCCCGAAACCGAAGCGATCGTTACCATCGGCAGCAAAGAGGGGTTGTCCCACCTGATGTTGGCGATTATCAGTCCCGGCGATTCCGTGCTGGTGCCGTCGCCGACCTACTCGATCCACACCTACGCCGTGGTCATCGCCAACGGCGACGTGATCAACGTCCCCATCGGCACCGGCGACGATTTCTTCCAAAATCTGACCACCGCTTTCGAACGGTCGTGGCCCCGCCCCAAGGCGATGTTGCTCAACTTCCCGGCCAACCCGACCACCGTCTGCGTCGATCTCGAATTTTTCGAAAAGGTGGTCGCCTTCGCCAAAGAGCACGACATCATCGTGGTACACGATTTGGCCTACGCCGAGATCTCGTTCGACGGTTACAAAGCCCCGTCGATCTTGCAAGTCCCCGGCGCCAAAGATGTCGCCGTCGAGACCTATACGTTGTCGAAAAGCTACAACATGCCGGGGTGGCGGGTCGGTTTCGTTTGCGGCGCCCCCGACCTTGTCTATGCGTTGCAGAGGATCAAAGGGTATCTCGACTACGGGATGTTCCAGCCGATCCAGATCGCGTCGATCATCGCTTTAAACGGTCCGCAAGAATGCGTCCAAGAGATTCGCGACGTCTATCAATCGCGCCGCGACGTTTTGTGCGACGGGCTCAATCGGATCGGCTGGCCGGTGACGCCCCCGCAGGCGACCATGTTCGTCTGGGCCGAGATCCCCGACGAGTTCAAACATCTCGGATCGATGGAATTCTCGAAACGGCTCTTGGCCGACGGGAAAGTGGCCGTCTCCCCCGGCGTCGGGTTCGGCGACGGCGGCGACCAGCACGTCCGGTTCGCGCTGGTCGAAAACGAACACCGGACCCGGCAAGCTCTGCGCGGCATCCGCGAAGCCCTCAAGAAGATGAAGTGATCAGGCCATGAGCGAGACAAAAGAAGTGAGGATCGGTCTCATCGGTTTCGGCGTGGTGGGGCAGGGGGTCGCGCGGCTGTTGCAGGAAAACGGCGACCTCTACGCCGCACGGATCGGCGCCCCGGTGACCCTGGCCAAAGTTGCGGTGAGCGATCTTAAAAAGAGCCGTTCTGTCGCCGTCGATCCGTCGATTCTGACCGACGATCCGACGAGCGTCGTCAACGATCCGAGCATCGACATCGTCGTCGAAGTGATGGGAGGCGAAGAGCCGGCCCGGTCGCTTATCCTGGCCGTAAACTTTCCCTTTATTAACTATTTCCTTATCACGCACATAAAGCTGTTGTATTTTACCACTTGAGCGAGCAATTATTTTTAGTGGGGGTTTTTCTGTTGTTAGAACAATTTCGGCGGGTATTATATCAGGATATTTAAAGAAATAGCTCCCAATTAAAAAGATAAATAAAATTATAAAAATTAAAGTTATACCCCATCGTGTTATCCATCGGGGAACTAATCCCATAACCTCCTGTATTTCGGAACTATGTATTTCTACAGAGTTTATTTCTTCTTTGGTGTATTTTTTCATGATTAATTTCCAAGTTCTAATTGATTTTTTACCAGGTTATAGTAAGCTCCTTTTTTTTCTGTTAGCCCCTTATGATTGCCAATCTCTACTATTTCTCCCTTTTCTCATAACCACAACCTGATCGGCATTTTTCACAGTACTTAACCTATGTGCAACAACAACTACTGTTCTATTTTCGAAAAAACGATTTAAATTATTCATAATTACTAATTCATTATTAGCATCAAGAGCATTAGTAGCTTCGTCGAAGAATAAAAGTTCTGGATTTTTATAGACTGCTCTTGCAATTAAAATACGTTGTTTTTGCCCTTGGTTTAGTCCGTGTCCATCGTTTCCAATTTTTGTATTATAACTCAAAGGAAGCGATTCA
>CALOCG010000025.1:0-106916 GCA_942491805.1 Nitrospinota bacterium
CGTCAGCAGATAGCGGCCGGTTTCATTTGCATTGGTCGGCGCCGCAGGGGGAATACGCGCGGCGCGGTGTCAGCAATAGATGTTTCAATGGAAATACCGCAATCGAGGCCTGCTGGGTGCTGATACCGTCGATCGTGGTCGGTCCACTGCCTAAAGCCAGATACCATTCCGAGGTATTGGATCCGGTCTTCATGGGGATCACCGTCGGCATGGCCGTCGAGAAAGCCAGATCCGTCTGCAGGGAGGCGTCTTCAAACGTCAGCTCTCCCAGCAGCACGGGCACCTGTTCGGGATCGGTGATGTCAAAAATAAAATAGGCTGGAGGTGAACTGGCGGGTATCGGTTGCATAATCCGCGGAACTGCCTGCCGTCGCCGTCAATCGTATTGGCAGCGATTCGGCACCGCCAAAGCGCATGCCGGCCACCAGAATGGTCCCCCAGCCACCGGGGGGAATATTGGTCGTCGCACTGTCGTCGTCAAAAATCTGAACGTCAAAGATGCGCGGTTTTAAATCGACAAAATACTTATGATTGTCATCGAGCTCGGTCAAACATTTCAGATGCGGCAGCAGGTTGTAGGGCACATAGGCCCACAGCTCCGCGCCCAGGGCGGGTGCGGCCGCTTCACCGGTGCAATCTTCTGTCAGGCAGAATTTTTTGTCGGTTTCGTCGAAAAATCCGCCGTTGACCGCATGCAGCATCCCATCGTTGCCGCCGAAATAAATGACATGCCGCCGTTTGTTGTAGCGGGCGGCAAATTGCCCGTAGGACGAATCACGGTACAGAAAATGATAGCCTTCGGCCGGTTTGGATACGGCGATCTCCAACCCGCCCATGTCGGCACATATGGGCTAGCCGTCCGACCGCACAGAACGCCGGGTAGACGCTCCTGACTGTTGTGCTTTCGATGGGGATAGATTCTCGGCTCCGAACTGTGGAAGGTAGGGGAACACATGGAGAGCGAGAGCAACAACGAAAGCCCGGACGATGGGAAGAAACGTCGCAAAGAAACCACGTATGGCGTGGCGACAGCACTCGGAGTTGGTGTCGGGGTCGCCCTGTATTCAGCTACCTCACTTCCCGACTGGCTTGCCGTGGGTATCGGCGTGGCTATCTGGGTGGGCGTAGTGATGGGGAGTCGATCCAAGGAATGACCCGCACATATGGCACCTATGGGCGGCGGAGACACGATCACCGGACTCTCGCCGCCCAACCGGGCGTGCAACACCACCCACACGGCACCCAGACGGATACGGACGGCCAGCTTCTCGTAGTTTTCGATTCAGATTGGTGTCGGATTGCCCTAGACGGTTGACGCAGTGGGGAGGCACAATTTGCCTGACGTCGCTGCGCAACGCTCAGGAGTCCTGATGCTGCATCCGTTCTCTCGTCCAACTCTGGCCGCCGCAATCGTAACCGCCGTGATGGTGACTGGCTGCACCTGTAGCACCAATGACATCGGAGAAACGACCGTCGCTCCCACGACGCCCGTCGAGCAGGCAACAACGACATCGGTGCCGCCCACCACGGTTCCTACTCCCGCCGCACTCCCCATTGTCATCGACACCGACGTCTCGCTCGACGACGCCATGGCGATCCCGTACCTGTTACGCCGACCCGATATCGAGATCCTGGCCGTGACCGTCAGCGGCACCGGCGTCGCCTACTGCGAAGACGGCGTATCGATCGTGCTCGGTCTCCTCGCTGTGTCCGGCGCGGAAGCGGTGCCGGTTGCATGCGGGTCCGACATCCCGATAGACGGCTCGAACGCCTTCCCAGCCGGATGGCGCACCGGGATGAACGCTATGTCCACGTCGGGGATTCTGCCCCCGGGCGGAACGGCTGCCGCCGCGACCGCCGCCGACCTGATCGCCGAAGTCGCTCATGACTCGCCGGTTCCGCCGGTGATACTGCTCCTCGGGCCCCACACGAATCTGGCACAGGCGCTGCGCGATCACCCGGACCTCGAAGGGGATCTCGCGGGCATCTTCATGATGGGAGGGGCGTTGGACGCACTCGGCAACACGCTGGAGAACCCCAGCGCCGAATGGAATCTTTGGATCGATCCGGTTGCCGACGCTGAAGTATTCGCCACAGACCTGCCGATCTCGATCGTGCCGTTGGACGCGACCAACCTCGTGCCGATGACGTCGTTCTTCGCCGACCAGCTTGCTGCCCATCTGACAACGCCGGAGGCTCAGGACGTCTACGACCTGCTGATGCTCGACTCGACCTCACTCGAGAGCGGCTTCTCGTTCTGGGACCAACTCGCGGCAGTGGCGATGGTTGAACCCGCTGTCGCCGCCTGGCACGATCTCGACGTGACCGTCCTTCAGGGCGGCGGCCCGGAGAGCGCAGGCACGCTGGCCGCCGGAATCGGGCGTCCGGCATCGGTGGCAATGGCTGCGGATCGCCGGGCGTTTTGAAGCCGAGTACCTCACAACGCTCACCGGCGAAATTGTCGAAGCATCGGAATGGCGATCCGACGCGACGCTGACCATCTCCTCCGACGGTTGGGAATACGACGGACCCGACACGGTTGCGCTGGGACCGCTCACGGTTGTCGTTGAGAATCACAGCGAACGCTCGATGGTCGCGGTTCACGGGTGGCTGATCGGTGAGGGCACCTGGGAGGATCTCGAGGCATACACCAGTATTGAGCAACCTGAAGAGTTCTTGGAGGTTGGATCAATTGCATTTGTTGACCCACGCATCGAAGCGATCTGGACAATCGATTTCTCGGTCCCGGGCTTGAATGCCCTGGTGGGTCTGGATATGACGACCGAGCAGGTCGCGTGGCGGTTCCCCGTGATCGTGGAGGGGTGATCGGCCCGACTCGGCAACGACTCGCCCGTGACGCTCGTTCGATCTGATCGCCCCTCATAGGCTGCGCCACCTCGGTCGTCGCCGCCCGAGCGGTTCGACGCCGACGACGACGGGACAGCTCTGGGTCTGCGCCGCCTCGCTCGCCATGGCTGTTCGTCCAGAAGCCATTCGCTCCGCACCCAAGTGACTGACCACAAGCGCCCATATCGGCACATGTGGGCGGCCACCACCGTGATTCAGAAGAGGCTTCCCACACGGCTCAACCGGAGATACGACGCCCGACCGGGGCGTGCAACACCAACCACATCATCCCTCCCAGCCGGATATGGGCGGCGAGAGCCGCTAGCGAGACAGACAGAAGGCTTCAGGCGGACCTTTGCCGAGCAGGTCCCGCGACGTGCAGGCGGAGGGCGAGTTCGGTGTCGTGCAGCTGCACGATGCGAGCCACAGAACGGGGAAGGAGCGCCATGACGCGGTCGATGGGAACTACTTCTGGCTCAGCGACGGTGACGCTGCGGCTCGCGAGTTCCACGACACCCTGACCGGCAGCCTGCAGATTGCGCAACCAGTCGACGCTCGTGCCGTAGGGCAGCGGGACGATGATGGTGTCCTCCGATCGGTGAGCCATCAGGGGCGTCGCGTAGGCCTTCCCCGACCGTCTGCCGACGTGATGGAGCAGCGCGGCGTGCGCCGACCGCCCTGAAAAGAACCGAACCATCACCGGGTTGGTCACATACTTGTGGTAGCGCGTGAGCATGCCGATCGCCCGCGGGTTGCCGGAGCGAAACGCCCACATCATCAGCACGCTCTCGACCAGCTCCTCCACTATGACTACACCGAGCACCACAGCGACTACCTTGGCCAGCACCTTGACGAGCCTGCGCATCACGCACCCCCGGTTCTCTTCGGCCTGTCCCCACCTTCAGGCTACCTCGCGACCACTCCGCGCGAAGCAGAATCTGGCCGAACCGAACCGCCCATATCGGCACATGTGGGCGGCGGTTGCTACACCCAGTCGTCGTTTGGCGCGGTCTGTGTGGTTGGGGAGGCATCGCCAGTGTTCACCAATCCGGCAGGCTCCAACAAGAGCACCTCGCACTCAATATCGGCAACCGGACGATGCTCGACACCCCGAGGCACCACGAAGAACTCATCGGACCCCAACACAGCATCAGGCCGTCCCTTCATCTGGATCGTCATCCTCCCCGAGCGGACGAGGAAGAACTCATCGGTGTCCTCATGGACATGCCAGACGAACTCACCTTGAACCTTGACGACCTTGAGATGCATGTCGTTGATCTGCCCCACGATCTTGGGAGTCCAGTGTTCAGTGAATGCGTCGAACTTCTCGTTCAACCGTACGACGGTGTCGGGTGCAGCCATATCTCTCCCATCGAGTCAGCGGAACCGTAACACCCGCCCATAGCGGCACCTACGGGTGGGCGTCGGAGCACACATAGACGCACCCACCGACCAGGCGCAGCCGGAGGAAACGCACCTTCCCTCAGTTGCTCGGCGTATAGGTGCGCTTGACAGGCTGGCGGATCACCGTCTTCAGCTTCTCCGGTGCGATGCGGCGTGGATCCGAGAGGTACCATCTCGTGGTGATGACCGTTCTCTCTGGTGAGCCCGTGCTCGGGGAGGTACTCCCGGTGGAGACGTGCGATGGTCGGTGCCTCGTCGGCAAACGGACCGATGTGCATGATCTGCACCGACAACCCCTCTGAAACCGTCTCCATGCGGAGTGATCGTCGGGGGTCCCCCAACTTGTCGGCGGACTTCGTCACTGCGGCTTGGAACATGTCTTCTGAAATCCAGTACGGGTGCATGATCATCGCTGTCCAAAGCCAAGCGTCCTTGTCATCCGTTGCGAACGCATCCATGTCTTCGGCCCACCACAGGCCCTCAAGTGGCATCACCGTGTAGTCCCTGCCGAGGTCGAGTTTCGAGGCGAACTTCACCGAATATGCCACGGAGTACAGCCATGACATCGCATCGGCGTAGTCACCCCCAGCTGGGCTGCCTGAGCCGTCAGTCATCACGAATTGCATTGCTGGCACTTCGACGAGGGAGAAGTCCTTCGCCGTTGGCTGGTACAGATACCGGAGTGTCTTCTTGAAATCGACCTTCTCCATACAGACAAGTCTCGTCCAAGTATCGACAATACGGAAGACCCGCCCATGTCGGCACCCACCGGCGGGTGATTGGCCGTTCGGGCGTGGTTGTGGATGCGGGGGTACTCTCAGACGATGAGCGCCAACGATCCCTATCGGCGGATTGCCAGTTTCTATGACTGGTTGATCGAACCGATGCAGGTCGGAGTTCGTCGCGTCGCCCTTGACGTGGTTCCGCCACAGGCGGAGTGGCACGTACTCGATGTCGGCTGTGGTACTGGGACCGGACTAGCTCGGTATGCCGAGGCTGGCTGCACCGTCACCGGCGTCGAAGTGTCAGCGGCAATGCTCGAGAGAGCCACCGCACGTCTAGGAGACGAGCCGGAGCTTCACCTCACGGACGGTGAGACGCTGCCGTTCGATGACGACCGCTTTGATCTAGTGACGACATCGATGGTCCTCCACGAGGTTCCCGAAGACGCGAGGATGGCGTGGGTGAAAGAGATGGCTCGTGTCGCGAATCCGAATGGCTCACTGCTATTCATTGACTTCCGTTTCGGATCGTTGCGAGGATGGAAGGGCCGAATACGTCGCGCGTCGTCTGAGGTCATCGAGCGGTTGTCAGGCCACTTCGCGCAGTACAACACCTTCAAGGCCTCAGGCGGTGTCCCGGGCGTAATGGACGAAGCTGGCCTCGATATCGAACGCGAGAAGATCGTCGCCGGAGGAAACGTCGCCATATACGTCGTGGCACCAAACCGCAGCCTCCCCACCGACCCGAACCGCTGAACAACGACGACCGAACCCTGCCGTGCGGACGCTCAATCCACCCCTCTCGGCACCTCTGCCCGCCTGGGCCAGCCGTGCACAGTGTCGACTATGGGTGGCTATCCGATGACAGCGAACGTCCGCCATTCTCCGGGAACGCCTCGGAGTTCTTGAACCCCGCGGTCTTCGAATTCGAGTCCGGACCCTGCCACGAGATCGCTCGCACCGTGGTTGAAACAAGCACTTCCCCCGCACCGGCCTGAGCAGCGATACGCGCCGCGATGTGCACAGCAATACCGGCGATATCTGTTCCGAGCTTCTCCACTTCGCCGGTGTGGACACCCGCCCTCACCTCCATCCCGAGGCTCCGTGCCTGCCGCACGATCTCCTGAGCACACTGGATTGCACGGGCCGGACCGTCGAATGTGGCGACAAATCCATCACCCGTCGTGGTCACCTCTCTCCCGCGGAATCGAACAAGCTGCGATCGGACCAGATCGTTGTGGGATTCAAGAAGCTGTCGCCAATGCTGATCACCAAGCTCTGCGGCGGTGCCCGTCGATTGGACCACGTCCGTGATCAGCACCGTAGCAAGAACTCGGTCTGGTTCGGCTGCCACTCGATAGCCGGTGAGGAACTCCCGGATCTCCGTCAAGGCGCGATCTGGCTCGAACCACGGGACATGGTCGGCCCCCTCCAGCTCCACATACCGAGCATCCGAGATCTCGCGTGCCAGAAACCGGGCGTTCTCAACATGACAGATCATGTCGCCTTCAGCGTGGAGGATCAACGTCGGTACCCGGATGGTTGAGGCGATCCCACGAACATCGATGTCAAACGCCATCCGCCCGAAATCCGCTGCACCACGCGGCGTCACCGCGTTTGCCTGCAAACGCACCATCCAGTCCCTGAGCCAAGGCGTCGGTTCCTGGCTCGGTGCAAAGAACTCGACGAAGCGTCCACCCGGCTTCCCCCATGTTTCGGGATAGGCCTCAATATTGGATTCGAACTCCTCCTCAGTTTGTTCTCCCCACGGCCAATCCTCATCCTTGCGCTCACGAACCTCGGCACCCATCAGTATCAGCCCGGCGGTTCGGTCGGGGTGTGCAGCCGCAAACAACATCGAGAGCGGACCACCCTCAGAGTTGCCGATCAACGTTGCGGAGTCGCTTCCAACAGCGTCCATGACCGCTCGAATGTCGTCCATTCGTTCGTCGAGAGTCGCTGCGCCCGGAACCCGATCCGACATCCCCATCCCACGCTTATCGAACAGAATCACCCGAGAGAACTCGGCCAACCGGTCACAGAAGTGACGGAACGCCGGGAGTTCCCAGTTGACCTGAAGATGAGACCATGCCCCCTGCACATACACGATATCGATAGGGCCATCCCCGACGGCGCGATACGCAACATCCACATCACCACTACGCGCGAAAGAAACATCCAGCATCGACAGACCATACCCCGCCCGCCGCAAAGCGCACCCGCCCATATCGCCACTTGTGCTCGCCGTCAGGTCGATCGACCAGACGTTCCTTCGGTTGATCTAGTCGCTCTCGACGGCCGTGGCGAGACATTCCTCAGCGACGAGCAGGAAGGGGTACTGTGTGGTGGCGCAGCGGAACACGTAGTACTCGATCGGGAACGTCTGGTCACCGCCACACCAGGCATCTCCGACACCGAGGTAGCGCACCGCCGAGTACGGAAGCGGGTCCCGCCCGGCGTCGGGGCGCACTCCGATGTCATAAATGGCACCTACGCTCAACTTCTCCATGCGCCAACCCTACGCGTGGCGGGCGTGCCCCCACACGAGATTTTTGGCCAGACCACGGCTGGATTCCGCGTCTCCGCCGACCTTCGGCATCCGAGGCTGCACATATGGTCGGGCTGGGAGGATGGTGCCCACGTTCTCCCACGGCGAAGCGATCGTCAACGACTCAACGGGTCGAAAGCGTCCTGCGCTCAACGTCCGTTGCGTACCTCTTCAGCGAGGTCGGTCACAGCCGCCATGTAAAGCTCAGCATCGAGCTGATGGCTGAAGCAGACGCTCGCATGACCCGTCATTCCGGATTCGGTGACCACATCGAGCTGCGGACCGAGTGACACCAGGATCACCCAGATTCCGAAGACCGCCATCGGCGCTGCGAACCACCAGAGACCGAAGACCAGGGGCACCACGATGCACGCCGCACCGACCACAAGATTGACCCATCGCACAACCCGGTGTACCTGCAAGGATCTGACATCGACTACAGGCAGAGAGACGTGACGGGTGCCGACCGGCACCACTCCCAGCAGAGTTCGTGGCACGTCCCATCTCAGAACGCCGTCAGCCACCTCCAGACCCACCCGCAGATACCGGGTCAATCTGTGTGTCGGCACCGTCATCCATGGCACCTGCTGCCGAGCGGAGTTCGCGTCCCCGCCGCCGACGTCGTCTACCTCAACCATCACCTACTCCGCAGTTGACTCCCAGAGGACGATCGACCCGACCGGTCCACCGGTCCCGCCGCGCCACTACAGCAGCTCAACCGCCTCAGGGGGGAGAGCCGAAAGTCACAACCCGCCCATATTGGCTGTCGCCTCAACGGGTCATCGCATCGCTTCGGCGAGTTTCTCTGGTGGCGTCATCTCTCCCAGCCGGAACTCAGGCCGGAGGCTGCTCACCCAGCAGGTCGACTTGCAGGGTCGTTGGTATCGCTCTCCGGATAGCGTCGCGTACCGGTGAATGCTGATCTGCCCACTCGACCAACGCCCGCAGGTCTTCGGCGCTCGCGTTGTCGGAGGCAATACCCACGACCGCTCTTGTGGTGAGCGGACCCGCCGGGATTTCGGAATCCATCCCCAGCATTCCGCGATCGTCCGACTCACTGTCGACGGTCACTTCCAGTTGGGTCAGGTCGATACTCAAGACGGCAGCACGCATCGCGATGAGTGTGGCCAGGCAACTCGCCGTGGCGGCCCTCATCATCGATCCGGGAGACGGCGCTGTGCCACCCCCGCCGACCGCGCTGGGCATATCCGAAACGAGGACCATCCCGTTGGGCTGAACAACACTCGATCTGAGCCTGTCAATCACCGCGGTAGCGGGAGCATCAGTATAGCGAGCTTCCTCAGGATGCTCGGTGAGGTAGACAACAACTTCCTCGATTGAATGTCGGATGGCTTCGCTCATGGCCCACTCCCGTCTGATCATTCTGGCGCTGCCCGTGTGAACAGTAGGCGTCATGTTGATCGTCGTCCCACGATGTGTGGCGCACACGGTCGCACGCTCGTCGAGGTGACACCATCAGCCTGTCAGCCCAGGACATACCGGCCTCCAATATGGATTGAGACCGGACGGACGCGTATGAAGGCTTCAGCGTCTGCGACGAGCGACTAGTCGATGTCTCTAGGTTCGAGGACGTCCGGTGAGCCGTGATTGGACCGGACGATCAACTTCGTCGCGTTTTCCTGGGTCGAACGCTCCTACCTACGGCTCAATGCAGGCTGAAAGGCGGGTAGCGGTCGGTGACTAGCAGTGCTGCGTACGCCTGGACTCTGAGACCCCATCGGGTGACACCGACCACGTAGTCGAACAGTCCTCGCGGGTACCGCCCGGTGAACAGGATGGCGAACCAAGCGATCACGACCGCGAAGAACGCTCCGACTGCGAGCACGATCAGCACGATCACATGAGGGATCGCCAGGAACCATTTCACCAACGGCAGCCAGCGATTGAGGTCCGCTTCGACATCGGGATAATCGATGTCGAGGTGGACCGACTGTTCGTCGACGGTCGATGGGTACTGATCGGTGAGAAGGCCGAGGTAGGCACCGATTCGCGTCTCGAAGCGGGTGAACTCACGTGCGAAATCGAACCACCAGCGGGGGTATCGCTGACGGAACAGGATCATCAGCAGCGTCGCAAAGAACAGCCCGGCAGCAATTCCGCCGCTGCTTCTCGTAATCGTCTTGCCGGTCTCCGTGATCACCGACCAACTCGCAACCGCAGAGGGCAGCGGCACGATGAAGATGATCGGTATCGCCCAGATCAAGCGGAAGAACGTTGTGACCCGGTCGAGCTTCTCCGGGTAGTCAATGTCGAGACGTGCTGCGTATGACTCGGACTGCGTGGCGATGGGGTGCCTCCTTCGTTGCTATGGCACTCAACGACCTGACCGACCGGGTGAACAGAGGAGAAAGGCCTCTCGTCGGCTGGCACTCGTGGCTGGGGTCCAGTTCCGCACCCGAGGGCACGCCAAGAATCGGGCGCCGACAACCCGCGATCTCTTTGACCTGAAACGAACGCTCACCACCGGTATGTGCAACTGAGGAGCGGCCAGCACCTTGTTGGCCTTGAGTTCCGGTGCGCAGGGCTAGTGGCTGAGCAGTGCCATGCGGAGCGGAAGACAGCCCACCGTGGGGGCCGAGAGAGAGGGTGGTCACATGAGGCGTAGTCTCACACTTCCCTCTGAACGTGAGCCCAAAGAAGCCTTCGGGACATGTGGCTGTCCCCGGAGTTACTCTGAGAGCAGGTGCAGGATCACAACGGCGGTTTCGGCGGATCGGAGAGCCGCGGTGCGTCGACCAGGCAAGGCGAATGAACCACCGCGGAGGAACCTTTGCTCGTTCCTGCTCACGTTCATCTGACATCGGGCGGCCCCTCTCAATAGTGCCGCTCGATCAAGACCAGCCAGGGGCCTTGGGGTGGTCCGCCCGCTCAGATCAACAAACCCCGAGCAACGAGGTCGCGTTTCACGTAGCGCTCGGGACCTGCACCGGTTGTGGGCGGTGGTGTCGGCGTTGCCAGCGGGTGCGCCAGGTCAGGAAGCCAGCGATGGCGAGGATCACCAATCCGATCGCGGTGAGCGCCAGAATGCCGCTGGGTCCGAGCCCGTTGGGTAGGAGTGAGACGTTGGCGAGTCCGTTGGTGGGGTATGGGCGGATGGCTTCGGCGACGGCTGGACTGTTCAGGCTGTAGGCGTCTTGGCCTGCGTCGGTGAACACGAATGTTGAGACGCCGTTTGGGGCGATGAAGATCGTGATGCCACCTGCACCGGACATGAACGGGACTTGGCAGTACGTTCCCGCTTCGGTGCGGTGGGCGATGCTCCAGAAGGATGCATGGTACGCCTGATCGCCGTCGGCGAAGGTCTTCCCGGTCGGCAGCCCGGCGAGCTGGCCGGATCGGCAGAGGGCGTCGCTTGTTCGTGTCGGGTGGAGTAGCTGTTCGCCGTTGTGCGTCCCACTGTTCTGCAGGAGTGTGGCGATCTTGGCGACGTCGTCGATGGTGAGCCTCAGACCGGACGCCATGTATGGGATACCGCCCTCGCCGTCACCGTTGGGGATGGACATCATGGTCATGTGGTGGATGCCGACGGGGCGGTATACCTCTTCGGACAGACTCTCCCATAGATCGGCATCTGGTCCTTCTCTGGTGTTGAGGAAGGCGTCCATGGCCGCGGCGAGGACGAACGTTTGGGATGACGTGTATCGCACGATCTCGTTCGGTCCCCACGAGTAGTTGCCTGCCGCGAACGCGGCTTCGAGCTTGCCGATCGCCGTTTCAGCGACGTAGAACTTGCGGTAGTCGAGTCCGGTTTCATTCGTGCCGATGTCGTATGGCATTCGGTCGGCCGAGTTGTCGCCGACAGCGGTCGCCATGTTCAGGACGTCGCCGAACGTCACGTCGGCCCAGCCGTCGTGATCGGCGGTGACGTCGAGGTAGTCGGCGATGAGTAGATCGAAGACGTCGTCGCCGTACTTCTCGGCGAGCCACAACATCGCGACACCGGCCCCGATCGATTTGCTCACCGACGCGGCGCCGTGCTGCATGTAGCGGGGGTAGGGATAGTCGCCTGACCGGGTCCGGCTCGGCTGCAGATAGACAACACCGTCCACAACGATGCCGGCTGCACTGATCTCGTCCGGCGCCAGACCGGCTGTGAACGAGTCGAGGACATCGCTCTTCACCATCGCCTTGAGATCGGACCAATCGGCGACCGGCACTTGATCGGCCAGCTCCTGGGCGAAGCTGCTCGCCATGTCTCCGGTCTCGTCGATGACTCCCGGGTCGTACTCCATGGGCACTTGGCCCCACATGTCGTAGATGTCGCCGTCGGGAGCCGTCTCCTGCGTGATCTGGAACCGGAACGAGGACACGCTGGTGTCGTCGAACAGGAACGCGGCGACCCCGTTGTGGGTTTCACCGGCACCGTATTGCCGGTCGGGTGGACTTCCGAGGGTGAAGGGGAATGAAGCTCGCGAGCGTCCGTTGTCTCCCGGCTCGGACCAGACCCTGCCCGGCGAAAGGATCAGCGACCAGTTGTCGGGGTTGACGATGATCGAACGTTCGGACGGGACGAGATAGCCGTCAACCGCGACGAAGCCGACCGAGAAGCCAGGGAAGAAGCGCTGGGTCGTGTAGGCGTAGAAACTTCGCTGCATCCCAATGCGCGGCACCGTCAACTTTCCCTCGAACCGATGGCGGGGTGGACCCGCATCCCCGAACGGGAGGAACCACGAGTAGTCGACAATCTCCACCGCTCCGACGTCGGGCGACATCAGTTCAGATTCCGTGAGCGCCCGCGACCCTCGCCCGCCTGGAGACGGGGACTCCCCACAAGCACCATCAGACCCGACGCAGCGAGAACCCCGACCACCACAAGCGAGAAACGCAGTAGTCGCACGAGACCACCAGCAGCCACCCCGATGGACATGACCGGGCGTCGCCGAGGATCAGCCGATGAGCCTCTCACAGACATCCGCCTTCGATCATGTTCACCGCCCCAAAGGCCGACAGGGCCAATCGACCCCAACCACCACCACACGCACCTCACATCCCCCCCAATCGGCAGACGTGGACAGTGTTCATGTGACCTTCTACTCACAGCCCTATCGCGACCCTTCAACGATGGTCTCAGATGGAGTTCCTCATAGAGATGCCCGTCAAGTACTCCCCAGCGTCCGTGTTGGCGTTCGCCGTCGGAATGGCTACCGGAATGGCGATCAGATTTGTGCTGTGGATCGCTACCGACACCCTCGCAGTGTTCCCCGCCTTCATCGGGGTAGGCCCTGTCCTCGGAATGGTCCTCCAAGCCGCAGCCGACCGCCGAAACGATGACTAACCGGGCCGGCCCAGCCGGTTGAGGGCGGGTTGTGCTTGGGTGCTGGATACTCGGTAGCTCGCCGAGTGCAACTGTGAGACGATGACACAAGAGTCGAGCTAGCCAATGAGGAGGCCGTGGTGGGCACAGGGACAACGGCGACGCCGTGTGCCGTGGTGAGGCGCGAAGACCTCGTACCGGTATGCCCGTATTGCGAGGAAGAGGTTCCCGAGATCTATGTGCGCAAACCTCGCGGATCGTTCGGGATCGGTCGGGGATTCGTCTTCTTCTGCCCACACTGCCGAAAGGTGATGGGATTCGGTACCCAGTGGTACCCGTTCCCCGGGTAACGCCCAGATCCGACATGCGTCCGTCCTGTTGACACCGCCCGCCCACATTGGCTGCGATATGGGCGGTTCGGTAGGGTTCGCCGATATGACGCGAGTCGACGATCTCGACGACCCCACTTCACCTGACGGCCAGGACGTTCTTGTCCCGCCGAGTCGTGCCTCCTGGCGTGAGTGGCTCGCCTCTAACACCGATCGAAAGGAGGGTCTCTGGATCGTCTACCACAAGAAGTCGAGCAGCCTCGTTGGTCCGGTCTATGACGACATGGTCGAAGAAGCACTGTGCTTTGGGTGGATCGACAGTCGGGTCCGGCGAATCGACGACGACCGGACGATGCAGTGGTTCTCACCTCGTCGGGTGGGTGGACTGTGGTCGGCACTCAACAAGGAGAGGATCGAGCAGTTGATTTCTGCTGGGCGAATGACCGGGATCGGTCAGGCAGCCATTGATCGAGCCAAGGCTGACGGTTCGTGGTCCCAGCTTGACGAGATCGATGCACGCATCGTGCCCCCTGATCTGCAGACCGCCCTTGACGGCGCCCCTGAGGCGCTGACTGCCTATCAAGCCCTCGCCGACTCAGTCAAAAGGCAGTATCTCTGGTGGATTCGCTCGGCGAAACGGCCAGCTACCCGCACCAACCGGATCGAAGAAACGATCCGCAGACTCTCATCCGACGGGGAACGAACGGCTCCGAGTAGACCCCGCCCGCGAACCACGGAGCATCCCCACATCCGGCAACGCGACAGCACATACGGGCGGCCCGACCGGAGCCTGCAACGCCAACCACTTCATGCCCCCGGCCGGTTGTGGGCGTGTCGGGAGGGTCGAATTGCTCTTGTGCAGTCGGTCGTCGCTTGGGAGAATTCGAGGTGTATCCGAGGGTGGAGAATTGTGGCCGACGATCAGGTGACGATCGACCCGGAGTTCCTTCCACCCCCGCCTGGCGACGGCCAGGCCCGCCGGTTCAGGGGAGCCGGTGTGGTGGGCGTGGTGGTAGTGGCGTTCGTCTTGGGCTGGTTTCTGCGGTCCCCGACACCGATCGAAGCGGAACCCGATGGGGGGAATAGCACCGCGAGCACAACGTTGACCACGGAAGCCGGGGAGGCGTCGGCGGCGTCGACGACGACTCGGCCGTTAACAACGACGACCACCAGCGAACCTTTTGAGACAGTCGGTTTGGCGATACCTCTGAGCGAAGCGATGCCGGGGTTCACCGACATAATCACCATGGAGCACTGGAGCGAGACCGGTGTCGACGTCGTGCGATGGCGGCCGTCGCAATCCGCCCCCGAGACGATCGCGTCGTTCGGTCTCGACGACGGGTTCGCCGGACTGGACGCCTCCGATACGTGGTATGCCAACCAAGACCAGAATGGGGTGTTGACCGTCCACCGGGTGGATGGTGTGGATGCCGAACTTCTATGGTTCCCCAATCTCCAGGCCGTCGGGGTGCGGGTCGCCAATCTGGCATGGCACGACACCGAACCGGGACAGCTGGCGTGGATGACGTGTTCTCGGACACCCGGCGGCCCGGGCACCCTCTTGCGCTTGGATGTGGCCGACGGCACGGCTGAGCCAGTCGCGATCCGCCAGGTCGAAGCGGTCTGTTCCGATGATTCATCCGCATGGCTCCAACAGTGGGGTGATTGGGGATTCACCCTGGGGATATCGGAGGGCCAATCGTGTGAAACGGTCCTCCTCGACGCCGACGGCAGCAAGAGCATCCAAGTTGGCGATGACTCCGCCAGTCTCCGATTTGTTGCCGGGCACGCCGACGGCTCCCTTTGGACTCGCTACGACCCTTCGGGCCGTTCATCATCATTCCTGTTGTCGCCCGACGGGCAGTCCCGCATGCCGGTACCGGGACTCGCAGAAATCGAATGGCTCAACAATGCACTTTGGTCCCCGGACGGGACCCGTCTTGCTCTCTCTTTGCGGCAGTCCGAGTACGACAATCCCGTAGTGCGCATCGTTGATCCGCGGACGGCTGTCACCATCGCCGAGATCGCCGAATCCGACTGGGAGATCAGGGTAGAGGCATGGTCGACCGACAGTCGGTTCCTTCCTTTCTCAGCGCTGGCTGTGTCCCGGTGGATGCGAATGGGTCGAACCGCTGGAGCGGGATTTGGCGTTCTACGACACCGTGACCGGCACCACAACCGTGATCAGCCTTCCCACCCCGCCGGTGGAGGTCGGGGCGGGACGGTACGTCTCACCGACCCGGCTGTACCGGCCGAACTGGTTGCGCATTATCCGTTTGATGGTGACGCCTCCGGCCTCGGCGGATACGGCCACGGCGGTCTCGTCGTCGGTGCGACCCCGACCAGCGACCGATTCGGCACCCCAGACGCCGCCTACGCCTTCGACGGCGAGAACGACCACATCGGCATCAGACCGCAGCCGCAACTGAAGACCGACACGGTCTCGATCGCCGCCTGGATCAAGATGCACGACACCGCCACCCCCCGACCGATCCACGAATGGTGGGACATCGTGTCGTACGGAGGTCGCGGACACGTCCTCGCCATCCAGGGTGAAGGAGCGGTCCTTGGCGGCCTCCAAGGCACCGCTGCCGATTGTGAATTCATGGGAAGCGACACCGTGTTCGACGGCAACTGGCACCATGCGGCAATGACCCGAGACGCCAACTGGACCATCCGGGTCTACCTCGACGGCGTCGTCCAAGCCGTCACGCCCCACACCCTCACCCGGACCGAAACGGACGCCACAACCGACGCCACCTGCATGACTGCCCCGGCGTTCCCTGGTTCGGTGTGGATCGGAGCCGACCCCGGACATCGTGAGTACTTCCACGGCTCCATCGACGACGTCCGCATCTACTCCGGGACCCTCACCGACGACGAAATCGCGACCCTCGCCGCCGACACCCCCTAGCCAGGTCCACCATCACCGACCGAGACACTGCGCCGATGCCAACCTCCACCACCACCACCACCACCACCACCACCAACCCCCGTCGTCCCTGAACCCCGGGCCTCCCCCCTCCTCGACGCCGACCGAGATCCCCAGACCACCCCCCCATATCGGCCTATTCGCCCGAGTCTCTCATGGACCCCGTGAGCTTGGCCAGATCCACGTCGAACAGAGCACAAATGATTCTCCGATCGCCGCCTGCCCAAACCTCGGCGACGGGGGTAATCGGGAATATCTCGAGACGGGACGTTTCGTATGATGAACCCACGTAGCCTTCAAACAGAGGCAGGCACCCGTCAAGACCCTCCTCGTAGAGGGCATCATTGCCTGGGAACGCTCCGTCTTCCACGTCGAAAACGGCATACGCTTCGTTGTCGTGCGGTTCGTCGCAATCGACCACCGGCAGAGTCTCAATATCTTCAATGAGTTCCCCATACGCCGACGGATCATCAAAGCAATCTCCCGGACTCACGTCGGCAACCGAGTCCGAAGACCCGGAAGAGCACGATGCCAAGTCGAGAACTGATGCCGCCATCAAGCCCGCAACTCTCCGCCACTAGGTCATGCACTGCCCCTCGTCGTCGATCCGTTCATCGGCACTATAGGAGGCTCCGTATGGCGGGGCTTTTCTCACTGCAGCACGGAAGCGGTCGTCGGCTAGGAGGAAGTCTCTGCATCCTCTCCAGGTGATACCGGATGGCTTGAGGAGGGCGGGGCCGAGTCCCCTTGTCCAGCGGACGCGTCGTCGTTTCCTGTTGATTTGGAGTGAGGCGTAGGCAAACACGTCGGTTTGATCGTCGTGTTTGGAGTGGGGAAGAGTGCCAGTTCGCCGTCCCATCCATCCCGCGACGGCTGCTCCGGTGCTCGGAGATCTCACCGCTACGAGAAAGCAACGTCATTCATCGTCCTCGCCACATCCACGAACCGCGCGACACCGCTCCCTTCACTGCTCCACCGACCCGAAGAACCCCCTCGTCGCCTCCAAACCTGCCTCGGTGCACTCGCCACTCCCCCGTCCCGCTCAGCCTCCTCCACCTGCGGCAGCCACCCACAGGCCGGGCTAGTCACACCATGACCTTCGACAACCCCTCTCTCAACTAGCCGGTCACCATCGACCATCCTTGCCGCAGGAATGGAAGGCACGAACAGACAGCACGCAACCGGCTACACCTGTCTCATGTGTGGAGGGGTCGCCGTCGTCAACATCGACGGCGGCTACCTCTGCGCCAGACACGGCATCGAGGCGATGATCACGGTCGACCTCCGGGCAGAGGAACCGACCGTCACCGTCTCGATGAGTTGACATCGACAGACACCGACACCGGCGAGAGGTCATCAAACACGGCGGCCTTTGACCTGCATCTTCAGAGTCCGAAGTACGACTCAACCAGGTACTCGCCCACCGGCGTCTCATACGAGAGTTCATCCGCCCGGCCACGCAGCACCTCGGTCATGTCCGCCGGTTCGCAACCCAGTTCCTCCCAGCGGAGAGCGATGTCGCTGATCCCCTCAACCCAGTCCAGACCACCGATGATGTGGAGTACCCGGTTGAGTCGCTCCCCGTCCTCAGCACCATCGACGCCGTCGGGAATCGCAGGGTCGGCACGCTCCACGTCGTCAACCGCCTGTTGGTGCAATGCGACGTACATGTCGGCGAGGTCGTCACAGGAGTCGACACCCGACGGGCCATCGGACGATCCGCTACAGGCACCGACGACGAGGCCCAGCATCGCTACCCCCACCAGTGTCGAAATCAACCGACGAACCATCAACCCTCCGAACGCACACGCCTCCGAGGACGGGATCACGCTAGCGAATCAGCATCGACCTCGAAGAAACCCCTCGTCGCCGCCATGCCCTCGCCGTGTACCCATCCGGTCCGGCGTGACCCTGCGACACCGACCGACGGGTCCTATCCCAGTGTGACGACTCTCGCGAACTCAACCCCGCTCGCCGATCCCGTGTCGCCGATGCTGCGATGTGTGTCGCGACAAGAGCCGACAGGGCGCGAGTGGCGGTCAGGACGGCAACGAGACGCCCGTTGCGCACCACCAGCGGCGGCGACTCACCCAGGACGTCCTGCGGGAAGCACTCGTCGAACACGTCGTGCCCGTCGAGCAGACCGCCACACGTCGCACACATAATCGTCCGGATCGACGCCATGGGGGGCTGGGGTGAGAGAGGTACCGGCGCCTGTGGGCGATGGCCGTGTCCACCGCACTGGTGGCACCTGCTCACATGGGTGTCTTCGACGGTCGGGGTCGGAATCTGTAGTCGAGTCGAAGTCCGGCGACGCCTCCAGGCGATCAATCGGCAACGCAGCCGACAACGTCACGTCTTTGTCGCCATCAGGCCAACCGCCAGACCTAGTCGAATGCAAGATCGATGACCCACCCAAACGACTCGAGGTCGTCGCGGGAGACCACCAACTCCCCCAAACCGTCGACGCCGAACAGATATGACGACGACCCGCTGGCGAGTTCAATGGCGAACGTGAACGAGCAGTCAGCATGCCTTCTCAAGCGATCGCCAGCGAACAGAACGGCCTCAAGTTGCTCTGGCAGATCAAACCCTCTGACCCCAAGACCAGTGATCGCGCCCGGCCCAAGATTCCCCTCGCCAGCTGATTGCTCCCGTGTCGCCCTCCACAACGAGCAGCAACCCCCGAACGTCGCCATCATCAGTTTGCCCACTCACGGGCAGGCATTCCCTCCCCATCGTGAACAGTTCGCGGGAAGTCGCCTGGGTCGTAGGTCCAGCCGTCCCGGATCGTCACGGTCCCAGGAGAACGGATCGGTGAGCCGACGTTCCTCCACCTCAGATGTCGCGTCGGGATCCTGCTGCCCTGCCTCGTCGCCGTACGAGCATCCAGCAAGCAGCAGAACACCAACCACCCCAACCACAGCCCATCTCCTCATGGGCGCAGTCCCAGGAACGCAGCCTCGGCTCAGGTGAGATCGTTGGAGAGCGATGGGTCGTCGAAGATGCCCATGCGGAGCAGGATCGTGACGGAGCGGGTGCGGAATCGGACGGTGGCCGGGTCGAGACCCGGTGGTCAGGGCGAGTTGAGGAGTGGGGTTTCGTCCACGGAGACCACGATTCGACGGATGCAACTCAGCGACCGTTCCGTAGGTGCGGTTGTCGCCTTCAGCCTGGATGGCATGCTGCTCGCCTCAGGCAGTTCGGATGACACGATGATCAAACTGTGGCAGGTAGCCGATGGTCAGAAATTGACCACGTTACACGGCCATACGCATACGGTTTTGAGCGTGGCGTTTAGTCCGGACGGGACCCTGCTGGCGTCGGGCAGTCATGACAAGACGATCATCCTGTGGGAGATCAGCGACAAGAGCATCCGCCAGACCTTCCGGGGACATGCTGACGGGATTACCAGCGTCGCCTTCAGTCCGGACGGGACGCGGCCGGGCGTCGGGAAGTCTGGACAGGACCATCAAATTCTGGCAGGTCAGCAAGGCCCGTAATTTACGACGACCTTTACACGGGCATGCTGGTGAGGTTCGGAGTGTTGCGTTTAACCCGGACGGGATGCTGTTCGCTTCGGGCAGTGCTGACAACACCATCAAACTGTGGCACGTCGCCGACGGGAAGGCATTCACCACCTTGCCCGGGCATACGAGAAGGGTTGAAGCAGCCACGTTCCGCCCCAGATGGCACATTGCTCGCTTCGGGAAGCGAGGATGGTACGATCAAGCTCTGGCAGGGGGCCGATGGTCAGGAACTCAGCACTTTACTCGGCTATTCCTATGTTTGGGACGTTGCGTTCAGTCCGGACGGCCCATGGCTCGCCTCAGGAAGTGGCTGATAACACCATCAAACTTTGGCAGATTGCCGATGATCAAGAACTTATCACCTTAGCCGGACATACTGGTTGGGTGAATAGCGTCACGTTCAGTCCGGATGGCATGTTGCTCGCCTCAGGAAGTGCTGATAACACCATCAAACTTTGGAATGTTGCCGACGGTCAGAGAACTTGCCACCTTACATGGACATTCTAGTTGAAGTTACGAGCGTCGAGATTTAGTCCGGACGGCACGCTGCTCGCCTTCTGGCAAGCGAGGATGGTACGATCGTACTTTGGAAGGTGGTCGACAGTCAGGGGAATCATCACCGTTGCTACGGACATGCTGATGAGGTGCAGAGAGTCACGTTTTAGTCCAGACGGCCACTCCTGCTCGCGTCGGGAAGCAATGCCAATATCATCAAACTCTGGAATGTTGTCGACCGGCCAGGAACTTGCTTTACCTTGCGAGGACATGATGATGTTGTGAGGAGCGTCGAATTTAGTCCGGACGGCACGCTGCTCGCCTCGTGAAGCGAGGATGGTACGATCAAACTCTGGAATTTGAACTTGGATGATTTGGTGTTCCGTGGCTGTGAGTGGTTGCAGGACTATCTGGTCACCAATCCCAACATTAGCGACACCGACCGCGCGATGTGTGATGAGGTGTTGCAATAGAACGACAAGGATTTTGCATAATCCTGAGTTCATCTTTTTTGCGTCTTTGCGTCTTTGGCGTGGAGGCAGAAAACTCCCATGCCACCACGAGAACCGTTTAAATTTTTGGATGCGTATACCAAAGAGGATGCGGAGATTTTTTTCGGCAGAGATACCGAAATCGAAGAGCTGTACAACCGGGTATTTTCTAGCAACCGTCTCCTGGTGTACGGACAATCTGGCACCGGGAAAACCAGTCTGATCCAGTGCGGGCTGGCAATCAGTTTGAGGAGAGCGATTGGCTGCCGATCTTCCTTCGATACGTACCGGCATATCTTCGCATCCCTTGACCTTGAGATTGAAAGCTCGCGTTGACCCCGGTCCCCTCGGCGCATCCGCTTGACAAGACCCTGCAGTCGGTCTACCTCGATTATTTTAAGCCGATCTATCTGATTTTCGACCAGTTCGAAGAGCTGTTTATTTTCGGTCTTCCGATGAACGCGATCGTCTGGCTCGCGAAGTTGCCGCCCTGCTCAATGCGTCCCTTGAACTCAAGATCGATTTTCGTGATCAGTGAGGAATATCTCGCTGAAATGACGGCCTTAGAACAGTGCTCTTCCTGATCTGTTTACCAATCGCTTTCGAGTTGAACACATGGGCCGTTCAGCAATGCTCATAGGGCGGTTGAAGGCCCCGCAAGGTCTGTGGCATCGGGATCGAAGATGGACTGGCGGATCGGATTCTGGAACGCCTTGGGCTGGGCAAGAACTGGTACCGTGGAATTGACCTATCTCCAGGTTCTGCTCGATAAGCTGTACGCTGAGCCTCGTGGTGAGGGGACGCGAGTGACCGTAAGAACAAGAAATCGCTGAACTTGAGACTACACTCCGCTGACTACGAGCCTGACAGCAAACATTCGCCTGACGATAGATGATCTGGAAGCGCTTGGCACGATGGGTGACATTCTCGGGGAATTTCTGGACGAGCAACTGGCGGCGATGGACTGAGGAGGAGGCATCCCTCGGCGAAGCGGTGCTTAAGACTTTGATTACCACGGATGGTACCAAAAAGACGATGACGATGGAGGAGATCGTTGCCCTGTTGCGAGGTATGGGACATGCGGGAATCTCTGAGCAGACAGTTGCGGCCGTGCTCACTCAGTTTGTGTCCGTACGGATTCTCAGCGAAAAAGAAGAATCGGGCCGGTACGAAATGCGTCACGACAGTCTGGCGCAGAAGATTTTTGAGCGCATGACGGCGTTGGAAAAGGATCTGCTGGAGGCCATGCAAATGGTTGAGAATCGCTACAAGGAGTATCAGACACGCGGGACATTTCTCGATCACGCGGCCCTGGAGTATGTGGCGCCCTATGAAAGCCGCCTGAAGTTCAAACCCTATATCGCGGAGTTTCTCAGTGCCAGCCGACGTGAATTCACCAAGGCGAGGCGGAAAAAGACTGATCGCCCTTTTTGTCTCGCTGGTCGCTGTTTTAATTGTTGTCTCAGGCTTAGGTCCTCGTGAGCGATCTGAGTTATCTGACCTCTGAACAGCAACGTAGAATGGCCGTTTCCCATCAACAGGAAACTGAAACCAGCGTAAGAGAGCAGAACAGCAAACTGAAATCGCTCAGCAATATCTCCACCAAGCCAAGCTGAACGAAATAGATGCACTGGAACCAAACCTGGTGTTGTTGTTTCTCACCCACAATGAGTTGGGGGCAGTGCTTGCGGGGTGAAAGCCGGGCTCAGCGTCACCCAGACAGAGGTACGACCAACCCTGAAGTTTCAGACGATCTTCACTTTGCATGACCTCATGGACAACGTGCAGGAAAAACCGGTTGGTGGTCATGACCTCAATGTGATGAGTGTCGCGTTTAGTCCGAACGGCTCACTGTCGTTCTCGTAAGCGGGGATGGTAATGATCACCCTTGAATGTCGCCGACGGCCGAGCCCTGACACATTACGCGGAGGGTATTCTCGTCTTATTCGTACTGTACAGAGCGTCCGTTCAGTCCGGACGGGACGCTGCTCGCCTCGGGGAAGTCATGATAAAGCCATCAAACTTTGGCATTTGAACCTGGATTACTTGCTGGTGCGGGGGTGTGAATGGCTGCATGGCTACCTGAAGACGAATCCCAATGTCAGCGACGCCGACCGTGTGGTGTGTGATGAAAGGTAACAGTACGACAAGGATTTCTGATTGATGTTTTATAAAGTTTTTGCCGATCTTATTGTTGTCGTGCATTTTGCCTTTGTACTGTTTGTGATATTCGGCGGAGTCCTGGTACTCTGGTCAAAGCGCGTGGCATGGCTCCACATTCCGGCGGTGATCTGGGGGATCCTGATCGAATTTGGCGGCTGGATCTGTCCATTGACCCCGCTTGAGAATCTTCTTCGTCAGAAAGGCGGGCGCCGCTTGCCTATAGGTTGGGCTTTCTTGAGCACTATATCCTTCCTGTGCTGTATCCGACGATCCTGACCCGGCGTTTGCAGATCATCCTGGGTCTTCTGGTCTTTGCGCTTAATGTAGGGATGTATTGCTGGGTCTTACGACATCAACGTTCGAGCTGAACGGTATCTCCGATCCGAATCTCCCTGGGAAAGTACCCTTCCATACACCCGTGCCCAACCGGGATGCTCGTCTTGTGCCATCCTGACAATCTGCCCCTCTTTAAATGAATCCTCCAATTTATAACACGGTTGGGTGTATTGAGTGATTTCGCGAAGCACTTCAGGTCCCAGACGTAGACGGGTCCCGGGGAGTTATCTGAGGCCAATCCAGCCCGGTGATTGTGACGTTTTCCCCGGTAGAACCGGGAAAGATAGCATGTCCTTCTGCTTGCAGCGCTTTGATACGTTCCAATGAATACAAGCATACCGCCTTATCAGGTCCACCGTGTAGTTCCTTATTGTTCTGATCATCGCCCTCTAACCCAAGCGACATAATCTTTGTCCGATGCACCGGCAGTTTTGGGACACCACCGTTCGAGATATTGATTTGAAAAAAATCCATGCTTTTTCCATGGTTGCTCCTTATAAGTAATTATAAATAATTTTCTTGACTTTTTCTATGGGTTCTGATTTCTGCCATGAGTGATTTTACCAGAAAGGAGAACAACACTCAATGTTATTTGCAGAAGTCAGCGCCCAGGCGCAAGAGGACCTGGTTGAGGAACTCAAACAGACCTCTGATTCAAAGTGGTATCGGCGACTCAAAATTATTCATCTGTCGTCTCAACGAACGCCGGTACCCAAATTAGCCAAGCTCTTTGATCTCTGTGAGGCGACCATTCGGGTCTATATCACTCGCTATAATGCTGGAGGGCTGGCTGGTCTCAAACGTCAATCCAGTGACGGAGCCCCGCCCAAGATTCCTTTGAACAAGGCGGGATTGGGAGGAACTTCTCCATCAAAGCCCCTCCCAGTTTGAGCCGCTTACAGACCGGCGCCCGAAACTGGACCCAAGAACTCCCGGTCAATTATCTCCAGCATTATCACGAGATCAGCGTTACTCAGGCTGCGGTTTGCCTCAGCCTCAAGCAGCACAAGATTCCTGAATCGAGGCAAGTTGAAGGTGACATCACCGGATCCGTTGTACACGGTCAAACGGGATCGCATTGAGACGTTAAAAAAGCCGCGGCCGGCACCTTGAGCAGCCATGATGCCCCGCAGGCGGATCTGAGTCAGGCGGCAAACCCGCTCGATTGCGGTTTTTTGACGCAACAGATCTCCATTGGTGTCCGGATGTCGGCAACAGTTATGCCCCCCAAGGCACCCAGGTACGGGTGGATTCTCCGGGGCTTGCGAATCCCTGGTACGCTCTTCTGGGCAGTCTGGAATATCCCTCTGGAGAGGGGCTGTATACCATTCATCGCCGCAAACGGCACCAGGAGGTCCGCGCGCACCTGGACGTGTTGCTTGACTCCGATCCGGACGCCTTTTGGATTGTGGTGCTGGACAATGCCTCGGCCCATACGACACCGAAGCTGGATGAGTTTTCACACGGCATCAGGATCGCCTGAAGCTCGTGTTTCAGCCGACCTATAGTCCGCATCTCAATCTCATTGAACGTCTCTATTGTGGCGGTTGATGCGAGGCCAAATGACCCGAAATCAGTTTTTTTGGCGACAGTCTCAAAGAACTGGCTGAAGCCATCGTGGAATGGTTCGAAACACTCCCGTTCTCAAAGTTTTGCTCATTCATGGGCATTGATGAAGCTCAGCTGGTATTTGTTTAAAAAATTAATTCATAGTTACTTATTTTGGTTGTGTAAACTCATTAATGAAAGCGATTTTCGTCATAAAAGAACTGCGGAATTTGTCAAATACTTTGATGCCCAAAATAGCAAACGAACTTTCAGTTTTTTCTCGACATCCAATAAGCAGTTAGAATGTTATTCATGAACGTTAATGTAAACTGCATTCAAGAAAGGAGGTTTGTGGCGGGGAAACGACAAGAAACATTTTCGAATCGGGTTTGTGGGGGCGGGGACCCATGCCAATAATATGTTGTACCCCTCGCTGAGCTTTCTCGATGAGTTTGAGGTCGAACGAGCCGCGGTTTGCGACCTGATCGCAGAAAGAGCCGAAAAACTGCGGCGGCTTTTGGGGTCGCTAAAGCATATACTTATCATCAGGAGATGTTTGAGAAAGAGAAATTGGATGGGGTGGTCGTCTGTATTAATGCCAAGGGACATCCGCCTGTGGTAAGAGATGCGCTCAAAGCCGGGGTTGACGTGTTTTGCGGAAAACCCACCTCGATTGCAGAGGAATCGCAAGAGCTGTTACAACTCTCCAAAGAGACCGGACGGTTTGTCATGGTTGACCATCAGAAACGGCGTTCGACAGCCTATCGCAAAGCGCTGGAAATCGTGAACAGCCCATCCTTCGGGAAGGTCACGATGGTTGAGGCCAAGATGCATGGGCATATCTATGATAATCTGTTTAACTGCATGATGGAATGGCAGATCCACAATATCGACATCGTGCGGGCCTTCGCCGGGGATGTCAAAGAAATTGTCGCCCGGATGTGCCGTTTAGCCGATAACCGGGCCAGTATCGCCATCCTGTTGACGTTTGAGAATGGGACGGTTGCCACCTTGAACTGGGGGAGTGAGGCCGGTTGGGGGCGTTTCTGTGAACGGGTTGAGGTGATTGGGTCAAATAATGAAGCGGTGATCGTCGAAAACGTGCGACATGTGATCCACTATAAAGAGGATGACTCAAAAGAGTGGGCCCCCAACCGTTTCCGATTTCGATGAGTCAAACCACGATTATAGATGGCTATGTCGATAACCTGCGGGAGTTTATGAACTGTGTGCTGGAACGCCGCCAGCCGGTGCCGAATATTGAGGATGAAGTGAAAGCGTTGCGGGTGATTTACACCATTGCAGAGCAACTCGGCATTCCGGCGGAATGGACGATCACGATCGGCACGAGATAAAAGGTAGCGCCGCCCTACGTGGCGACCAGGTGGCTTTTGTTGTCCTACCCCTACCCCCCTACAGAAGCAGGGCTGTTAAGTTCTCGATCATCCGGGGCGTCTCGACCCTTCGACATCGCTCAGGACATCGCTCCGCTCGACGTCCGGCGTTCCGTTCACCGAGCGGAGTCGAGGTGAACAGATCCTTTAGAACTTAACAGCCCTGCCCTACAGAAGTAGGGCTGTTCTTCGGTCCCCCTCCCCCGGTTCACAAGGGTAGGTAAAATATTCATCGAGGAGTGCAAAATCTCGATTTTGCAGCGAAATCTCTGATTTCGCCAGGAGCCACAGTGGGCATCGCAACCCCCTGTTGTCGACTCCGCTTTCGCTACGCCGACAGCTAAATCGAGATTTAGCACTCGTAAGCTTGAGGGGGTAGGGGGTGTTCTGTTAAAACATATGTCAACTATTGTCGATTTGAATGTCCTCTAAAATGCTTGACACAGGAAGCCATTTTAGAGGACATTGCATGTAGCGCCCGAAGAGTATGTGTTTGATATAATGAGAGGAAGTTGACATGGAAAAACAGAAAAATGAACAACCGCTTTACCATTATTCTCGCGATGCGAGATCATCGTGGGATAGCTATCCCAGCGGTTGAAAGCTGGGTAAAGGGCCAGCGATGCGCTCCGGATGCCTTTGAAGTGATCCTGATTATTGATGAGGTAACTCTAGCATTTGAAGAAACCTTTCGACGGATGTTGCGACCGCATGACAAGCTTATGACCCAATCAGCCGATAGCTACATGGAACAGTATGACATTGGAGCCAGCGCTAAAGGCGAATCATTTATTTTTCACAGAACCGCATTGTATAGCTGAACCGGAGGCTGTTTCAGAGATGATTCAGTATATCAGCACCCGTTCTTTTGACGGGTTTTATGCTCGAGATAACGCCAATTTGTAAAAGTTTCGTCGCCAAAATGCTATCACGAATATTTGAAGAATTGTTCATGGAATGGTCACAGGAAGATCATTGAGTAAAGTCTTTTTACGAGGATTTGGTATTCGGCGAAGGATATATGTTGATGTTGGCGGCTTTCAGTATAGATATAAACGTTTTGCCGAATCGCTCCTTGCCGGAACATTGCATACCAGAGGCTATCGCATCGGTTATGCTCCAGGTGTGGGAATTCGCCATTTTTACGAAAATACGCTTGAATCGTTTAATGCTTCTCTTCAAGACTATATCGATGGAGAGTGTCTGTACCGCTTGAGCAATTCATCTGAATTTTGTGAACGCTATTTTCGATCTCCAGCAGAGTGGAATGAAGTCCGCTCTTTTGATCGTTCCCGGATGAAGTTGCTCCTTCACGTACTATGGCAACAAATCCAAACCCGTCAGGGCGTTACGACAACACGTCTCGGATGGAAAACATGTCTGAAACACCTTTTGGGGGTTTTCCATTTGTCATGTTTGGTCAAAACAACGTTTCTTCTAAAGTTCCATAGCCTGTCCTGGCTGGAGAAATTTCGCTGTTATCTCTGGTGGTTTCATGAAGAAAGAATGTACCGGGCGTTTATGGGCTACTATATGGCCATGATATCGCTCTACCGGGTGAAATGTGCTCTTGGCCATGCTGAACAACTCCCCGATCACGGCCACACCACGTTTATGCTATGATATTGAAGAGATCGATAGAAAAGCCCTTTGGTTTTCACGCTCCGAGGGCCTTTCCGGCGCGATGGGGATTTCCTTCGATCGCCGGGAACTGTCTCAAATCCTTGATGTCTATGGCCGGAAGGTCGCGAGCGGTGAGTGGCGCGACTACGCCATCGACATGCTGAAAGAAAAGGCTGTCTTCTCGGTCTTCCGGCGCGCGTCGGAGATGCCGCTCTATCGCATCGAGAAGTCGCCGAAACTGGCGCGTAGGCAGGGCGCCTACAGCGTGATCGCGGCGACAGGTTTAATTCTGAAACGCGGGCATGATCTCGCCCGGGTCCTGCGGGCCCTGGATAAGGGCTTGCGTCTTGTGAAGGCCTGAACCGGACAAATATGAAGCCCCGGAGACGGAGGGCTCGGGGCTTCTCCGGTTCCATTGGGGGAACCTGTGACGGGGAGTGGAACCCATCACTGGCCCCTATCTGGCGACGTTTGGCTCCATTTTCAACTGGGACATTCCAGCGCCGGGCGATCTCGGGAAATTGCCTCATCCAAGAAAAAAAGGCCCCGGCATCAACCGGGGCCTTTTTCATGTTTTCGGACCTGTTTCGCCTAGCGGCGGTCGCCGAACAGATGCAGCAGCATGATGAACAGGTTGATGAAGTCGAGATAGAGCCTAAGCGCGCCCCATGATGGCCTTCTTGCCGGCGTGTCTCGTCCAGGTGCCGTCGGCGTCATAATCGTTCCTTGATGCGCTGGGTGTCGTAGGCGGTCAGACCGGCGAAGACCAATCACGCCGATGACCGAGATCACGAACTGCATCGCCGAGGTGCCGATGAAGATATTCACGATCGAGGCGATGATGATGCCGATCAGGCCCATGAACAGGAAAGAGCCCCAGCCCGAAAGATCCTTCTTCGTCGTATAGCCATAGAGGCTCATGGCCGAGAAGGTGGCCGCCGTGATGAAGAAGACCCGCGCAATGCTCTCACCGGCATAAATCAGGAAGATCGAAGATATTGACGCGCCCATGAGCGCCGCGAACGCCCAGACGGAGATTTGGGCTGTGGTCAAACTCATGCTGCCGATGCGAAATGAGAGAAAGAACACCATCGCGAGCGGGGCGAAGATCACGACCCACTTGAAGGCGCTCGCGTACATGATGTTGCCGAAAGCGGTCAAGCCGGTCACCGCACCGTCGGCGCCGGTCACCACCGACATGGCATAGATTGCATAGGCAACGACGCCGGTAATGGCGACGCCGGAGGCCATGTAATTGTAGACGCGGAGCATATAGGCGCGCAGGCCTTGGTCGATAGCGCCCGCTTCGGCGCGTCCGACGGTTTGCTCATAACGTCTGTCGAGTTCCGCCATGAATGTGGATCCTTTGTTTGCGTTGGCGTGAGTTGCGGCCAGCAGAGCAGCGTCCGCCGGAATACCCGTTTGGCTTGAAATATGGTCGTTCCAGGCTATTTCTGCAAGATGAAGAGAGTATGTCCCGGTGATAGGAAACGCCTATCTCTTGGAAGGCCAGAATGCCTATTCGGCCTCAGATAGGCGCCGCTTTCGCAGAAAGCACCCGCCAGGTCGTGATCGCGCCCGCCGCGAGAACCAGCGTCAGCGCGAGCCCAATCGTCCCGAGCACGGCCCACGGGTCAAGCACAAAGTCGATATCGAAGGCGAACGTGCACAGGGCCCATGCAGTGATTGTCGCGATTAGGACGGCGAGCAGCGAGGTGGCGAGCCCAAGAAACCCGAATTCGAGAAATTCGGCCAAAAGGATGTTTCTGCGCGTCGCGCCCAGGGTCTTATAGAGGACGGCCAAATATGTCCGGACGAACATCTTTAGCGCCATGGCCCACGAGCCGCCGACGCGACGGCTTTTCAATACCGACGTCACCTTGGCCCGGTCGCGCAAGAAGGCGCCTTGCCACGGGTCGAGTTTCACCGGTTCGCCGTCGAGTTCCATGAGACCGGTGGCGAAGAGCGACGGATCGGCGAGGGCGGTGAGGAGCTGATCGTCCGTAGCGCGGGCGCGGGAGACGATGTTAGGCGACGCGGCCATGAAGCTCCTTCCCCTCGTCAACGCGAGGCTTTTTGATCGTTTCGCGGAGTCGTTCGAGTTCGTTCCGCTCGGCCATCGCCTCGTCCACGGTGGCGGCGCCGTATCGGTCGGCGCTCTTCTGTTCGATCCGCTGGCGAATTTCGGGGGAGAGGGGGGCGTCGTTGATCTCTTCGATCAGGTCGAGGGTGTCGAGCGCCACCCGAACGGCGAAGCCGGCGGCGTAGCCATCGGCGCCTTCTCGCTTGGCGCCGGCGAGGCGCAACTTCCGATACGACAGATCGAGCTTTAAGAGATTCTCGAAACTGATCTCGGCCATCACTTCGTTCCGCTCGGCGTAGCGGCGGAGGATGTCGCGCGAAAGGGCGCTTTCGAGAAGGGCGGCCATTTCGTCGAGTCCGGCGGCGCCGTTTCTGGCGTCTTCGAGAAACTTGGCGACGAGATCGGCGCCTTCCCGTTTGGCGGCGTGTTTATGTTTTTGTTCGTCTTGGAGGAACCGAACCGCTTCGCGCACGGCGTCGCGGCTACATGGCCCGGCGTCTTTCGACAATTCGTAAAGATCGCTCTGCGACATCTTTTCGGCGACCCCTTCTTTAAGGAGCCCCCATTGCGCGTCGGAGAGGTCGCCGGGGGAGAGTCGTTTACGCTTCATCGGCCACTCCCGGGTCGGCGGCGATCCCGTCGACGAGGTCGATGCCGCTGGCGGTGATCCGGGCCAGATAGACGAAGTCGCCCGACACCGGCTGGGTTTTCATATCGACATACCCTTTGCCGCCGAGATACCAGATCGCCATCCGCACCTGTTCGAGCGAGAGGTGAACGCCCCCTCGTTCGGTGAACTCGGCGTGGATCTCGTCGTCGGCGTTGATGACGTCGGGGAACTGGGCGCAGTAGGCCAAAACCCAACGGCGGGCGTGTCGTTTGAACCGAAGGCCAGTCGCTTCGGGGCGGACCGGCAAGATACCGGCGTCGGTGACGGCGCCTTCGGCGATGTCGATACCGGCGGGGACGATCCGGGCGGTGACGGTATCGTGGGCGCCGGGCTGCGTTTGTAAAAACCCCTTCTTCTCCAGATAGGCGAAGTGGCGGCGCACCTGCCGGTCGGTGAGGGACGGTTCCTGCGCCGACAAGGCCGACGCCAACGTCCGGTCGGATTGAGGAAGAGATACAGCTCGGCGAGCGTGGTCAGAATCAACTTGCGGGCCCGCTTGAGGCGAACCGTGTCGGCATGATGGGTCGGCATGGGGCGGGTCCTATTATTCATGGTCAAGAAGTCGCTCGTGGATCGATTCCAGACGGGCGTTCAGGTTGGCGACGAGCAACGCGAACTCTTCGCGCCGAACGGCCATGCGGCGGGTCTCGTCGATCCGGTCGGCTAAATCGGCGACCTTCTCTTCGTGATCGTCGGCGAGGCGTCGAAAATCGCGTTCCAGCCGGTAGCGGCTGTCGGCGACCACCGAGGCGAGTTCGGCGGCCAGTTCCCCCACCCGGCGGCCGGTGGCGTCGAGCTTGGCTTCGACGCCGACCAGCCATCGGCGGGCGAGGGCGATGAGGGCCGACCAGGCGGCGAGAGCGGCGGCCCCCACCATGCCTGCGTCGACGGTCACCACGGGAAGGTGATCCAGGGGGGTGTTCACGACCGTTCCTCGCAACGGCGGGGGGGGGAGACGATGCGGAGACGAAGAGCGGGCCGCCCCGCCGAGGGGGCAAGGCGTCGCGTTATGCGGCAAGTCGCCGGCGGGGTCCCCGAGGGGCGGGTCCCGACAGTCTCGTCGATCCCGTCGGGCTGAGGGGTCGCGGCGAGGCGGCCCGGTCTTCGTCGTCTCATCAAACTCTCCTTCGTGGTCGTGGCGGCTTCGTCTGCCGCTGTCCCTGCTGGACATGTTTGTGAGGTTACGGGGAGACGGGCGCCGGGGATACGACAGGAGGAGGAGAAGGGGATGAAGGCGAACGGGAGCGAGATGTTAAACATGAGGGGGGCGTGCGCCGCGCCTCCGCCCTGCCCCGTCCATGAACAGGCCGTCTTGCCCGTATCGTCCCTTTGAGGTATCGTGAGCGCTTCGTTTAACCCCTCTCCCCAAGGACGGCACAGGCATGATCGGCTGGTTTGAAGCGTTGGTTCTCGGCGTCGCGCAGGGGATCACCGAATATCTGCCGGTCAGCAGTTCGGGGCATCTGGTGATTATCCAAGCCCTCTTTGGCATGGAGGAGCCGGCCCTCTTCTTCGACATCGTCTTGCACGTCGCCACCCTCGTCGCGGTGGTCTGGTTCTATCGAAAAGAGCTGGTCGCCTCCTTCGCCGATCTGGCCAAAGGGGTCGTCGCCTTGAAAACGGGGATCTCGTATAAGCGCCTCTACGCCTCCAACGAAGGGGTGCGGCTCTGGACGTTGATCCTGTTTGGCGCCATCCCGACCGGCGCCATCGGGGTCGGGTTCAAAGACGAGTTCGAAGCCCTCTTCGCCTCCCCCGCCCGGACCGGCGCCATGTTGATCGTCACCGGCGTGATCCTGCTGGCCACCCGATTCGCCCGCGACAAGGGACGGACCGAAATGCAGATACGTTGGTGGGAGGCGGTTCTGATCGGACTGGCGCAAGGGTTCGCTATCACGCCGGGAATCAGTCGATCCGGCTCGACCATCGCGGCGGCGTTGCTTCTCGGCATCGACCGGGCGACGGCGGCCCGCTTCTCGTTTCTCCTGTCGCTCCCGTCGATCACCGGGGCGCTGATATTAAAGTTCGAGCCGACGGTCAACGCCGATCCGACGGCCTTTGTTGTCGGTTTTCTCTCGGCCCTTCTCGTCGGCTATCTTTGTCTGGCGTTCCTCGTGGCGATTGTCCGCAAAGGACGCCTCTCGTGGTTCGCCTGGTACTGCTTCGCCGCAGGGACGGCGACGATGCTCTATATCAAATAAGGTTCGACTATGAGCGCTATCTATTCCGTGGTTATGGCGGGTGGCAAGGGGACCAGATTCTGGCCCCTCTCTCGCGAGACCCGCCCCAAACAACTCCTCGCCATCGGCGCCGACGAATCGATGATCCGCCAGACGGTGACCCGTTTGGGCGACTTGGCGCCGGCCGAACGGGCGTTGATCGTCACCGGCGCGTCGCATGTGGACGACATCCGAAAGCAGATCCCGGAACTCCCTGCGGCGAACATCTTGGCCGAACCGATGGGGCGAAACACGGCGCCGTGCATCGCCTTGGCGGCGTCGGTCGTCGCGGCCCGCGACCCGGAAGGGATCATGGCGGTCTTCCCCGCCGACCATGTCGTCACCGATCCGGCTCACCTGATCGCAGTCGTCAAAAACGTCGCCACGTTCTTGGACGCTCATCCCGACCGGATCGCCACCGTCGGCATCGAACCGACTTTCGCCGAGACCGGTTACGGCTACATACAAAAAGGGGCGCCGCTCGCCGACGGCCTCTTCGGGGTGGAGGCGTTTCGGGAAAAGCCGGAGGTCGCGGCGGCGGAAGGCTACGTCGCCTCGGGCGATTACCTCTGGAACGCCGGGATGTTCTTCTGGAAAGCGACGACGATTCTCGCCCAGCTCTCTCGCCACATGCCGGAGCTGATGACCGCCATCGCTCCTCTCGCGGCGGCTATCGACACCGACCGGTTCGACGAGGCCATGGCCGCCGTCTACCCGACCCTCCCTTCGGAGTCGATCGACTACGGCGTCATGGAGAAAGCGGCGGCGGAAGGGAAAGTGGTCGTCGCTCCCGCCGATCCGGGGTGGAACGATGTCGGCTCGTGGCGCTCGCTCTACGACCTTCTTCCTCCCGACGCCGACGGAAACCGGGCCGAAGGGGAGCTGATCGCCGTCGATGCGAAGGGGGTTCTGGCCCGCTCCGACAAACGGTTGATCGCCGTGGTGGGGGTCGACGACGTGGTGGTGGTGGAGACCGACGACGCGATTCTGGTGGTCCACAAGGAGAAGGCGCAGTCGGTCAAAAACGTGGTGGACGAACTGAAACGGCGGGGACGGACCGACCTGTTGTAGCTACTCATGGCATAATGGGGCATACGCCACCAACGAAGGTGATCGCCCCATGAAAGGTCTCGTCGGAGTCGTCGTCGTTCTGGTCGCTCTCTATGTCGGCGGCGCGTTCGTCTGGAAAGCCCCCGCCCCCACCGAACGAATGAAAAACTCCCCCCAGTGGGGTGACGGCGCTTTCGTCAATCCCAACGGCGTCGCCCTTTCCCTCGTATCGTGGGAGACCCTCGCCACGATGCAGGAGTATCTCTTCACCCGTCGCGCCGACATCCGTCCCGCCGATCCCGTTCCGACCATACCGATCAACCCTGCCGACTGGATCGACCCGGCGCCGGACCGATTCGATTACGCATGGCTGGGGCATTCTTCGATTCTGGTAGCGTTGGCGGGGAAGGTGACGCTCTTCGATCCGGTCTTTGAAAAACGGGCGTCGCCGGTCGATTGGTACGGGCCCGACCGCTTCTTCCCGGCGCCGATGGATGCGTCCACCCTCCCCCATCTCGACGCGGTGGTGATCACCCACGATCATTACGATCATCTGGAGGAGCCGACGATCCGGCGTCTCGCTTCGAAGACCGATCGGTTCGTCGTCCCTTTGGGCGTCGGCGCGTTGATCGCCGCATGGGGGGTTCCGGCCGGAAAGATCGTCGAGCTCGACTGGGGGGAATCGACTGCGCTCGACGGGGTCGTCTTCAACGCCACCCCGGCGATCCATTACGCCAGCCGGGGGCTCTACGACGCGAACCAACGGCTCTGGTGTTCGTGGGTGGTGACCGGCGGGGGGCATCGTTTTTTCGTCAGCGGCGATTCGGGCTACGACCCGCTCTTCGCCGACGTCGGCGCCGCCTTCGGCCCCTTCGATATCGCTTTCCTTAAAGTCGGCGCGTACAACGACGAGGGGACGTGGCGCAAAGTTCATATGACGCCGGAAGAAGCGATACGCCAAGGGATCGATCTGCGGGCGGCGACGGTGGTTCCGCTCCATTGGGTTACGTTCGACATGGCGTTTCACACCTGGATGGCGCCTATCGAGCGGGCGTCGGAGGCGGCCTATGCGAATGAGGTGTCGTTGACCACTCCCCGACCGGGACGGAAAGTGGCGGAGGGTCAGAGCGATATCGATCTCTACTGGTGGCGGCGCCTCGAATGAGACGGCGCCTCGCATACCGCCCATCCTGTATAATGGCGCAAACGCATCCGAGGAGATCGACTATGAAAAAACTGTTCGTCGCCGGCGCCATCGCCATAGCCTTTATGACCACTCCGGCGCTGGCCGCCGACAAGACGTTCGCTATCGACAACACCCACGCCCGGATCGGGTTCGGCGTCACCCATATGGTGATTTCGAGCGTGAAGGGGGAGTTTAAGAAATATGAGGGGTCGTTTACGCTCGGCGACCACAAGGAGCTGAAAAGCGCGTCGGCGACTATCGAAACCGCCTCCATCGACACCGGCGTCGAAAAACGGGACAACCATCTTCGCTCCCCCGATTTCTTCAACGCCGACGAGTTCGACACCATCACCTTCAACAGCACCAGCATATCCCACTCGGGGAACGACTATACGGTGTTGGGCGACCTAACGATCAAAGACATCACCAAGAAGGTGACGCTGAGAGGAAAACTCCTCGGGGTCATCACCGATCCGTGGGGGAAAACACGGGCCGGGTTCACGGCGCGGGGGACCATCGACCGGCGCGATTTCGGGCTGACCTGGAACAAAGCCCTTGAGACCGGCGGACTGGTGGTCGGCAACGAGGTGACGTTGGAACTGGATGTCGAAGGGGTGGAAGCCGCGCCTGGGGCGCCTGCTTCCGAATAGGAGTTATGAGGAAGGGGGCGATCATTCGCCCCCCTTTCTCGCGACCGGGGGGGGCTCCGGCATAAGGATCAATCATGGGTTGTTGGAGTTCTTTGAGGGGGGCGGTTTTCGCTCTATTCCTCCTCACCGCTCCCCCGTTCGCTTACGCCGACACCCCCCTCCCGACACTCACCCCTCAGCAAAAAGAGTGGCTCGCCGCTCATCCGGTCATCCGGGCCGGAACGGTTCCCGGTTGGGAGCCGATCTCAATGCGGATCCACAACTGGCTCTCGTGGATATTCCCCGATGAGAACGCATTGGACACCCTTCTCCACTTGTCCTTCATCGCCCTATTCGTCCTAATCCTTTTCGTCGGCGCATGGCTGTTGCGTAGGGCCAATCGCTCCATCGAATCGAAGGTCCGGTTGCGGACCCATGCGTTGGAGGAACAAACAAAAGAGCTGAATCGGGCTCAAGAGATAACCCAGCTCGGCCATTGGATTGTCGCGGCCGAGACCTTGAAGGTCGTCGCCTCCGAGGAGCTGGCCGTCATTTTCGATCTCGACAGGGACGCGCTCACCCTCGATGCGGTCATCGCCCGCTTCCACCCGGCCTGCAAGGATGAAAACTTGGAGATGCTCAATAAGGGGTTGCAGGAGGGGATCCCCTTCGACGTGCGGCACCGGTTGATCTTCGACGATGGAAGCGTCAAATGGGCCCGTTCCATCGGACTGCCGGAAAGAGACCGTTACGGAACGTTGGTCAGGTTGATCGGAACGACACAAGACATCACCCGACAAGTGGCTACGGAGGAGGAGCACCGCCTCCAAAGCATCATCGTCGAGAACATGGCCGAAGGGGTCGCGCTCACACGGGCCGAAGACGGCGTGATCATCTATACCAACAACAAATTAGACCAGATGCTCGGCTATGACGAAGGGGAATTGATCGGGGCGCACATCTCGGTCGTCAACGCGCCGACCGACGTCGATCCCGCGGAGGTGGCTCGACAGATCATCGCGCAACTTAGGGCTGACGGAGAATGGCATGGAGAGGTCCGCAATCTGGCCAAAGACGGCACGCCCATCTGGTGCAAAGCCAACGTGTCGACGTTCCTGCATGCGGAATACGGCGAGGTTTGGATATCCATCCACTCGGAGATCACCGAACAAAAGATCGCCGAGGAGAAACTGAAAAAATCGGAGATCCTCTGGCGTTCGTTGACGGAACATTCGTCCGATCACATCATGGCGCTCGACACCGACCTTCGCATCACCTTCTGCAACTATGCGTCGCCCGGCCTGACCGTCGACGACCTTATCGGCGTTCATCTCTACCGCTTCGCCGCCGAAGAGCGACAAGAGGAGATCAAGACGCTCCTGACGCGCGTTCTCGATACGGGGGTGGATGAGACCTACGACTCGAGCTTCACCGCCCCGACGGGAGAGGAGATATCGTACGAGAACATCGCCTCCCTCCGAATGGTCGACGGTGAGGTGGTGGGGCTGACGGTCTCCGCCCGCAACATCTCCGAACGAAAACAGGTCGAGCGGATGCAGGCTTCCCTCGCGCAGGCCCGCGACTATTTCGCCTCGGTCACGTCGCATGAGCTGGCGACCCCCTTGACCAATCTCAGCTTGGTGACCCTCCTCCTCGACGAAGCGAAAGCGCGCTGTCCCGATAACGAGGGGATCGTCAAAGCCGGAGAGGTGCTGCGCGAGTCGTACGAAAGCATCAGCCGCATCGTCTCGGCCACCACGCTGGCGACCGAACTGACGATCCATTCGGGCACGACCGTTTGTCCGACCCACGACTTCTCTTTCATTTTGAAGCTGGCCATCGACGTGACCCTGACGAAAGTGAAAGAAGCCCAAAGAGAGGTCGCACTTGATGTCTCGTACGCGCCATCGCCCCTCTGGATCCGGTGCGACCGGGAGCATATGGAGCAGGCGATGCTCGAGCTCCTCTCCAACGCGGTGAAATACACTCCCGACGGGAAGAAGGTCTGCGTCACCGTCGAAGGCGTCGAGAACGAAGCGATCCTCCGCATTCGGGACCAAGGGAGCGGAATGTCGGCTGAAGACCAGAAGGAGGTGGTGACGCCCTACTACTCCCCCGCCGACGTCCGCAAACATCATAGCGGCAAATATAGCTTCGCCTCGGGGGGGCTGGGGCTGGGTCTCACCATCGTGAAGATGGTCGTCGAAAACTACGGCGGGAGCTTTCTTCTCGAACCGAGTGAAGAGGGAGAGGGAGCCTCGTTCGCCATCAAGATGCCCCTTGCGCCGGAGGATTCCGAAGCCTGTTAGAATGGGGGCGACGGCGGCGACCGGCAAAGCGTTATCGAGGCGGACGATGCAAGGTGAAGCGAGACGAAGGAGCGGAGCGTACGAGACGGCGCATGCGCGTCCCGACCCTCGCTTCGACGCCGAGCGGCGGCGCAGGTGGTTTTGACATGATCATCCACCGATACGGCGAATACGAAGAGCCGGAAAAACCTCCCTTCACCCTCGACGACCTGGTTCGCGCCGCCGCCGACGTGATGATGGAGTATCACGTCACCTTCAACGAAGCGTTGCGGGCTCTCCTCGAACAGGGGCTCCCCCTCAACCCGTTCCTGAAAAACGACGACCTCGACTCGTTCCTCGACGACGCTATCGAGCAGTTGGAGGCGATGCAACAGGAAATGGCGTCGTCCGCCGCCCCGCAAAAGGGGATCGACAGACGTCTGGCCGAGATGGAGAAGCTGGTGCGGACCGCCAAACGAGCCGCCGGGGACGACGCCGATTTCCCCCCCCGTATCGATGAAGCGGCCCGGAACCGAAGCGTCTCCCTCTTCTATCGGCTCCGCCGGGAGGCGGCCAAACGAGCCGGACCGATTCGCCGACCCCGAACGACTCTACGAGACCCTCGGCGCGCTGGCCGATTTGGTCGAACGGATCGCCGACGAGGAGCGGTTCGTCGATATGTTCGGCGACCGTTTCTCCGGCCAACGGGCGCCCGACGGGAGAAAAGCCCGCGATCTGGCCCGGAAATACGAACGACTGGAAGAACTGCGCGAAGAGCTGGTCGACGCCCGCAACCGGGGGAACCTCTTCGGTGTCGATGAGGATCGGCTCAAAGAAATCTTGGGTGACGAAGCCTACGAAACCTTCGCCAAAGCGCGGCAAGAAACGCTCGACACGTTGGCCGAAGCGATGAAAGAAGAGGGGCTGGCGGATCGCCAGGAGGATGACGGGGTCTTTAAGATCACCCCGGCCGCCGCCCGGAAGGTGGGGGAGCGTACCCTATCGCAACTGTTCGCCGCCATGAAGATCGACGGAACCGGCCCTCACCTGGTGGGGACCCCCGGCGAAGGACCGGTCGAGATGGTCCGCACCCGCCCCTACCGATACGGCGATACGATCTCGTCGCTCGATCTCCCGGCGTCGATGATCAACGCCATGATCCGGGGCGAAGGGAGTGACGGCGAACCGGTGCGACTGAAGCTGGCCGATCTCGAAGTTCACGAGACGGCGGGGGTGGCCCGGTCGGCGGTGGTGGTGATGCTCGACATGAGCGGTTCCATGAGCCGGTTCGGACGGTTCCATAACGCGAAGAAAATGGCGATGGCCTTCGACGCTCTGATCCGCACCCGCTACCCGGACGACCACCTCTCGTTCGTCGGCTTCGCCACCTTCGCCCGGCGGTTACCGGTCGGCGAACTCCTGTCGCTCGGGCCGGAGCCGATCACCATGATGGGGGGCGGGGTCGATATGGTGGTCGACTACAACCGGGTGAAAGAGTCCGACCGTCATCCGGCCCATGTCCCCCGCTACTTTACCAATATGCAAAAAGGATTGGAGCTGGCCCGCCGGATTCTGACGGCGAAACCGGGGCGCAATAAGGAGATCGTCATGATCTCCGACGGCTTGCCCTGGCCGCCTACTACAAAGGGACGAAATTGTACCTCACCTATCCCCCGACGCCGGAAGCCTACGAGACGACGTTGCGCGAAGTCCGGGGGCTGACCGACGAAGGGATCACCATCAACACGTTCCTGCTCGGGAACGATTTCGACACCGGCTTCTTCGGCGAAGACAAGTTCATGCGCCAGTTGCTCGCCATCAACAAAGGGCGGCTCTTCCATCCCCAACCCGACAGCCTGACCCAATACGTGCTGGTCGACTACGTGTTGGGAAAACGCCGCCTGTTGGAGCTCTAGATGCCGACACCGCTCGGCCATGCGTTAGCCGGTGTCGCCGTCGCCACCCTCGCCAACGGGCGCCTCAAACCGATCGACCGGAACGGGTGGGAGCTGATCGCCCTCGGCGTCATCGCGGCGTCGCTCCCCGATCTCGACTTTATCATTCTCGGCCCCAACGGCTATCCAACCATCTCGTCGCTCTACCATCACGGCGTCACCCACTCCCTCGGCTTCGCGGTGGCGATCAGCTTGGCCGTCTGGGGGTGGGGCCGATGGCGCGGGGCGTCCGTCGATACCGGCGCTCGTCGTGGGGGGGGCGATAACGAGCCACGTCCTGCTCGACCTGTTGGTGGTCGACACCTACCGGGCCAACGGCATCGGACTACCGCTCCTCTGGCCGGTAAGCGGCAACTACTACATAGCCCCCATTCTGCCGAGCGTCGATCGGAGTAACGTCTGGCAATGGTCGACGATCATCGGACTGGGGGCCGAGGTATTGATGGGGCTGGGATTGATCGGCGCCGCCTTGGTCGCCTGTCGGCGAACGGGACAGCTGGCGGGAAACGAGACAGAAACCGACCGCGATGACGCCACATAAACAATTGATATTCATACATCCTTGTTTGGCATGCCCTATGCAAAATTAGTAGGGCGAACGCATTAACAATCCTCCCCGAAGCGGGAGGCGACGATAGAAGGATGTACGATATGAACTTCTTTGAGACGAACAACGCCCTCTTCGCCACGATCATCGGTTACGCCTACACCATGGCGCAACTGAACTTCTAGGCGAGGCGCCCAAACCGGGTCACCCGCCCTATCCCATCCCGCGCCGCGACCGTCTCTCCCATCGTTCCGGCGTACCCCCCGTCGGCGAGGCCGGTGGTCTCGAATAAGGTCGGGTCGAAGACTTTCTTCTTCACCAGATAGGCTTTCACTTCGTCGGGCGACACGGCCAGACCGATCTTTCGCGCGACGATCTCTCCGTCACCCCACCCGGCGTCCCGCAACGACGCCACCACCTCGCGCCCATGCTTGGTCCAAAGCCGCCCCGTAAAGAGATGCTCGACCACCCATAGAAACGACGCCCGTTTACCCTCCCGACGCCACGCGGTTTCGTTAAAACCGGTCAGGTCGGGAACCGGCGCGCCGACGAGCCGGGCCAAGGCTTGGGCCGCTTCGGGGGCGACCATTCCTTCACGGGCGGCGAGGAAGGCGAACCAATCTCCCCCTTCATGACCGGCGAAACAGCGCCACAACGGGGCTTCTTTCGAAACGAACAGCGTGGGATGGGGAAGCGCCCGGTGGAAGGGGCAACGGCCGATATACCCTCCGTCAACCGGGGTCAGACGACATCCGGCGAAGAGACGGGGGATGATGGTGTCGGCCTCGTCCACGAGGGAGGCGAGAAAGGGGGTCAACATGAGGGTCAGGCGGACTGTTCGATTTTCTGCAAAATCTCGCGCGGCTCTTCCATATCGGGGGCGAGTTCCATGGTCTTTTTAAGCCACGTCGTCGCTTCGGCGGTCTCCCCTTTGCGAAAGAACATCACCCCCATATTGAAGTGAATGCCGGGATCGGCGCCATCGATGGTCAGCGCCCGATCATACATCGCCTTGGCGCCGCCAAAATCTTTCTTGCGCGAATAGGCCATGCCGAGCCGGTTATAGACATGGATAAGGTCGGGATCGACGGCGTGGGCCTTTTCGTAAATAGCGATGGCTTCGTCGATGTACCCCTTTGCCAGCAGGGAGTTCCCCACTTCGACCAACGCCATCGGGTCGTCATGCAATCGGTCGGCCGCCGCGCTCGCCAACGAGACGGCTCGTTCTTTCTCTTCGGTCTCCGCCGTGATTTGCACCAAGCGGGTCAAGACTTTCGGATTGTTGGGGCGCAAGCTGTCCGCTCGGGCCAATACTTTCCTGGCCGCGTCCCACTCCCCCAGCTCCATGAGAGCGTCGGCCATCTTGAGGTAGGCGTCGAAAAAATCGGGGTTCTCTTTGAGGGCTTCGCGGAAGAAATCTTTCGCCTCGGCGGCGTTCCCGGTGTTGAGCGCGGCCACCCCCCGGGTGAACTTGTCAACGGCGGTCGTTTCGTCGGCGACCATACTCCGCTCGACCGGGGCGCCGCTCTTGAAAAGCGCAAGCAACGCATTCTCCACCGCCAAAGCGTTCATCGGCAACTCGCCGAACCGAACGATTCCGTCGTGTGAGCTATCGAGCCGCTTGGCGCACTGGACCGGGTTTGCGCAGAACGTGAGTATCGCCGACTTGGCGAACCGGGTCGATTCGGAAAGTTTTTGAAGGAAACCCTCCCCCCTCGCCCTGCAGGGGAAAGACCACATAATGCGTCGTCGTCAGCGCCAGCTTCTCCCACACCTCGTCGTATGATTCGAAATCGAGGATGTCGACCATCCCGTTTTCCCGCAGAACGTTGCGGATCGATTTTCGTTCGCTCTTCCCCGGATGGACAAGGACGAGACGTTCTTTTCCGTGACTCCGGAAGATTTTTTCGTCGGCCTTGTTCATATGTAGACCACCCCTTCCGAAGACGGCGCCAGTAATAGGCATTAATTAGCTGGTAACTATCGCATAATAATCTAAAATTAGAACAAAGGCAACCGAAAACCTATTGCGCAAACACTCTTGATTATTACGACGACAAGGCCAACTATAGTGGTGCGAGCAAGGGAGCGAGAAATGAAGATTTCGGAAAAACAGAAGAGGGCCAATCGAAAAAAAATCATCGACACCGCCGTCGATCTGATGGGAGACGAAGGGATCGACCGGGTCTCGATGCGGCGGGTGGCCAAAGAGGCCGGGATCGCCGAGGCGACGATCTATAACTATTTCCCGACCAAAGAGCGGCTTCTCATCGGCTGGTTTCTCGACGTCGCCGACGAGATCGTAACGGCGCTACAAAAGGTCGACGGGTGGGAGCGGTTCACGTTCGGCGAGCAGCTTCAGACGCTGATCCAGACGTGGCTTCTCCGCTTGGGGGAAGAGCGGTCGTTCGCCACCGAGGCGTTCCCCCGCATCTTCTTGCGACCGGCGGCCGTCACCCCCGACGCGCTGGAAGTCCGTGATCGGTATCGGGCGATGGCTGGCGACATACTGGCTGCGGCGGTCGAAGTGGAAGAGCTTCCGGCCACCGCCGATAGCGAGCTGGTTCGGGCGTTGTTGTGGGACTATTTCGTTGGGGTCGTTTCCTATTGGCTCCGCGACCGGTCGGACGGTTTCGACAACACGGCGCAGCTGGTCGACAAATCGACCCGGCTCGCCGAGTCGGTTTTAAAGACCCGGATTCTCGACCACGGCATGGAGCTGATCACTTTCCTCTTCCGGTCGCACGTGGTGGCGCCTTTCGAGTCGGCGTCGCGGGTCTTCGACGCGTCGCCGTTGAAACGGATGTTCTTCGACGGCAAGGAGAAATGAGATGGCCGACGAAGGAACCCCCACGGGACGTATCAAACGAGGGTTCGCCCTCGGCAAGGCGGCGGCGAAAGTCGGGGCGTCGACCGCCGGCTATTACGCCAAACGCCCTTTCTTGAGCGGCGACGACCGGAAGAACGCTCGTCTCGAACTGGACCAAGGAAACGCCGGGAAGATCTTCGCCACCCTCGCCGAACTGCGGGGGACCGCCCTGAAGATCGCGCAGGTCTTGAGCTTGCAAACCCATCTTCTCCCGTCGGCCTACACCGACCGGTTCGAGGAGTCGCTTTCCGGCATCCCGCCGTTGAACCGGGCTTTGATCCGACGCCAGTTCATCGCCGAGCTGGGGGGGCCGCCGGAGGATATCTTCGCCTCTTTCGAACCGGAGGCTTTTGCGGCCGCCTCGTTAGGGCAGGTCCATCGGGCCGTCACCCGCGACGGGGACGAGGTGGCGGTTAAAATCCAATACCCCGGCGTCGACAAATCGGTCGCTACCGACGTGGGGCTGGTGCGACAGGTGGTCAAAAGTTTCCCCAACCCGCAGCTTTGGCTCGCCTACTTGGGGGAGATCGAGGAGCGGCTGAAAGAAGAGGTCGACTACGAAGCGGAGAGCGCCAACATCGGCTGGTTCGAGAAGCGGTTAGCTCACTGCGGATTCGCCTTCCCGACCCCCTACCCCGCTTACACAACCCGTCGCATCTTAACCATGCGTTCCCTCCCCGGCATGACGCTCCACGCGTGGCTGGCCACGAAACCGGCGCAAGAGGAGATCGACGCGGTGGCGCAAGGGTTGTGGGACGTCTCGGTGGAGCAGCTTTATACCCTCCACGCCATTCAGGCCGATTCCCATCCGGGGAACTATCTGGTGGCTCCCGACGGACATATCGGACTCCTCGATTTCGGGTGCGTCAAACGGCTCCCCCCCGACTTCGCGCACGCCCATCAACGAACCTTGCGAGGGGTCCGCGACTTCGACGATGACGCCATGCGGGGGGCGTTCGCCGAGCTGTTGCAGTTCCGCGATCACGACGACGCGGCTTTCCGCGACGAGATGCATCAGCTCTTTTTGATCTTCGCTCGGTGGTACACGAAAGCGTTGTCGGTAGAGCGGTTCGATTTTTCCGACGCCGGTTTTTTCGAAGAGAGCCGCGACGTCGCCGCCCGCCTCTTCCAGTCGATGGACCTGTTGCGGGCCAGCCCGAACTTGGTGTTTATCGACCGGCTCCTGTTTGGCCTGACGATGCTCTTTCACAAGATGGGGGCGCGGGTCTCTCTCCGGTTGCCGTAGTCGGTCACCCCTCCATCATCTTGACCAGCCGGTCTTTCCCTGCTAGTTTCTTCTTTTTCAGGCCGGCCAGCTCCTGCTCTTCGACGGGAGTGAGGGGATGTTTCGCGGTCAGGTGATGGACCTCTTTATCGAGCGCCAGATGCTCCTCGACGAGGGCGCAGAACTCGGGGCTTTGAGCCATCATCGCTTCGACTTTCGGATCGTCGACGCTAAATACTTTCATAGCTCTCCTCCAATGGATGGTTGCGGGTGAAGTCGTTCCCAGTTCAACTCGGCTTGGGAACGACGGACGTAGACCAGGTCGGCCGGATAGTCGGCCTCTTTCCCTTCGGCGAAAGCCTGCGCGGCGATCCGGGCGGCGCCGACAAGGGGGGAACGATGGGGGGTGGCGCCGAAATCGGCAAGATGCCTCCCCTTGGCGGCCAACGGCCCCGTGGGATCGAAACCATCGCCGACGAAGGTGACCTCCCCTTCCAGACGAGCGGCCAGCTCGTCGGGAGTCGGGGCGAAATCGGGGGTGAGCCGTGTCGGGTCGCCTCCCCCGCGGCGAAGAGGGCGGCGTAGAGTTCGTTCTTGCGGGCTTTCAACAACGGCGCGATGGTTCCGTGACGCAGATCGGCGCCGACCGCCATGGCGGTGAGGGTCGGGATACCGAGAAGCGGCAGCCCCATGGCGTCGGCCATCCCGGCGGCGCATCCGTAGCCGACCCGCAGACCGGTGAACGATCCGGGGCCGATGGTAACGACGATGGCGGCAAGATCGGTGATCGCGACGGAGGCGTCGGCGAGGGCTTGTCGGACGAGGGGGAAGATTTCGTTAGAGCGGGGGCGGTCGCCGTCGGCCAGCGCAGTGGCGATCGGTGTCTGGTCATACACCATGGCCCCACTCCGTCCGGTGGCGGTGTCGAGGACCAACAAGGGACCGGATCGATTCACCCGGCTATCCTCCCGGCGGGCGCCGCTATTTGTTCACCCACAAGAGGGGGCCGTAAATCCATCCGGTCACCCCTCCCCCATCGGTCAGTTTGTACCAATGGTTTTTCTCGTCGAGTACGCGGAAGACGTAGTTCTTCGGCACGTTGTAGATCACCTTGTTGTCGGTCCCGGCGCCGTCGCGCATGTTCGCCTTTTCATTGACCACCACGGCGCCTTTCCCTTTGTCGAGCGATCCTTTGTGAATCCACCCCGCATGGCCGGTTTCGCGGCGGACGGCCCACCAATCTTCGTACTGCGCCAATCCCTCCACCGGCCACCCTTTGGGGAGAATCCAGAGGACGTCGTAGTCGGTGCCGGGGCCGGAACGCATCCGCCCCTCTTTGAGTTTCACGATCAACGGCTCGGCCGCGGCGACCGACGGCGCCAGCAGAAGCGTGGCGATCAACAGCGGCAGGACATGACGGACGGTTCTGTTCATTCCCCTCCTCCTCCCGCCGGGCCCTCCCCCTTATTGGGGCGACGGCGACGGCGACGGGACCGTTTTTGCCCTTCACCGCTCGGGGGTTGCGCCCTCGGCTCGCGGGGGGGGCGGTTACCTTCACCCTCGGCGCGGGGAGGGCGATTCCCCTCGCCACGGGGCGGTCGTCGATCTTCGAGATTCCGGGGAGTCCGGTCGCCACGGGGCGTGTTGTCGCGCGCGCCCTGCTCGCTCCGTTGACCGTCGGTTCTATCGCCCGGCCCTTTGCGCCCACGACGACTTCGACGACGACGGTTCTCGGCGTTCCCTTCCCCGCCGGCGTCCGCCTCGCGGGGGGGGCGACCTGAGGGAGCCTCTCCTCCCTGCCCGGGACGCTGTCCCTGTGCGGGCCGTTCGCCCCGCGCGGGCCGTTCGCTTCGTTCGGGGCGCTCTCCCTGAGGGGGACGGCCTCCCTGCTCGGAACGTTGTCCCGATCCAGAGCGCTGTCCCTGCCCGGGGCGCTGTCCTCGCTCCGGCCGAGGTCGGGGAGCGCGCGATTCCCGCTGGAGTTTCAACGCTTCTTCTTCGGCGTCGGGGTCGCGTCCTTCGGCGATGGCCTTTTCGCGTCGTTCTTGGGCGACGATCTCTTTGGCTTTGGCCATGCCGCCGGGGATGCGGACCACCTCTTCGATGCCGAACTCCCCTTTGCTCCCATCTTCGTAGACCACCAAAACCCGCTCTTTGAGCAGATTCAGCTGAATGACTTTCCCCACTTCGCCGTTGGGGTCTTTGATCGCTTTCCCCATTTTCGGGGCGCGTGAGACCAATTCTTTGTAGTTAGCGTGCTCGTAGCCAAGGCAACACATCAGCCGCCCGCAGACCCCGGATATCTTCGCCGGATTCAACGACAGGTTCTGGTCTTTCGCCATACGGATGGAGACCGGCGCGAAGTCGGTGAGGAAGGCTGCGCAGCATAGTTCGGCGCCGCAGGGACCGCATCCGCCGATCATCCGGGCTTCGTCCCGGACGCCGATCTGGCGCATTTCGATTTTCACCCGGGTGAAGGCCGACAGTTCCCGGACCAGTTCGCGGAAATCGACCCGTGATTCGGAGGTGAAATAGACCATCGCTTTGGCGCCGTCGAAAGCGATATTGACCCGCGAGACACTCATCGGCAGATCTTCTTCGAAGACCTTTTTGCGGCAGAACGCCATCGCCTCTTTTTCCCGCTGCATCAAGTCGGCGTAGCGGACGGCGTCTTCGTCGGTCGCTTTACGAATCACTTTGCCGGTCACCGACCGTTTGCCGCATCCGGGGGGCTTCCTCGGCGAGAGTCGACGGGAGACGGCGACAATGCCGAAGTCGTAGCCGTGCCGGTCTTCGACCACGCAGAGATCGCCGACCTTGAGTTCGACGTTGTTCCACTGGTAATCCCCCACCTTCCCGGCGCCGCTGGCGTGGACGCTGACCAGATAGCGGGCCGCCTTCTCTTCGAGGCTCATCACCGCTGTCGGGGGGGCGTCGGGCATCTCTTGATAGCCCCGATCGGAGCCGGTGGCGAAGGGGATAAAGCTCGATTCGGGGGTCGGTTCGGAAGAAGGAGCGCCGGTGTCGGGCTCAACCTCTTCCGGCTGTGTGTCGTCTGACATCCGCTATTTTTTCAACTCGATAGAGAGGAGTCCGAAAATAAGCTGCGGGTTGACGTTAAAGACACGGGCCCGTTTCATCCGTTCGATGGTATCGTGGGCCGCCAGCAGGCGGCGCAACGGATAGCGACGGGCCGCTTCGGCCACATCCGCAGATAAATCAACGTTAATTACTGTAGCATACTCGCCGGTGGTTTTGACAGCGGCGATATCCCGCACGATATCCTGCGCCAGACACAACGCCCGGTCGGTGACGGTTCGATCTTTGTTTTTGTCGAAGGCGATAGCGTTACCCACCGCTTCGGCCGCCGAGAGGGCGTCGGGGTTCAGGATCAGGCCGGCCACCATCTCCCGGATCGCTTTCTCCCTCTCCAGCCCTTCCTTGTCGAGCGCCCTCCCCGGCGCCCCCCCGGCCAAGGCGGCGAGGGTGGCCGCTTCGGCCTCGTCGACCATCAGCCGTCGTCCCAGAAACCGGCTCATCGCTTCGTGCGGCGCCGGGCCGAACCCGACGGTGCGACAACGAGAGACGACGGTCGGGAGCAGCGTCCGGGCGTTTGCGGCGATGAGAACCATCACCGTATCCCCCGGCGGCTCTTCCAAAGTCTTCAAAAACGCGTTGGCCGCTTGGACGTTCATCTTTTCGACATCGTCGATGACGACCCCTTTGACCTTCCCTTCGTAGGGGCGATAGGAAAGCCGCTCGGTGAGAGCCCGGATATGCTGGATGTCGATCTCTTTTTTGACTTTCTTCTCGCGCACCTCCGGCTCGACCACGACAAGGTCGGGATGGTTCCCTTGGGCGGTCTTCCGGCAGGGGGGGCAGATGCCGCAGGCGTCCCCTTCGTCGGGGTTGGCGCAGAGAAGCGCCCGCATAAACGCCATGGCGACGGTTCGTTTGCCGACCCCTTGGGGGCCGACGAAAAGATAGGCGTGAGCCGTCCGCCCCGTCATGACCCCCTGCCTGAGTATCCGCAACGGGGCTTCGGCGCCGACGATATCGGCGAAGGTCTCGATGGTCACGACGAAACCCTCTCGGTCAGTCTGCGCGTCACCTCGGCGGCGACCGACGCTTCGTCGAGAGCGGCGTTGACGATAACCATCCGGTCGGGATCGGCGGCGGCGATGGCCAAAAAGCCGTCCCGCACCCGTTGGTGAAACGCCTCCTCCTCCCGCTCGAACCGGTCGCCGACGCCCCGTCTCCCGGCCCGTTCCCGCCCGACCGTTACCGGCAGGTCGAGCAACAGGGTCAAGTGAGGCCATGCGTCGCTACAAACGCGTTTGTTCAGGGAGTCGATGAAAAGACGATCGATCCCACGTCCGTATCCTTGGTAAGCGACGGTCGAATCGGCGAATCGGTCGCAGAGGACGACTTTACCGTCGGCCAACGCCGGGAAAATGACCGTCTCGACCAACGAACGGCGGGCGGCGGAAAAGAGGAGTAGCTCGGTGAACGGGTCGTGGTCGAAAACCGGGTCGAGCAGCAGGGGGCGGACCCGCTCGCCTAAGGGGCATCCTCCCGGTTCTCGCAGGGTGACGACGGATCGCCCCCGTTCTTCGAACCAGCTTTTGGCCCGCTCGATCTGGGTGGTTTTACCGGCGCCGTCGCCTCCCTCGAAGGTGACGAAGAATCCCTCCATGCCCGCTCCTTATATGCCTGAAGAGTTAAGTCTAGCACGGCGCTCCTTTCCCGCCACAGGCGGACGAAAACCGGGGAGATCGTTGAACCGAACCGGCCATTCCGGCTCCCCGACGTTACGGCGCCACGAACACGGGGAACCTTCGCCCCCTCGGCTTCATTAGTGGTACGGTGAAGGGGGGAACTCAGTTTCATGACGGGAAATGAGTATGTTAAAGCGATCATTGCTTTTGTCTGTTTTATCGACATGCCTTTCCGCTTCAATCGCAGGGGCGAACGACGAGGGATGGACCGGCTCCCTTTCCCTTTCGTACGCGCAAGCGACGGTTTCCGGTTCGCAGTGGGAACCGATTGAGCGGTTCGTCACTACCGGACTCGAGTTACGGTTGGGGCGAAACGATTGGCCGATCCGGGCCCTTCTCTACCGGCAGCATTCGAATGGTTCCGGTGAGGCGAATCTGTTGGAGGGATGGATCGGCTCGGTGGCCGGATCGGTGACCGGTTCGATTACGGAAACGGGGATCGGTTTCGCGTGGGTCGGCGAGCGCGAGCGATTATCCTTTTCCCTCTCCGCAGGATTGGCCCGTGTAAGCCTGACGGCCGATGTCATCGGCACGGTACGGGTTGGTCCGTTTTCCACCTCCCTTTCTCAAACCGACGCGGCCGAATCCTCCGGCCTTTTCTGGGGCGGACGCATCGGCCACCTTGTCGGCGACGGCGTCGTCGCCGGGATCATGGTCCGGTCGGTGACGGCGGGCACGGTGTCCGTTTTCGGCAGAGATCACGATCTCACCTACTATTACGGCGGTTTCACCCTCGGCTATGGCTGGTGAGCCGCCCGGCGCCCCGACGGGGACAGGTTGCCGTCCCTCTGGTTACACCGCCGAAATGGTAGAGACCAGATATGCCGTATAGCCGACCCAGAGCGCAAGGAGCAGTCCCCCCTCGACCCGGTTGATCCGACCGGGGCGCCCTCGCCATCCGAAACTGGCGGCGACGAGGGCGAGGGTCAACACTCCCATAACCGACAGGTCGCGGGTCATCAGTTCCGGCGGAACGGCGAGGGGATGGATGGTCCCGGCGATGCCGACCACGGCTAGTGTGTTGAACATATTCGAGCCGATGACGTTGCCTAAGGCGATGTCGCTCTCCCCTTTTTTGCACGCGGCGATAGACGAAGCCAGTTCCGGCAGGCTGGTGCCGATGGCGACGATGGTCAGACCGATGATCAGATCGCTGACGCCGAACCGCTGGGCAAGATCGACGGCGCCCCAGACGAGAAGTCGGGAGGAAGCGATGAGGACGACCAACCCGACCACGAGCCGGATGAGGGCGGCTTTGAACGAAAGAGCTCCCTCGGCCAGTTCGGCCTCGGTCTCTTTGGCGAGCGCGTCGCCGCGCCCTTTCATCCCTTGCCAGACACTCCACCCCATCACCAACCCGAAGAGGCCGAGATGAAGCCAGCCGTCGAAGCGGGACAGTTCGCCGTCGGCCAGCATGGCGACGGCGACGATGGTGGCGCCGATGAGGATCGGCAGTTCCTTTTTAACCACCGCCGAATGGACCGAGATCGGGGCGATAAGGGCGGTGATCCCGAGAATCAGTCCGATGTTGGCGATGTTCGATCCGTAGGCGTTCCCCAAAGCGACGCCGGGGTTCCCTTGCATCGACGAAAGAGCGGAGACGACCATCTCGGGGGCGGAGGTGCCGAAACCGACGATGACCATGCCGATGAGCAACGACGGCATGCCGAGTATCCGGGCGACTCCGGCGGCGCCTTCGACGAATTTGTCGGCGCTTAAGACCACGAGCCAAAGCCCGACAACCACCGCCGCCAACGATATCGCCATAAAACCTCCTTGCTTCACGAGGGGCGATTATACACTCTCGCACCGACCGGTAGGTCGCGGTACAATCGTTTGCAGAAATCCATGCGCGTACATAAGCTCTATAGCCACCAACACCGCCGACCGATCGAGAGTATCGGTTACGCCGCCCAGAGCGGCGACATGGCGATCTCCGACCGGCGGGACGGGGCGGCTCTCGTCGACGCCGACGGTATTCCTCTGTGGGACAAGATCCTCTCGTTCGCGCCGCTGACGATCCGGGTGACGGCCGACGGGGCGTTCGTCTATATCCTGACGACGACGGGACGGCTCCTGAAGGTGACCCGCGGGGCGGAGCTGGAGTGGGAGACGATGGTGGAACGAGACCCGGTGGGGATGGCTATTCGGCCCGACGGAAAGATGGTGGCGGTGGCGAGCCACAAGGGGCGGTTTCATCTGGTCGACCGAAAAGGAAAACGGGTGCGGATGGTCCACACCCCTCAACCGGTCGCCCACGTGAAGTTCGCGGCCCGGACCGGAACCCTCGTCGCGGCGTCGTCGTTCGGTTGGGTGGGGCTCTATCAACCCGACGGCGATCCGGTGGGGGAGTTCGAGATGAACGAACGGATCATGGACCTGAAAGTGTCGGGACGGGGGAAGCGTATCTTCGTGCCGGGGCTGACCACGGGGTTGCATGTGATCGAACTGGAGACGTCGCAGTTGGCCTCGTACGAACCGGGCTTTTCGGTGACTAGGGTCGGAGCGGACGATGCGGGAAACCGGATGGTGGTGTCGGGCCCGGACGGGGGAATCGCGGCGCTCGACCGGGATGGGGCGATCCTCTGGCAGGAGAAGAGCCCCCACTCATGGGTCTTTTGCGAAATGAACGGAGCGGGAGATCGTTTCGCGGCGGTGTCGGACAAGGGGTTGGCGCAGGTTTACAGTCTCGGCGCGGGGCCGCAGGTCGAAACGCCCCCTCCCCCCCCGCCGGTCCCCGATCCGCCGAAAGTTGAGAGAAAGAAACGTCCGCCCAAGGGAGATGACGATTCGTGGAACTGGATAGAGGTTTGACAGGCGCGCGCCTCTTGCTCACCGATCGCCCACCGGCTCGGCTTTGATAGGTTAAATAAGGAGCGAAGATGATCACTTCCGTAAAAGACGAACTGACGCTCCTGATCCGGGCGCGCTACCCGGTGATCTATCTCCTGACGTTCGAAGAGGAGCGGGCGGAGAAGCTTCTGTCCGATCTCGCCGCGTCGATGAAGAAAAAGCTTGAGACGTGGTCGGTGACCGACGAGGGGACGCACGGGAAAACGGGGGAGCAAAAGGCGTTGGCGGCGTTGGACGAGGCGATGGCGTCGAAAGAATCGTCGATCATCGTCTTCCGCGATTTCGACGCGTGGCTCGACCTTGCGCCGGTCCGCCGTAAACTGCGCGACCTGGTCGCCGATTTCGCCCGGGCGCACAAGACGTTGGTGCTCCTCTCGCCGACGCTGAAAATCCCGAGCGAACTGGAAAAAGACATCACCATCGTCGACCTGCCTTTGCCGAACCGGGAGGAGATCGGCGAAACGTTGGAGGAGGCGCTCGGGTTCGCGTCGCGCAACGCCAAGCTGTCGGTGTCGCTGACGGAAGAAGAAAAGAGCGCGGTGATCGACGCGTCGCTGGGACTGACCATCGCGGAGGCGAAGCGAATTTACGCCAAGGCGATGCTGACCGACCATTCTTTCGACGCCCGCGACATCGACTTGATCCTCTTCGAGAAGAAACAGCTTATAAGGAAATCGGGGTCGCTGGAATATTTCGACGCGTCGGAGAATATGGCCGACGTGGGGGGGATGGAGTCGCTCAAGGAGTGGCTTGAGGGGCGCAAAAGATCGTTCACCATCAAGGCGCGAGAATACGGTCTCCCTCTCCCGAAAGGGGTGATGATGCTCGGTGTCCAGGGGTGCGGAAAGTCGCTCACCAGCAAGGGGGTGGCGGCGCTGTTCGGCCAGCCCCTCTTGCGTCTCGATATGGGGAAGATCTTCTCGTCGTTCATCGGCAGCTCGGAAGAGAACATGCGTAAGGCGATAAAAACGGCGGAGTCGTTGGCGCCGGTGGTTCTCTGGATCGACGAGATCGAAAAGGGGTTGTCGGGTATCCAGTCGTCGGGTTCGACCGACGCGGGGGTGACGGCCCGCATCTTCGGAACGTTCCTGACCTGGATGCAGGAGAAGACGGCGCCGGTCTTTATCGTGGCGACGGCGAACGATATCTCGCAGCTCCCGCCGGAGCTGTTGCGCAAAGGGCGGTTCGACGAAATCTTCTTTATCGATCTGCCGCAACAGACGGAGCGGGAGTCGATCTTCGCCATCCATCTGGCGAAACGAAACCGGCGCCCGGAGGATTTCGACCTGACGACGTTGGCGGAGGAGGCGAACGGCTACTCCGGCGCGGAGATCGAGATGGCGGTGGTGGAGGGGCTTTATAAGGCGTTCGCGCATGATCGGGAGATCGAGGACAGGGACATCATCAAGGCGATCCATGCGACGGTTCCGCTCTCGACGACGATGGCGGAACGAATAGCCCACTTGCGCCAATGGGCCAACGACCGCGCCCGCCCCGCCAGCCGGTAGGAGAAGAGGGCAGGCTCCCGTCGGTCCATCCTTGTCGGAAGGAAGGATGACGCGCCGGCCCCCTACGGCCTTCGAACAGTCACCGCCACGGCGGTCGTACCGGGCACGGCGCCCGCCTTGCCGATCTTCAACGTAACCCCCGTCACCCCGTCCCGCGCCAGACAGGCGGTCGCCATCGCTTCGGCCAACCCTTCGAGCAACGCAAACGACGACCGGGCGGCGACGGATTTCAATTCGTCGGCCAACGCCCCATAGTCGATGGTGTCGGCGAGGTCGTCGCTGGCTCCGGCCTTGCGCAGATCGACGGCGAGCGTCACGTCGACGGTCAACGGTCGCGGTCGCCCCCGCTCGTGGGCGAAGACCCCTATCAACGCCTTCACCTGCAGCCCTTCGATATGGATCGTGTCGCTCATCCGGTTCTCCCTTATAGGTTCAGGTATAGTATCAGAGCGTTTGATTATCACCGGGAGTGAAGATGGGGGATCGTCGTTACTTTGTCGGGCTCGGAACGAACATCGCCCCGACGGCGAACATGGCGACCATGATCGAACGGCTTGCGGCCACCTTCGGCCCGGTCACCGTCAGCCGGATCGTTCAAACCCGGCCCTACCGCATGACGACCGAGGCGCCGTTTCTCAACGCCGTCGCCACGTTCGTCAGCGACCGCGATCCGGTCGAGGTGAAAAAGACCTTCGTCGACTGGGAAGTCGATTTAGGGCGCGACAGGAGCCATCCCGATTGCAAGCTCAACGACCGCCCCGCCGACATCGACCTTCTGTTGGCGGTCGACGGGGACGAGGCGCCGACGCCTCCCGACGAGCCGTACGCCACCCCGTTGCTGATGGAAGTGGCCGATCTGATCGGACTTCGCATCCCCCCCGTCGAGAGCGAACACGAGCCTATCGAGATGCGACCGGCGTCGATCCTTATCTTCGGCGCGTCAGTAGGGGAGACGCCGTCCGCCATCGACCACGACGGTGGCGCCGGTCATGTACGGGTTCTCTAAGATCGACCGGATGGCGCGGTAGACCGGCTCCGCCCCCCCTTCTTTGCCGAGGGGGGTTTTTCCCAGAATCTTCTTCCGTTGTTCCGGCGTATGTTCCCCCAAGAAGAGAATCGGCCCCGGCGCCACGGCGTTCACCCGAATCGCCGGCGCCAGGCTGACCGCCAACGACTCGGTGACGCTGGTCAACCCGGCTTTGGTGGCGCAGTAGAGGTCATAGAGCGGGTTGGGGCGGGCGGCGTAGATGTCGGTCATATTCACCACGCACCCTTCACCCGATCCGGCTCGCAACAGATCGGCCAGCCCGGTGGCGAGCATCCAGGGGGTCAGCATGTGGATCGTATAGAACCGGGCGAACTGTTTGGCCGCTTCATGCCGGTCGTCGGCGGTCGGGGCGTAGGCCGAGGCGTTGTTGATCAGCCCGGCGAGGGAACCGACGTTCGACCGAACCTCGGCCATGAAGTCTTCCACCGCTTCGTCGTCGGTGAAATCGGCCCGTATGAGCATGGCGCCAGCGTCGCGCAATGCGGCCAGATGTTCGGTCTCGGTTCGATAGTGGGCGACGACGGGGCGACCGTCGGCGAGAAATCGTCGGGCGAGCTCGTGTCCCACCCGGGCGCCTGCGCCGGTAATCAGGATGGCGTTCTCGATCATCGTCACTCCGTATTAAAAAAGGGACGACCGATTGAACGGCCGTCCCCATCGTCGAAATTCACGAAGACTTACGCGTCGCGCTTTTCCATTCCGGCAGGCTGTTTCGTCACCTGCTGGGCCACCATCTGGCCGGAGCCGGTGTTGTGGAGATCGTGCCACTGGTTGGCGGGCGCCACGAACGTGGAACCGGCTTTCACGGCCAAGGTCTCTTCGCCACCCTCGTCGAGGTAGAAGGTGCCTTCGCCCGAGATCACGGTGAAGATCTGATCGCCGGTCGGGTGGCGATGGTAGCCGAGGCGCTGGCCGGCGCCGAAGTAGTAGACGTCGAGGGTCAGGGCGTCGGTTTTGCAAAGGGTGATTTTCGGGACAGCCCCGTCGTTCCACTCCGCGCTTGCGTTGATATCGCCGTTCTGGATAGCCATGCGTAACTTTTCCTCTTCAATGTCGTGACCCCGCGCCCCCGCAGGATCGGTTATCATTCGCTGCTCATCCCCCTCGTCTTGCCGCAGCACGAGCAAGAGAAGTAGAATCGTACCGGCGTTAAGACCGAGTGTCAACCGGTGAAGACCGGGCGGAGACGGCAGGTCAAGACCGGATGTCCGCGGCCCTTGCGAGGGGACGCGAAGGGGGGATGGACGCCCCTCCGCCCTCCCCTCGTCCGTTCGGGTAGAATGATCCGGTAACGATCCTCGCAACGGAAAACGTCGATGACCCATCGTCCTTCACTCGTTCTCTACCCGACCCGGCGCAGGCTGGCCGATGCGGTGGCGCGTCGTATGGGGGGGGATGGTGAGACCGGCGCATTCTCTTTCGGCGAGATGACCTTCGGCGATTTCGAGGAACGGCTGGCCGAAAGCCTCCTCCCCGACGTCGGCGAGCTGTCGCAACAAGGTCGGGGTCTGCTGCTCGCCACCCTCATCAGCGGCGAGAAGCTGCTCGCCCCTGATGGCGCCTTACAACGACTGGCGGCGACCAAAGGATTCGTCCCGTCGATATTGTCCCTCTTCGACGAGCTCGGCGCCGGGATCGTCTCGCCGGACCAGCTCAACCTCCTCACCGGTTGGGCGGACGACAAAGAGGCCGACGTGGCGCGACTCTACGACGCTTACCACCGACGGCTTAACGACCTCGGCCTCACCGACGCCGGCGCCAGACGACGGGGGGTCGTCGAAGCCCTCGCCGCCGGATCGCCCCCGCTCGCCGAAACGTTCCTCGCCCGGTTCTCCGCCGTCGAGGTGGTCGATATCTATCAATACACCCCCTACCGCTATGAACTCCTCCGGCTCATCGGTCGGTCGATGCCGGTGATCATCCACACCCCGGTCCCGGATCGTCGGTCGAAAGCGTTCGGGTTTCTCGTCCGCAACATGATCAAGTTCGAGTCGTTGGCCGGGAGCGAGGGGCGTCTCGAAATCCTCCCCCGCGAAGCCGAACCGGGCCCGCTCGACTGGCTCACCGAGAGTCTTTTCACCATCCCCGCCAGCGGCGCCGCCACGATCCCGACCGCCGACGAACGGGCGAAGCAGGTCCGTCTCGTCCGGGCGCCGTCGCGCTATCGGGAGATCGAAGAGATCGCCGCCGAGATCGTCCGGTTGCGCGACGAGGAAGGGGTCTTGCCCGGCCGGGTGGGGCTTATCCTGCGCGACGTCGGCCCCTACCTCGCCATCATCCGCGACGTCTTCGACCGGTACCGCCTCCCCTACACCGCCCGTCACGGCGCCCCGGTCACCTCCACCCCGGCGGGCCGCGCGGTGGCGTCGATCTTCACCGCCGTCGACAGCCGCTTCGGACGGGAGCCGGTTATCCGTCTGATGGCCTCTCCCTACTTCGCCCGCTACCGCGACGTCGCTATCGACCGGCTCCGCACCTTGGCCCTCGGCGCACGGTTACGCGAAGGGGAATCGCGCCAATGGAACGAGCTTTTAACCGGCCATCACGAACGGCTCGACAAAAAGCGGGAGGGAGACAAAGAGCTGATCGGCGCGGCGGTGGAGCTGGTGGAAAAGCTCGCCCTTTTCGCCGGGCAGACGGCCCCCGCCCCGTTTCTCGCGTCGCTCGCCGAACTGCTCGAATGGCTCGGGTTCACCGGCGCCGACGACGACGAGGCGATCTCCGACAGGCTTCGGTTCCGCGACCGGGACGCGGCGGAGAAAGTGGCCGAAACCCTCGCGAGCATGACGACGCTGACGAACCGCCTCAAGCTGACGAATCGCCCGTTGACGTTTAACGTCATGGCCGACCTTTTCCTCGCCGCTCTCGCCGAACGAGAGACACCCGAACCGACCGGCGGGACCGACCGGGATCGGGTCGCGGTCGTCTCGGTTCACGACGCCGTCGGCGCGAACTGGCGACGGGTCTTCATGGCCGGGCTTCACGAAAAAGAGTTCCCCCGGTTCCACGCCGCCCGGTCGATCCTTACCGAAGAAGAGCGGGAAAGCTTTAATAAGCGGCACGACGAAACGGTGGCCGATCCCCGTCAACGGAGGGGGCGTCGGGTCTTCGACAGGGCCTACGACAAATGGCAGGAGGAGTCGCTCCTCTTTTTCCAGGGGGTGATGGCCGCCGACGAGGGGATCGTTTTCTCGTGGTCGGTCCGGGAACTCGACGGACGCCCGCTGGCGCGGTCGCAATTCGTCGACGATCTTCTCGACGCCGTGGCGCCCGATGCGCTCGATTCTCTCGCCCGTGAAGAGCGTATCGACAGCCCCGCGCCGCTTGCGCTCCTTACCGCCGGCGAGCCGACCGACCGGGAGGCCTTCACCGCCGCGGTATTGCGCGGTCTCTTTGAACCGGACGACGAGAAACGAAGGAACGCCGAAGAAGCGCTGGGCCAGTTGGCGGTCGACCGGGCGGAGTGGGACCACTTCGTACGTCTGGTGGCCCTCGCCGACCGGGAGCGGTATCGGGACCGTCTCTTCGCCGAACCGAACCGGGAAACGCGGCGGGCGTTATCCGACCGGTTCAACGGCGACCTGACCGACGGGGTCGATGAGCTCTCGGAATGGATGCAGAAGCGGCTCGGAACCTATGCCCCTACCGATCTCGAAAAATATGGGCAGTGCCCCTTTCGGTACTTGGCCGGGAAAGTCTGGGGGTTGGAGAAGGTGGAAGAACCGACCGGGGAGCTTGACAATAAAGAGACCGGCACGTTGGCCCATGCGGCGTTGGAACGGTTCTACGCCCGACGGATCGCCGACGGCGCGAAGGCGTTGACCGGCGGCGACGAGGAGCGAGAAGCCTTGCGCAAGGCGTTGGCCGACGAAGCGGAGGTTCTGCGGCGAAAGGGGATCGCCGGCGACCCGGCGATTTTCGACGTGGAGGTGGCCCGGCTTGCGGGATATCTTGTCCGGTGGCTCCATCACGACACCCTTTATCAACGAAGCGAAGGGTATACGCCGGTGGGGGTGGAGGTTCCCTACGACCTCCCCGAACGGGCGGCGAAAAAAGGCACGCCGGAAGAGCGTCGCGCCGACCCGCTCGAACTCGCTCTTCCCTGCGGCGGACTCCGCTATCTCACCGGTTCCGCCGACCGGGTCGATATCAACCGGGCCGCCAACGCTTTCCGGGTGATCGACTACAAAACCGGCTCGGGCGACGCGAAATATAAAAAACTCCTGAAACCGGAAGCGATGGGGGTCACCTCGTTTCAAGCGCCGGTCTATATGGGGTTGACCCGTCCGTGGGTCATCAAGCGGGGGTTTCTTAACCGGGTAGACGAGATGAGCGCCGCCTACGGCCTGTTGCGGATGAAGATCGACGGCAAGAAATCGGCGGTCGTCGCCTCCCTCCCGACGTCGCCGATCTTTTGGGAGAAGCGGGGCGCGAACAAGAGGCGCCGTTCTTTGACGCCGTCACCGCCATGATCGAACGACTCGAAGGGGGCGCCTTCCCGGTCGATCCGGAGAGTTGCGACTATTGCGAATTCGCCGGGTTGTGCCGCTACGTCGAGACCCCGATGACGGAGGAGGAGTCGTGACTCCCGAAGAGACGCTCGCGGCGATTCTCGCCTGCGACACCGACATCGTCATCCGGGCCGGCGCCGGAACGGGGAAGACCCATACCCTCGTCGAACGGTACTTAACCGAACTGACCATGAACGTCGATGGGGAGTTGACCCGGGTTGACCAACTGGCGGCTCTTACCTTCACCGAAAAAGCGGCCGAAGAAATGCAAGAGCGACTCCGGTCGCGGTTGACCGGCGAGATCGACACGCGGCTGGTTGACTGGTGGGAAAAGCGTGGCGGCGATCCCGACGAACGCCCTTCGGCGGCGAACCTCGAAGAACGGATCGTCCCGAAGAACGACGACGAGACGGTTCTCTTGCATCTGATTCGCCAACGACAATCGTTGGCCGGGGCCTACATATCGACCATCCATTCGTTCTGCGCCCGTTTATTGTTGGAGAACCCGGTCGGGGCGGGGGTTGATCCCGGCTACGGCGGCATCGATGAGACGACATCGTCCGCCATGTTGCAAGAGGCGGCCCGGGACGAAGTGGTCGATCGATTGCGCCGACGGGACGAAGCGACGACCCGGCTCGCCCGTCGGTTCGGCTTCGGCGACGAAGGGCGGGGATCGGGGCTCGTGCCGCGACTGGCCAAGATGATCCCCCTGTTGCGAGCGGCGGACGCCGATCCCGAAGTGATCGCCCGCGATTATGAAACGCGACGAGAAACGTTGGGGAGCGAGGTCGAAGGAGCGGGCGCCCGTCTTGCTTCGACTCTCGATCATTTCCGCAACGGCTCGGCCTCCGCCAAAGAGACGAAGGTGGTCGCCGCCATCGACGCCCTCCCCGCTCTCACCGGCGAGGCCCCCCTCTCCTTCGCCGATGCCTTGGCGGCTCAAGAGCAGGCGGCGGTGTTGCGCGGGATTCTCGACAAACCGCGCAAGAAAGACACGCCTCGGTTCCTCGAAGCGGCGCAACGGGCGATGAACGCGCTGACCGCTCTCTCGGCGCCGATCGTCGAAGCCGAAGCGGCGCCTGACGTTCATGCCCTCCTCTCTCTCGCCGTAGGGGTGCGCGCTCGCTACGAAGAGGCGAAAGGGCGTCATTCGCTCCTCGACTTCGACGATCTGCAAGAGCGGGGGCTGGCGCTTCTGACCGGTTCCGCCGCGACGCTGGCCCGTTATCGCACACAGTTCCGCCGGGTGATGGTCGACGAGTATCAAGACACCAACGAGCTACAACGAAAGATCGTCACCACCCTCGCCCCGCCGGGCGAGGGGCGGTTGCTGGTGGTCGGCGACGTCAAACAGTCGATCTACGGTTTCCGGGGGGCCGACGTCTCGGTCTTCACCCGGACCGAAAAAGAGATCGACGACGCCGGGGGCGCCGTTTTCGCCCTGCGCCAAAACCGTCGGTCGGCGCCGGGAGCGCTCGCCTACTTTAACGGCCTCTTTACCCACGTCATCGGCGAAGCGTATCTGCCGACCCGTGACGACCTTCTCCCCTATCGCCCCCCTCTTGCCGACGATCCGCCGACGGTGGAACGGTTCGCCACCGCGGGGGATACCGCCGACGAGCGTCGTTTCATGGAGGCCCGCTCGTTGGCGACGATGATCCGCCAACAGGTCGACGGCGGAGGGTGGCGCCTTTACGACAAAGAGGCGGAGGGGGAGCGAAACGCCCGTTGGCGCGACGTGGCCATACTCCTCCGGACGTTTACGTCGGTGGGGGTCTACGAAGCGGCGTTGCGTCACGCCGGGGTCCCCTACACCATCGTGAAGGGAAAAGGATTCTACGACACTTCGGAAATCGGCGACCTGACCGCCGTTTTGCGATGGCTCCTCTACGGAGGCGACCGGCTCTCCTACCTTTCGATACTCCGCTCCCCCTTCGCCGGTCTCTCCGACACCGGCCTGTTGAGGATCGTCCGCCACGGCGCCGCGGCCCCCGACCTCGCCGACGACGACCGCGCGGGTCTCGCCCGGTTCACGGCCATGGCCGACCGGTGGCGTCGCTTGGCGGGGCGGATGATGGTGTCGGAACTGATCGAACGAATCTTGGCCGACAGCGGCTACGGGGCTGCGACGTTGGCTCGGCTCCACGGGGAGCAACGGCTGGCCAATATCCTGAAGCTGATCGAAAAGGCCCGCACCTTCGACCGGGGCGCCCGTGGGGGACTGGGCGAATTTCTCGACGAGGTAACCGCCGCCGCCGAAGGGGAACGGGAGCCGCAAGCCGACCTGATGGGGGAGGAGAACACGGTTCGGGTGATGACGATCCACCAGAGCAAAGGGCTCGAGTTCGGCGTCACGATCATCGGGGATGTGGGGCGAAGCAAAAGCGACAAGAGTGGCGCCGACCCGATCCTCTTCCACCCCCACATCGGTATCGGGGTGAAGATCTTCGACGAAACGACCGGCGGATGGGTGACGCCCCCTCTCTTTCGGGAAGTGGCCGACGCCCGAAAGCGATTCGATGAGGAGGAGTCGGGACGGCTCCTTTATGTGGCCGCCACCCGCGCCCGCGACCGGCTTATCCTTTCGGGGAGCGGGAACGGCCCGTGGGGGAAATCTATCGACGCCACCCTCCCCTTGCCGACGAAAATCGATCCCGAACGATTCCCCCCCATCCCGATCGACGCCGACGAATCGACCCCCGCTCGCGTCCGGGAGATGTTCGACGGCTGGATCGCCGACGCTCCTCCGCCGCCGACGCCACCCCCTTTTCGACGCCCCGACATCGGCCTGCCGGTAACGGCGTTGGCCGCCTTCATCCGATGCCCACGGCTCTATTATTATCAGCAGGTGGCCCGACATCCGGTTGACGGGAGCGACCAGAAACCGCCCCGCGGCGACGGTCAACAAGGGGGGATCGAAGGACACCTGATGATGGAGCGGATGCCATTGATCCCTCCCCCCAACCGACAACAATTGACCGCAATCGTCGAGAGCCGGTTCGGGCGCCAGAAGGGGGCGAGACGGGAAACGCTGGTGAACGATCTGGCGCGGGCGTTCGACGCGGCCCCCTTATCGGCGTTGGCCGGGGCCGACGAGGAGAGCCTCTTTCGTGAAGCGGGGCTTACCTTCCGTCTGAAAAACGAACAGGTCTCGCTCACCCTCACCGGCGCCGTCGACCTCCTCTTCTTCGCCGACGGGGCATGGCGCGTGATCGACTACAAGTTCTCCCGCCGTCCCGCCGACGAAACCACCTATCGGACACAAGTCGGTCTGTACGGTCTCGGCTGGTCGATGGTCGGCGACACCGACGTCGTCACCGGCGGCATCGTTTACCTCCGCGAACCGGGGGAGCAAGGAAGCGCCGTCCCCCTCGACGCCGACGCCCGCGCCGCGTTGCGCGAAGAGGCGTTAGAAGCGGCTGCCACCCTTGCCCGATGGCAGGGGGAACCGGTCGACGCCTGGGAGAGGGTCGTCGATCAACGGTGCGCATCGTGCCCCTTCAAGGAGCGCTGCGGGGCCTGAACGGAAAAAGGGCCGACGCGGGAGACGCCGACCTTTCGTACGGAGGAAGACCGGCGTCTCTCACCCCGTTGGACCGAGGTGGCGAAGTGACCGGTCTGTTCATCGGTGGGGTAGGCCAACGCGCGCCGCCCTCCGCGTAGGAGCTTAACCGGTCGAGACCTGCGCGCCGACGAGCGCGCCCGGAGCGACAACGGCAGGCCCCTCGCCCTCCGCGTAGGAGCCTACGCTTTTACGTTGACGGTTCCCTTGCCGGAGATGTTCTGATCGCTCCCCCCTCCGGCTTCGCTTTTTCCTTCTTTGTCGCCGAGCGCTTTGACCTCCGGTTTCTCGCTGGAGCTTTCTCCTTTGGCGAAGATGTCTTTCACCCCGACTTTGGTCGCTTCGAAAGCGTCGGCGGCCGACTTCTTCACGCTACTCGGATCGGAGGCGCCTTGCTGGCCGAGGAAGTCGACCGTTTTATTGGCGGCCTCTTGCTCGGCGGTCGGATCGGAGCTGTTTCCGAAGATCGGCGTTTCTTTGGGCGCCTCGCTCTTAGCGGTCGCCGGGTCTTGCGCGTTCGGGTCGATCAGATATTTGTCGTACTCTTCGTGCGCTTTGGCCATGTTCGACTGGAACCGGACCTGGCTGGTGATCGACATGAACTTGGTGGCGGCGAAGTCGTACGGCTCCCGCGAGAAGCCGATACGGGGGCGACCGTAGGAGTCGTATTGCTGGGTGAAGTGAATCTCCTTGTGATTCACCTGCCGTCCCTCTTCCTGGGTGGCGATCACCTCGTGCTGCTTGGTCGGGTCGGCGATAATCTGCATTTCGACGCTACCGCCCACATTGCTCCCGTCGTAGGCGGCGGTGTTGAACTGGGCGGTCAGACCGTTGGTCCCCAGGTTTCCCTGGGCAATGTTCTGGCCGTTCCCCCCCTGCGTCACCCCATCGTCGCTCCCCGGAAGGGCGACCGATCCGGTCTGTCCGCTTCCCGGTAACGGGACGGCATTCCCCCCGTGTCCGCCGCTGCCGAGCGTCGGTAGGGGTTGGCCTCCCTTCCCGCCACCCATCACTTGCGCCTCAGTGGTCAACTTGAAGTCGACCCGCTTGTGGGGTTTGGGGATGAAGATCGCCTGTTCCGCGATGGAAGGGGCCACCTTCGCTTTTCGGGAAACGATACCTGTCGGGCGGAAATCGGCTCCCCCCGCGAACTTGGCGCTCGGTATTCCCATACTCATGACAATTACCTCCAACATCCGTGTTAGACCCAGATCCGACCGTCGGATCTTCGGAGTCCGCCTCGTCTGCGAACCGGTCGCCGACATCCTTGCCGACTTGTTTACTTAACGGTACGGTTGGGGGAAACCTTTAGCTCCACACGGGATTTTCTGGCACGCTACATATCAATGAGTTACAGGAGCGTCATTGGAGATACTTAAGGAATTCACTGTCTTGTGATAGTACCATCGTGGAACGATCCTTCATGCTGTTCCGATAAGCCTCCAGCGAACGCAAGAATTCATAGAACTTCTCGTCTTCCCCATAGGCCTTGGCGGTGATGGCGATGGCAACCGCTTCGCCGTCACCCCGGAACTTCTGCTCCTTCTCGTAGGCTTCGGCGAGCAGGATGGTCTTTTCTTTGTCGGTGTTGGCCCGGATTTTCTGGGCTTCTTCCTTGCCTTCAGATCTGAATTTGTTGGCGATTCGTTTCCGCTCCGCCTGCATCCGGTCGAAGACCGAGCGCATGTTGGCCTGCGGCAGGTCGGCCCGCATGATCCGGACATCGACGATCTCGATCCCCATGTCAAGCTCGCTCATCTTCTCATTGGAACGAACGGTCACTTCGGTCATGACGTTGGCCCGTTCTTCGGAGATGATCTGGGCAAGGTCGAGGGCGCCGAAATCCCCCCGCAGTTCGGAATAGATGATATCCCGCAACCGGTCGCGGGCGACGGCGGTGGTTCGGGCCCGTTTGAAGAACTGTTCCGGGTCGGTGATCCGCCATTTGGCGAAGTTGTCGATGACCAAGGTCCGTTTGTCTTTGGTGACAACCTCGGTGGGGGGGATGTCGTGGTCGAGGAGCCGGGTGTCGTAGAAGATCACCTCTTGCATCATGGGGGTCTTGAAATAGATCCCCGGCTCGGTAATGGCCCGGATAAACCGACCGAACTGGGTCACCACCGCCTGCGTGTTCTCCCGGACGATAAAGAAGGAGTCTTGCCCCACCAAGAGGGCCACCAAGACCACCACCGGGATCAGTATCTGCCCTGCTTTCCTAATCATTGCGACACCTCCACCTTCTTGCCGCCTAGATTGAGCAACGGCAGAACCGACCGGACCGACGGGTCGACGACGATCTTGTCGACACCGGCCAGCACTTCCTCCATGGTTTCAATAGAGAGCCGTTTGCGGGTGATGGCCGGCGCTTTGGCGTATTCTTTTTGTTGGGCCGAGAACCGGGCGGCGTCACCTTTGGCGCGTGCGACTTTCCCCGCCTTGAAGGCTTCGGCGTCGGCGATGATCTGGGCCGCCTGGCCGCGCGCTTCGGGGATGACCATGTTGTTGTACCCTTTTGCTTCGAGGATGAGCCGGTTCTTGTCTTCTTCGGCGTTGTTGACGTCGCGGAAGGCTTCTCGTACCTGCTCGGGGGGATGGACGTCTTGCAACTGCACCTGTTTGATGGTGATCCCGGCTTTGTATTTGTCGAGAATATGCTGCATCAAGGCGAAGACTTCCGTCTCCACCTGCCCACGACCGACGGTCATGATCGAGTCGATCTCGGTGTTGCCGACCACTTCGCGCAGGGAGGCTTCGGCCACCGCTTTAACGGTGGAGTAGAGCCCCATATCGCCCAAGACCCCTTCCCGGTCGGCCACGGAAAAGAGAAACGCGACCGGGTCTTTGATCTGATACTGGACCGACATCTGGATGTCGACGATGTTGGTTCCTTTGGTCAACATGAGCCGTTCTTTTGCCAGCTCGGCCCCGGAGGAGGCGCGCCCACCGGTGCGGTAACCGACTTCGACCCGTTTGATCTCCTCGGTGGTGACTTTAATGACCTGCCCGATGGGTGCGGGGGGCGCCCAACCGAGACCGGGCCCGCTGGTCTTGGCATGTTCGCCGAAGATCAGGATCACCGCCTGCTCTTGGAGCTCCACTCGGTAGATGCCGGTGGCGAGCCAAATGCCGATAGCCGCAAGCAACGCCCCGACCACGTGGTAAGGGCGTATGGGGGGAAGCCCCATTTTGTCGAAGTTGAGGTCGGGTATCTTGTCGAACCCTCCCGATCCGCCGGGATTGCTCCCCCGACGCTTGTCGTCCCATGCCATGTGTATCAGGTCCTCTTGATAAACGGTGAACCGACAGTATAACAGGCAGGCGAAGGCCTGTCTTTTTCCTCACCCATCGAAAAAGAACCGCCGTCGGCGTCGGCTCGACCGGAACCGGTGAAGGAGCGCTCCCATGGCGCCCCCAAGGCGGCAAGAAACCTCCGCCCTACTGGTTCGCTTCTTCCAACTCTTTGGCCCGTTGTTCGGCGGAATCGACGGCGCCGGTCAACCCTTTCTTAAGGTCGGTGGTAAGGGTGGCGTCCCCCACGTTACCGACGGCTTCGGCCCGGTCGTGCAAGGATCGGGTCGTTATTTCCTCCTCGGCGGCGGGATCGGGGGCTTTCTCTTTGGTGCAGGCGGGGAGGGCAAGTATTAGAAGGGCCAGCAAGACGGCATAACGCATATCAGACCTCCATGATTTTCCTCATGATGGCGCCAATCGTCCCATTAGGCAACGTCAGGGGAGAGGTACTTCGCCTAGTTTATCGAGAAGTTTTTGCGCGAAATGTACCGTCTCCTCCGCTTGGCTTGCAAGGAACTCTTCATCAATCTTGTAATCGGCACGAGTACGCAAGGATCGCATCTGCTGGAGGATAAAGCCCATTCCTCTGATTTGAGAATAGTAGTTTTCTAACGTCCCCCCCCGCTCGAAATCGGCGAATTTTTTGATATGCCGGTCGTGGCTCCCTTTCACCTCGGAGACATAAGGGGGTTCGGGCAGGAGCGTTCCTAACGATTGTGTGGAATGATACCCGCAATAGTAAGCACGACTTGCGGCGGCTCGCAATGAGACTTCATCCGTATCACCGACAAACGATTGGGCGAACTGGAGAAGTTCTGCTGGGGTGACGGCCATTAGACGCCATTCGTAAGGCGGGGAACGAACAGACTTCGAACCTCTCGTGGGATGTCGAGTTCGTCGAGCCGAGCGCCGATTTCCAAAGAGTGTTCGACAATGTCGGCAGGGTTAAGGTCCACCGAAATTTCGTAATCAATCCATTGACCATATTCGTCAGAAAGCAGGGCCACCTTCCCCTCGGTATAGTAAAGACCTGCGCTATGCAGGTGGTTGTAGACGGCATCGACCATTGCTACTGATGCACGTTCGCCTTTATCGGACCATTTCCGCATAACAACGTCGCGAATGAAGTCCATCATGTTTGCCCTAATCTCCGCTACTGCGCTTGACGATTGGGATACGCAACGGTCATACCAGCTTGACGCAAGCCTGAACCGACCACTGAACAGGTAGGTGTCAACAACATACGATACGTTTTCGGATTCATTGATTTTGTACGCCTGAAGAACTGATTTCTCAGCTTCTTCAAAATAGCCCGTTGTCATAAGTGATCGAGCATAGTTGCGAAGCCCTAAGGTTTCCATCGGGAAAAGGGTGATGGCCCTCTCATGAAAACGTCGCATGTCATCCACCTCTCCCTTGATACAGGAGAGAATGCCGAGAACGATGTAGCCAAAATAGGCGTTTTCCGAATCGAGAGAAAGCAAGGTTTTGGCGGCAGAGGTGTATTTGTTCAAAACAAAGGGATTGCGCCGCTCCACAAGCGAAGTACCGATTACTTCACTCAACAATTCGTGCGACTTCTTTTTCGGTATCATTTCCCACTTCTCATATACAAATAGCAGTAGATCGTCGCACATTCTTTCGAAGGGGACAAGTCCCCCTCCCCCCCTTCGCGCTCATCCCCGTCTTTTGTTATACTGTCGGCGCTCACCCTTGCCGGGTGGGCCATGTTCCCTATAGAAGCAAGGAAGTATGGCAACAACACATCTCGACTTTGAAGAGCCGATCGCTCTTTTGGAATCGCAGATCGAATCGCTCCGGGAGAATGCGAAAGAGTCCGGCATGGACACCGCCGCGGAGATCAAAAAGCTCCACAAAAAGGTGAATAAACTCCGGCAGGAGACTTTCTCGAACCTGACGAGTTGGCAACGGACCCGGCTGGCCCGGCATCCGTCTCGCCCCTATACCCTCGACTACATCAACGCTTTCGTCACCGATTTCATCGAACTCCACGGCGACCGGCGGTTCGCCGACGGCGTCTCTATCGTCGGCGGCTTCGGGACGATGGCGGGGCGACGGGTGATGATCATCGGCAACCAGAAGGGGCGCGACCTGAAAGAGCGGCAGTACCGCAACTTCGGGATGGCCCAGCCGGAAGGGTACCGAAAAGCGTTGCGCCTGATGAAACTGGCGGAGAAGTTCGGCCTGCCGGTGGTGACGTTGCTCGATACGCCGGGCGCCTATCCGGGGGTTGGCGCCGAAGAGCGGGGACAGTCGGAGGCGATCGCGCTCAATCTACTCGAAATGTCAAAACTGCGGGTTCCCATCGTCTCGGTGGTCATCGGCGAAGGGGGTTCCGGTGGGGCGCTGGCTATCGGCGTGGCGAACCGGGTCTTGATGATGGAGTATTCGGTCTATTCGGTGATCTCGCCGGAAGGGTGCGCGGCGATTCTCTGGAACGATTGCAACGCGGTGGAAGAAGCGGCGGCGGCGTTGCAAATCACGGCGCCCGATCTGCTCAAACTGAACGTCATCGACGAGATCGTGAAAGAACCGTCGGGGGGGACTCACCGCGATCCGGCTCATGCGGCGTCGATTCTGCGACGGGTGTTGCGACGACAACTAAACGAATTGTCGGCTCTCTCGCCGGAAGATCTGGTGGCGCAACGACGGAAAAAGTTCCGAGAGATGGGGCCGGTGTCCCAGTAGGGCCCCTACGCGGGGGCGGGCGACGGGTCACGAAAGAAACGAAGGGGATCGTCGCGCCGACGACCGCGCCGACGACCGGGCGCTCCACAAATCTTTTCTCATTCGTCGGCCAAGGGTGAGGAGGCGGCGCAGGCGCACCCCTGATTGACGCCGGAAGGAGTTGTGACGGTGGGCGCCCCCAGAAATCTCCCTTTCGGCCATCCCCTCTTCATGCTCGCCTTCTCGTTAGCCACCGGCATCGTTGTCGGGCGGGCCAGTTCCATAACCGCCATTCTCTTCATGGCGGGGCTTTTCCTCTACACCTCGTACCCGCTCGACCGGCGGTTGCGCGGCTTCATGGGGCTCGCCTTCATCGCCGGGGCCGGGTTGATCGTCGCTCACGACCGTTCGACGACTTCACTCCCGACCGGCTATGAAAAAGCGACGTCGGCCTCGTTTACCGTCGAAGCGACCGACACGGTTCTCGACGATGCGATCCGCTATCGGGTGACCCTGACCCGGCTCGACGGCGAACCGGTCCCCGCCACCCTCTTGCGCCTTTCGCTGAGGCGCCGTCCGTTCCCTTCCCGTTACCTGCCGGGGGATCGGCTGACCATGACCACTCCCCGCTTCATCGAACCGCGCGGAAGCCGGAACGTCGGCCTGTTCGACTATGAAGCGTGGCTCGACGAACGGGGAATCGCCGGACTCCTGTACGCCCGTCGATCATCGACGGTGACGAACGACGGCGCAGGGTGGCGGTGGCGTCGCCCTCTCGACGAACTGAAAAACGTTCTACGATCCCGGCTCACTTTCGACGATCCGCGCATCACCGCCGTAGCGTGGGCGACGTTACTGGGGGATACGGGACGAATCGACCATGCCACCCGCGACCAGTTCGCCCGGTCGGGATTGGCTCATCTGTTGGCGGTATCGGGATTACACGTCGGCTTCGTCGCCGGGGCTATCTACAGCGCGACCCGCCTTTTCATCTTCTTCCCGGCCTGGCGATGGCGGAGACGATGGGCCGAGTCGGGGGCGTTGATCACTTTCGCAGCAGGGGTCGCCCTCGTCGGGGCGGTCGGCTACGGCCTTATGACCGGGCCCCGCTTCCCGGCGGAACGGGCGACGATCATGGTGGGGGTCTACCTCGGCGCCCTCATGACCGGGCGGGGTCGCCAGTTCGTCGGCGCCTTTTCGTTGGCGGCGATCATCACCCTTCTCGACGCGCCGTGGGGATTGTTCGACGCAGGGTTTCTTCTCTCTTACGGCGCCGTTCTTTTTATCGCCCTCTTCATGGAGCGATACGTCAACGGGTTCATCACTCGCGAGCCCGACCCGATGGAACGGGTCGACCCGCCGCTGGCGTGGGTGGTCCGGCGGGTTCCGACGGCGGCCGGGATCGTCGGCGTCACCCTCGCCGCCGGAATCGCCACGGCGCCGATAGCCGCCTACGCGTTCCACCAACTCCCCTACTGGAGCTTTCCTCTCAACATGCTGGTTTCCCCTATGGCCGGGGTGGCGATTCCTCTCGGCATGGGGGCCGGGCTGACCGGTTGGCCCCCCCTTCTCGGGGCCACCGATCGGCTGATGACCCTCCTTGCCACCGTGGCCGACCGGTTCGGCGGGAGCGACGACGCCATGCCGATCCCCCTCCCGCCGGCGGCGGCGCCGATGGCGACCTGGCTTCTGTTGCTCGCCCTGGTCGGAGGGTTGCGCCCCCCCCGTCCCCGGTTAACGCTACCGGCTCTGGCTATGGCGACCGTACTTTTGTGGCTCTGGCCGATCATCGCCTTGCGGTTCGAAAAAGAGATGACCGTCCGGTTCGTCGATGTGGGGCAAGGACTCAGCGTGGCCGCCTTCTGGCCCGAAGGGGGTGGGCTGGTTATCGACGGGGGAGGATGGTTCCCCCGGTTCGATACCGGGCGGGGCGTCTTGGCGCCGCTGGTTCTTTCCACCGGGCGGACGTCGCTTTCGCTTATCGGGGCCACCCACGGCGACATCGACCACGCCGGGGGATTGGCCGGGTTGGCGACGGTGATCCCGGCCACCACCATGACCGACAACGGCCTCCCCGACAGCGGACGATCACTCGCCACCTTCCGGGCGTTGGCCAGAGAGCGGGGGGTCTATCGGACGTTGGCGGCAGGCGACCGGATCGCATTCGATGGCGGCATGACCATGGAGATCCTCTCCCCCCCGACGCCGCTCCCCGACGATTTCCCGACCGACGACAACAACCGGTCGCTGGTAGTCCGCCTCGTTTATGGGGAGACGTCGGTCTTGATCGTCGGCGACCTGTCGAAGAAGGGGGAGGAGTGGCTCGTCGATCATGGCGTCGATCTTCACACCGACGTCTTGTCGGTAGGGCATCACGGCTCGAACAGTTCAAGCTCGACCCGGTTCCTCAACGCGGTCGGCGCCAAAACGGCGGTGATCAACGTCGGCGACAAGAACCGGTGGCGCTTCCCGGCGAAAGCGGTGACCGAGCGGATCGAGCGTCACGGCATCGCCCTCTACCGAACCGATCTGGCGGGTGAAGTGATCATGACCAGCGACGGGAAGTCGATCCGGTGGACGAACTGGAAAGAGAAGGAGGGGAACGACAATTCTTCGACACCCCCACCGATAACCTACCATAATTGTAGCCATCTGCCGTCAAAATGCGTCAATTCATTGGCGATAAATACCTATCATGTCACCAAAGACCCGCTTTTCCAACGACTCTTGGTTATGTCAATTGTTTGGTATCGATATTGTAACAGTAATTTGACGGGCTCTGGCGGAAGGGGCGACTGCCTTTTGGCGCTCCCAATAATAACGGGTCTATTTCATATAATTACTGCTAATTACTGTAAACGACAGGGATCAAGGGAGTGACGCTGTGGAGACCGCAACCGTGACCGAGGAGGAACAGACGATTGTCGCACCGGTGACGAATCCCGATTTCGGGGCGTTCGTCGGTGACAGCAGGGCGATGCGGGGGGTCTTCGACACCATGTCCCGCCTGCTCGACAACGATTCGACGGTGCTGATCCTCGGTGAGTCGGGCGCTGGCAAGGAGCTGGTGGCGCAAGCGATCCACACCAACTCGCTCCGACGCAAAAAGCCGCTCATCACGGTCAACTGCGGCGCCATCCCGGAGGAGCTTCTCGAATCGGAACTCTTCGGCCATGAGAAGGGATCGTTCACCGGCGCTATCAGAACCCGTATCGGTAAGTTTGAGCTGGCCCACGGCGGCACCATCTTCCTCGACGAAATCGGCGACATGTCTCCCACGTTGCAGGTCAAATTGCTCCGCATCCTGCAAGAACGACAGTTCGAGCGGGTCGGAGGGGCGCGGACGATCAAGGTCGACGTTCGGGTGATGGCGGCGACAAACCAGAATCTCGAAAAGGCCATCCGGGAACGGACGTTCCGTGAAGATCTCTACTACCGCCTCAACGTCGTGCCGATCGAACTCCCGGCGTTGCGCGAACGGGGTGACGACGTCTCGTTGCTCATCGGCCATTTCGTCAAAAAGTTCGCCCGAAAAATGAACCGGAACATCACCGGCGTCTCCCCGGAGGCGTTGGCCAAACTGAAAAACTACGACTGGCCCGGTAACGTCCGGGAGCTGGAGCACATGATCGAGCGGTTGGTGGTGCTGAAAGGAGAAGGGGTCATCGAGACCGCCGACCTCCCTTTCAAACTGCGCGATCTGGCGCCGGAAGAGGAGGCCCAGCTCTTCTCCGACATGATGCTGGTCGGCGAACCGGAAGACCTCGACACGATCCCGACGGCTCACGCCGGCGTCGAAGCCCCCGCTCCTCCCGCTCCGGCGCCCGTAGCTGCCACGTGGGCAGCGCCGGTGGAGGAGAGCGACGATATCTCCGCCGCAGCGGCTTCGATGAACAGCGAGTTGGCCCCCTCGCCGACGGCTTCAAGCGGCCCGACGGCTATCGACCCGGACACATTTAGCGTCACCTTGCCCGACGAGGGGCTGAACCTGAAAGAGGTTGTCGACCGGTTCGAGACCCAGCTAATCCTCTCGGCTCTCGACCGGTGCGGATGGGTGAAAAACAAGGCGGCTCAACTGTTGGGGCTCAACCGAACGACGCTGGTCGAAAAACTGAAAAAGAAAAAGCTGACATCGCCCTCGGAGGTCGGCAGCGAGGAATCTTCTTCGTACTGATCGGAGCGACCCGTCGGGCTTTCCGCACCCACCGCTTCGCGGCTGACGCTCATTCTCGGACTCTTGCCGTAAACTTTTCGAATACGTCATTGGGCGCCAACGATGCCGATCGTGGGAAATATCTACAGAAAAAGGCCTCCCCGGTTGGGGAGGCCTTTTCGTATACGGTATCGCGTCAGATAGCGCGGCGCGACTGACCGCCGGATCGGTTCCGCTGTTCCCGTCGCGGTTGACCGGAGCCATCCTTGTGGCCGGAGGCGTGGCCCGAAGGGCGCCCCTGTCCGTCGTTACGCTCGCGACCGCCAGCGGGAGCTTTCCCCTTGGCGGGAGGGCGCCCGCCACGACCACGGTTACCGCCACCGCCACCGCCACCGCCTCGGCGGAAGTTAAGTTTCGGGCCGGGCCCTTTCAACGAGACGTTGGCGACCCCTTCGGAATGGTAGGGGTGGGCGTCGTCGAGAACGAGCTGGGTCTTGATGTCCCGTTCGATACTTCGCAGCAGGAACCGCTCTTCACGGTCGCAGAACGAGATGGCGATTCCTTCGGCTCCGGCGCGGGCGGTCCGACCGATCCGGTGGACGTAGCTTTCGGGCTCGTTGGGGAGTTCGAAGTTGATGACGTGGGTGATGCCGTTGATGTCGATACCACGCGCGGCGATGTCGGTGGCGACCAGTACGCGAGCTTTGCCGCTGGCGAAAGCGTTTAAGGCTCTCTGGCGGGCGCCTTGCGACTTGTTGCCGTGGATCGCCTCGGCGGGGATCTTGGCGCGGGTCAGCTTTTCGGCCACCCGGTTGGCCCGGTGTTTGGTCCGGGTGAAGATCAGCGCCCGAACGATCGATTCGTCGGCCAACAGATGCTCGAGCAGAACTTCTTTGTCCGCCGTCTCGACAAACAAGACCCAGCGCTCGATCCGCTCGACGGTGGTCGAGGAGGGGTCACTTCGACCCGGTGCGGGTCGCTCAAAAGGTCGTGGGCCAGATCGGAGACGGCAGGGGGCATGGTGGCCGAGAAGAAGAGCGATTGCCGCTTCCGGGGGAGGACGCCGACGATTTTGCGGACGTCGTGGATGAACCCCATGTCGAGCATCCGATCGGCTTCGTCGAGGACGAAGACTTCGACTCTATCGAGGGTAATCTGCTTTTGGTTCATCAGGTCGAGCAACCGACCGGGGGTGGCGACAACGATGTCGACGCCTCGACTAAGCATGGTGGTCTGCGGACGTTGGGGAACGCCGCCGAAGATCACCGCTCGGCGGAACTTCAGGTTCTTGCCGTAGGTGGCGAAGCTCTCGTTGACCTGCACCGCCAGTTCGCGCGTCGGGGTAAGGACCAGAACGCGAGGGGAGCGGGGTACGCGGGGATGATGGTTTTTCTCCAGTCGTTGGAGCGTGGGCAGGGCGAAGGCGGCCGTTTTACCGGTGCCGGTCTGAGCCAGGCCGAGGAGATCCCGTCCCAACAGAAGGGAGGGTATCGAGTTGGCCTGGATCGGAGTGGGTATCGTGTACCCTTCCGCCGCTACGGCGCGCCGCAACGGTTCGATCAGACCGAGATCGTCAAACGTGATGGATTGCATACTGAAACTGAGTAGAGAGTAAAAGGGGGAAAAAGAAGCGCGGCGCCGATCCGGGATGGATCGGCGCCGTCGCCAATGTCGCTTGAAGCGGGAGGGTTACCAGCGGCGGGGCCGCGGGGCCGACTTGCGGGGCTCAGACTGGTTGACCTTAATCATCCGGCCACCCATTTCGGAGTTGTTCAACGCTTTGATGGCGGCGTCCGCCTCGGCGTTGTCCATTTCGACGAAGCCGAAGCCACGAGGGCGGCCGGTTTCGCGATCGGAGATAAGTTTAACGGACAGCACTTCGCCGTACGCTTCGAAGACTTCTTTGAGATCGTCTTCAGTAACCGAAAAGGGGAGGTTCCCAACGTAAATGTTCATGCTCGTCGCATATCCTTCCAAAAACAGAGTACATAACCATGGCCACTAAACGAATACGAAATGACGCGCCCGTGCGTCCGCCTGATCTTGTGAGGCACATGAAGGAAGGATTCATCCGTCAGTTGCAACCAAAAACCGGGCTCGTCTGTAGCCTTCCGAACAATGTATAGGAGTTTTCGACCCGTGTCACCATAATTCGCGTAGGTTATTTATGGGCAAGAATATGCCCCCCCGACAGCCCAGGGTGAAAATCGGCGACGCCAAGACCGTCATATGAGGGGGACTTGGGGTGTATGATGAGGGCCTTTGCGACGAGGAGGAACGTATGCGTCCAGCGATACTGATGGGAATCGCCGCCCTCCTTGCGTCATTGGCCCCCCTCCCCAGCCGAGCGGGAGAGACGCCCCGTCCTTTATGGGAGTATGGCCTCATCGGGGGTTATATCTCGTGGCCCGAGTATATCGGGTCGGACGTCGATTTCAAGACCGGGCTGGTTTTGCCCTATTTCATCTATCGGGGGGAGAGATTCCGGGCCGGGCGGGGGGGCGCCCGTGGGGTGCTCATCTCCCGCGACCGTTTTTCCCTCGACATCGGGTTCGGCCTCGACCTGCCGGTGACCGCCGGTGAAGGATCGGCCCGTCACGGGATGCCGACGTTGCCGATCACCGGGGAGCTGGGCCCCCGCGCCCAAGTGGCTCTCTACCATGGAGATTCGGCGACGGTAACGTTACGGGCGCCTTTTCGGTGGGCGTTCGATATCGACGGCCACAACGTCGGGTGGGTGGCCGATCCCGACATCCTCTTTGGCGGCGAAGCGTTCTACGACGGGCTATCGGCCTATCTCGATCTTGGCGCCAAGTTCGCCTCGGCCTCGTACGGCGACGCCTACTATGGGGTGGAGTCGGCTTACGTCACCGATAGCCGCCGTGGTTACGAAGCCGACGCCGGGTTGCACGCTCTCTACGCGACCCTCGGCCTGCGGATGGCGTTGGACGACGAATGGGTCGTCGGGTTTTATGGGCGCTACACCGACATGACCTCCGGCGTGGTGATCGACAGTCCGCTGGTCCGACGCCCCACCGACGTCGCGTTCGGCGTCTGGTTCATGTGGCGGATCGGTCGTTCGGAGGTGAACGAAGAGCGAAGCGGGGTCATCGACATAATTGAGACGGACCGCTAGGGGGCCCATCGCCGGTTGAGACCAGAGCAGACGAAGATTGCGGCCCTTTCTCGAAACACAAGGGGCGCCGACCCGCGAGGGTCACCGAGCCGCAAGGGTCACCGAGCCGCAAGGGTCACTCAACCACTTCTTCCCCCCTCCCCGGCGGTGGGCCGTACTGTTTCCGATACAACCACTCCCCCCCGAGCAACGCCCCCACCAACAGATAGTTGATTCCGCCGGTAAGAACCGCCCAGGCGAGCATCGATCCGGTCAGCGATACGTAGATCACCAGCAGAGAGTCGAGGAAGAAGAAGGCGACCCATATCCAAGTGACCTTCCGGCAATAGGAGATCGCTTCCGGTGGAAGATGGGGATCTTGCAACCGGGCGAACCGCTCGATGATAGTGGGGGGACGATAGAGGGAGTGGAGAAAGCTGAACATCAACATCGTATTGATGAACGGGGAGAGCATTTTGATATACATCGGGTGGGGGTGGAGCAGAAACCCGACGACGAAGTAGATCGTCAACCCGACCAGTTGCATCGCCACCGCTCCGGCGAGGCGTCGATCTTTTAAGAATAACGGAAGGCGGGAAAAGGCCAGCAAGGCCACCACGAAAAGAAACGCCGCTTTGTAGCCGTAGTCGTTATAGAACCACCAGATGGCGAAGGGCGCCACAGCCAGAGCGACGCCGCGTAACAGTCCGGCCATACCGGGTCGGGTCGGCGAGGCGACCGGATCGTTCATCCCTTGTCGGCTTCCTTAAGGGGGGAGGCATGGTGGCGAACGCGGCGGCCAACGCTTCGTCCGACTGCGCGGCGAAAGGATTGTTCTGGTCCCACACGTAGCCGGCCAAGACCGAGCAGACGCGCCGTTTGATTTTTTCCGGCTTGGTGTCGTTAAAGAAGAGGGCCTTCAGCTCGCCGGTATACCAGCTGGTGACATACGAGCGGAAACAATTGACCCCCCGCATGACGTAGGCGGCGTACTCGCCTTCGAAATCGACCGGTTCGCCGTTCAACGCCCGGTGGACCAACGCCTGCGCCCGATGGGCCGACTCCATGGCCAGCGTCACGCCGGACGAGAAGACCGGGTCGAGAAACTCGGTGGCGTTGCCGGTCAAGAGATAGCGGGGGCCGTAGAGCTGTTTGACCCCGACCGAGTAGCCTTTGATACGACGGGGTTCCATGACGAATTCCATCGCGGCCAGACGCCCGGCCAAAGCCGGTTCCTGGGTCAGTAACCGGGCCAGGATCTCGGTGTCGCTCTCCGTGTCGGAAACGAACAGCCCCGGCTCGGCCACCACCCCCACCGACGTCCGTCCGTCGGAGAAGGGGATGACCCATATCCATCCCCCTTGGGGCAAGACGACGATCCAGATGTACCCCTCTTCTCCCCCCGCAGGACGACGGTCGCCGGTGACGTGGGTGAAAAGGGCCTCTCGCACCGGCAGGGTGGAGGGGGCGTCGAGGTCGAGGTGGGAAGCGAGCGCTCGCCCGTAACCGGAACAGTCGATGAGCCACCCGCCGGTGACGGTTCTGCTGGCGCCCTCCCGCTCGACGGTCAGAGTCACCCGGTCGTTGGCGAAGGCGGCGTCGGTGACCGTAGCGCCGAAGGTGACTTCGGCCCCCATGGAGGCGGCTTGATCGATGAGAATCTTGTCGAAATCGGCCCGGGGAACCTGATAGGCGAAGTCCCATCCTCCGGCGGAGGTTTCGGCGAAGTTGAATCGCTCGGCCCGTCCGTCCATGAAGAAGAGGGCGCCCTCTTTTTTGAGAAACTTCGCCTCGGCGACGGCGTCGTAGAGCCCGACGCGGGAGAGGATATCGTTGGACGACGGCAGGAGCGATTCGCCGATGACGAACCGGGGGAAGGTCTCTTTCTCGAAGACCGCCACCCGCCGTCCTTCCCGCGCCAACCCGGCCGCAGCCACGGCCCCGGCGGGGCCACCGCCGATGATGACGACATCGTAGTCGAGATCAGCCATGAAAGAACACCGGGAGAACGGAACGCATGAAAAGAGACCCTCTAAAGGCTAATGGACACGTCGGAACGCCCCAATCGTAGCGGCAATCGGGGGATGAAGCAAGGGGCGCCCATCTCCCCGTATGATACGATTCCTCCTCTAATCAATAGCCGTTACCTCATGAAGATACTGGTCGTCGCCTGCAACCGCTCCCACGCCCCCTTCCCGGTCATCCCGGCGGGCGCTTCCATGGTGGCCCATCAGTTGGCCGCTCGCGGAGTGGCGGTCACCTTTCTCGACCTCTGTTTCTCCGACGATCCCGAAGCCGCCGTGGCCGACGCTTTGGCGCAACCGTTCGACGGGGTGGCGATCTCCTTTCGAAACCTCGACAACCTCGACCTGGCCGACCCGGTGTCGTATATCCCGTTGCTCAAAACCATCGCCGGTATGGTTCACGAGAAAAACCTCCCCCTCTCTATCGGGGGGAGCGCCGTGGCGGTGGCCCCGGAGGAGTTAGGGGAGGCGACCGGGGCGAGGACGGTCTTCGTCGGATCGGCGGCCGCTTTTGCGCGGCGCTTGGTGGCGGGCGACCTGCCGCACGGAAAGGTGGTCGATTGGAGCGACGAGACGCATGTCCCCATCGGTGTCGAGACCTATCCCGACATCGACCGCTATCTCTCCGCCGAGAAGATGATCCCGGTGCGGCTCAAGCTCGGCTGCCCTTTCCAATGCTCCTACTGCACCTACCCGAACATCGAAGAACCGGGGCTCCCCTGCTCTTCGGTCGATCAGATGGAGGCGTTCATTCGCCCCTGGCTCGACAAAGGAGTCGGCATCGATCTGGTTGACGCCATTTTCAACGAGCCGGAGGAGTGGGCCGTCGAAACTCTCAACGCCCTCGCCGACCGAGGCCTGCAAGGGAACTACCATATCTCCGCCATCCTGCCGAAGGTGAGCGACACCCGGCTCTTCGCCGCCATGACCCGACTCGGCGCGACGAACGGGATGATCGGGATCGACGCCGGATGCGACACGATGTTGGCGTCGTATAACAAGCCGTTTCGGATGCGACACGTCGAAGCGTTCAACGAGTTGCGAAAGGGGTTCGATCTCTCGTTCCTCTGGACCTTCATCATCGGCGGGTTCGACGAGAGCGAAGAGACGCTGGCCGAGACCATGCGGTTTGTCGAGAGCCTGCCGGAAAGCGACGTGGTCTATATCACCTTGGGCCTTCGTCTCTACCCCCGCACGAAACTGTTCGAGCAGGCCCGGGCCGAAGGCGCCATCACCCCCGAGCAAGACGGGATGTGGCCGACCTTTTATTTCTCCCCCCGCCTCGACCGGGAAGCGACCGCCCGGAAACTGGAAGCGTGGTCCGACGCCACCCCTCACGTCGCCTTCTCGACCCTCTTCGACAGCGACGACTACCAAGCGGCCCTTAAAAAATTGAGTCCCCTCCCCGCCCCGTCACCCGGTTGGAAAATGATCCCCACCGCAAAGAAACTGATGCGCCGCGACCGGGCAAGACGAGCGAAACGGAAGGGGTGAGCGGGAGATGAAAGGTTAAGATACATGACCTGACCCCGGTTTCCCCTTTTTCTGATGGTGTACAACAAGACGATAGGGAGGCGATGACTATGACTGAACTTCTTTTCATGGTAGACGAGGAGCCCGAAGGGGGTTATGTCGCCCGCGCAGTGAACGAATCGATCTTCACCGAAGCTGACGATCTCGACACCCTCCGCGCCAATATCAAAGACGCTGTCCAATGCCATTTCGATGAGGGGCGAGTCCCGTCGGTCGTACGGCTCCATTTTGTGCGGGATGAAGTTCTGGCGACATGAGACTCCCCCGTTCCGTCAGCGGCGGCAGCTTTGCAAAGCGCTCAAACCGTTCGGATACGAAATCACCCGCCAAACCGGCAGTCACCTCCGCCTATCCCGCGCCGAAGAACCGGAACACCACATCACCATCCCCGCTCACGACAGCTTGCGCGTCGGCGCATTGTCGACGATCCTGACCGACGTAGCCGCACGATTGGGTATCGACAAAGACGAGATCGTCCATCGCCTCTGACCACCGAAATGGGGTCACGTAATCCTATCGATCATGTGACGGTTCCCGATGGCGTGGGAGATGATCCGCCCGGTATGGTACCAATGCAGGAAAAGCCCTTCGAGTAAAAGCCGCCCCAGGGTCGCCGGGTCGTAGGGCATCCGTTCCTCGGCGGCGCAAGGGGTCACACGCATGCCGAGCCCTTCGGCTAACGTCACGATCCGGGGAAGATGGTACCGGTTCGACACGGCGGCGACGGCCCCCCCCTCTTGACGCAGAATGACGCGGGCTTCTCGCAAGTTTTCGAGCGAATGAGTGGAACGCTCTTCAACGATGATCCTCTCGCTCTCCACTCCCCGCTTCATGAGGTAGCGCCGTCCCGCTTCGGCTTCGCTGATCGACCCGCCGGTGTAGCCTCCCAACACCACCGCCGACGCTGTCGGGTGGGCGACGGCCAACGTTAGCCCCCGTTCCAGTCGGCGTCGGTAGTCCGCCGACGGCTCGTCCCCGACAAGCCGCATGCCGAAGATGGCGATGGCGCCGGGATCATCCACGTCCACCGTGGCGCGAGCGGCCCGTCGCCCCACCACCGCTATCGCCCAAAGGAGCGACACACCCCCGGTCATGACCACCACCAGCAACGACGACGCCAGCGTCAACAGGCCGTCGAGCCCCATCCGGTCGAGCAATCTTTTGGGTCGATGAGACATGGGGTTGATTCAGACTCCTTTGCGGACGTTTTCGGTTATAATGACAGACCCTTACCCCTTTCCAAAAGAGTAAGGGGAGGGCAATCCGATTTCGTCACCAATTTACCATTGCAGGCCACATGACCCCTTTGGAAACCGAGCTTTCCCAGCTCATCGTCACCCGGCTGGATCTGGAGGTCGATCCGGCCTCCATCGACCCGGCGGCCCCTCTCTTCGGCGAAGGACTCGGGCTCGACTCGATCGACGCTCTCGAGATTTCGCTCATCATCTCCGACCAATACGGCGTGAAGCTCTCCACCGAAAACGAGAACGTCAACGAGATCTTCTCATCGCTCACGTCGCTGTGCGCCTACATCGAGGAACGGCGCGGCTGACCGCCCCATGGGAGCGACCCGACTGATGCGAGCCATCGACCGGTACGCCGCTCCCGACGCCCCTCTCGCCGTCGACCGGGACCGGACGCTGACCGCCGGACGATTCCTCGGGCAAACCTTCGCCCTCGCCCGACGGCTTCCCGACCTCCCCTACGCCGTCAACGTCTGCGCCGACCGTCGCTCGTTCATGGCCGGTTTCATCGCCGCCATGATGCGTGGGCAGACCACCCTGATGCCGGGGGACACGACCCCCGAAACCTTTCGTCTGCTCCGCGACACCTACAAAGACATCCACTTTTTAAAAGACACCCCCCTCCCCCTCCCCGACGACGCGCCGACCATCGCCGTCGACCCGACCGCCGACGCCGATATCGTCGACCCGGTCGTCGTTCCGTCGTTCGCTCCCGACCGGGTCGCCACCGTCGCCTTCACCTCCGGCTCCACCGGACGCCCCATCGGCCACGAGAAAACCTGGGGTTCGTTGGTGACCAACGCCCGGCTGGCGGCTCTTCGTTTCTCCCCCGACGCCCCCCCCTATGTCGTGGCGACGGCGCCGCAACAACATATGTACGGATTCGAAACGTCGGTGATGCTCCCGCTGCAAAACGGGGGCGCCACCTACGCCGCCCGCCCCTTCTTCCCGGAAGATGTGGCCACCGCCCTTCTGGCGATGCCGACCCCCCGCATACTGGTCACCACCCCGATACACCTTCGCGCCTTCATGGCCTCCGGCGTCGTCTTCCCCCCCATCGCCACCGTCGTCTCGGCCACCGCCCCGCTGGCCCACGATCTGGCCGCAGCGTTCGAAGAGCGTCATCAGGCGCCGGTCCAAGAAATCTTCGGTTGCACCGAAGCCGGTTCCATCGCCAGCCGCCGCACCGTGGAAGGCGACCGCTGGACCCCTTACGACGGGGTGACCATGCGGCGGCTCGACGAGACCTTCGTGGTCGATGGGGGGCATCTGGAGAAACCGACCCCTCTCTCGGACCGGTTCGAGCTGATCGACGGCGGTTTCATTCACCGGGGACGGGCCGAAGATATGGTCAATATCGGGGGCAAACGGACCTCTTTGGCCTATCTCAACGCCCGGCTCATGGAGGTCGACGGGGTGAAGGACGGCGTATTTCTCACGCTCAAAGGGGAACCGACCGACGCGGTCGTGAGCCGATTGGCCGCCTGCGTGGTGACCGATCGATTGACGAAAGACGAAATTCTTGCCGCTCTTCGCCATAAACTCGACCCGATTTTCCTCCCCCGCCCGCTAACGCTCGTGGCCGACCTTATGCGAAACGAAAACGGGAAGACCAATCGCGCCCGTCTCCTGGCCCTCATGGGGGAGGAATCGTCGTGAGTTTCGTCGAACGGACGATAACCATCGCCGCCGCCGACCCGACGTTGCCGGGCCATTTCCCCGGCGCTCCGGTGGTTCCGGGGGCGTTGTTAATGCAATCGGTTCTCGACGCCGTGGCCGACCGGAACCCCACCGGATTGCGACAGGTGAAGTTCCTTGCGCCGGCCCTCCCCGACCAGACCATCACCTTGACCATCGACGAGCCGCGCGACCGGCGATGCCGTTTCACCTTCACCCACGGCGGAACAACCGTCGCCACCGGCATCGTGACCCTTGGGGATCGACCATGACCGCTCCCAACGGTGGGCAGGGATGGCTTCGGGAAGAAGAGCGGGGGTCGATCTTCTGGTTGAAGGTGATCGTCACCATCGCCCGGAAGATGGGACGCCCGGTCGCCCGGTTTCTCCTCTACCCGATCACCCTCTTTTTCTTCGTCCGTTCGGGACGTATCCGGGCCGCTTCCCGCCAGTTTCTGGGAAGGGCGTTGGGGCGCCGACCGGGATGGATCGACCTCTTTCGTCATCAACACGTCTTCGCCTCGACGATTCTCGACCGGGTCTTTTTCCTCGGCGAAGATTTCGCCCCTTTCGATCTTCGGTTTCACGGACGTGACGAGATAAGCGACTGCATCGACCGGGGACAAGGGGTGATCCTGTTGGGCGCCCATTTCGGTTCGTTCGAGGTGATGCGCTGTTTCGGTATGAGCGTCCGCGACCTGCCGGTGAACATCCTTATCTACGAAGACAATTCGCAGCGGATCACCGGCCTGCTCAACGCCCTCAACCCGAAGGTGGCCCAGTCGGTCATCAACATCGGTCGCCCCGACGCCCTCATCAAGGTGAAAGAACGGCTCGATGCGGGTGAGATCGTCGGCATTCTGGGGGATCGGATCGCTTCGGGGGAGAAGTCGGTGGCGTTACCTTTCCTAGGGGAAGAGGCCCGGTTTTCACTGGGGCCGATGATGATCGCCAACGTCACCAAAGCCCCGGTCTTTCTCTTCTACGGCATCTATCGGGGGAAGGCGCGCTACGACATCGTTTTCGAGAAACTGGCCGAACGGATCGACATCCCCCGGGCGGAACGGGAGGAGGGGATGAAACGATGGGTCGGCGCCTATGCCGAGCATCTGGAAGCCAAGGCCAAAGAGGCCCCCTTCAATTGGTTTAACTTTTACGATTTCTGGGAGAAGTGACCGGTGCCGCATTGTCTCTCTCTCCTTACCATCCTCTGGCTCGCCGTAGGGAGCGGGTTCGACCTCGACCGGCTGATGACCGCTATGGCGGCTGTCGGCGAAAGAGACCACCGGTTCACCGAAACGCGGACCGACCCGTTGCTCGGCGCCCCGATAAAGAGCGAGGGGCGTCTGGGTTGGCGGGCCCCCGACCGGGTGGAGAAGATCACCGAAACCCCCGCCGCCGAACGATTCGTCCTCGAAGGGACCACCGTCACTCTCACCCGCCCCGGCGACAAACCCCGTTCCCTTTCGATCAACGCCGATCCCCGGTTGGCGCCGTTGGTCGAGAGTTTGCGCGCGATGTTGGCCGGTGACCGAAAAGGATTGGAGCGATACTTTCTCCTAGCCCTCACCGGCGACGACACCCGTTGGAGCGTGACCCTGACCCCCCGGTATCAGTCGCTCAAAGAGACCCTCACCTCGGTGGTCTACACCGGTCACGGGGGGGTCATCGAAAAAATCGTCACCACCGATGCGGGCGGAGGGGTCTCGACCATGCGGGTTTTCGCCCCATGATTCGTCTCATCGTCTGGCTCGGCCTGCTTGGCGTCGCCATCGGCGTTCTCGCGGCCAAAGCGCCGGTGACCACCGACTTGGCCGATTTTCTGGGGGGGGACGAACACGACCCGGCCATCCGTCGGCTGGTGGTGGCGGAGATGAAAGAAGGGGTCGGAAGCAGAAGTTTCGTCGTCGCCCTCCCCTCGCTCAAAACCGACCAAATGGCGGAGGCCAGCGACGCCATGGCCGAACGGTTGCGCGGGCTGACGTTCGTCCAACGAATCGACAACGGACGAACGCCCCCCTTCTCCTTCGCCGATTCCTCGGTCAAGAGACTCTTCGGGTGGCGCTATCTCCTGGCGCCGACCCCCGATTTTTCGCCGCTGGGGCTTCGCCGCTCGATGGAAGAACGTCTGCGCGATCTCTCTTCACCCACCGCCCCCTTGTCCCGCCCGATGATTCCCGCCGACCCGACCGGCGCCTTTCAAGCCTATCTGACCACCCTTGCCGACGACGCCCCGCCGGTCGGCCCCGCCGGAGTCTGGAGCGAGGAAGAGGTCGCTTATCTCACCGGCACGGTCACGACGCCCTTGACCGACGCCGAGTATGAGCGACTTCGCCACGCCGTCGATGGGGCTCGCTTGACCGGCCCGGCGGTCTTCGCAGCGACGTCGCGCCAACAGATCCGCAGCGAGGCGGAGTGGATCAGCTTGGCCGCCACCACCGCCATGGTCCTTCTCTTCCTGGTCGCTCTCCGTTCCCCCATGAGCCTGCTGTTGCTGGCCGCGCCGATGGTCACCGGCGGAGTGGCCGGGGTGGCGGTGGTGACGTTGGTCTACGGGTCGATACAGGGAGTCACGCTCGCTTTCGGCGCCACCATCATCGGCGTGGCCGTCGACTACCCGTTGCACGCCCTCATGCACGCAAAGGGAGTCGACCATCGCAAGGAATCGAACCTTCTCTGGCCGACGTTGCGTCTCTCGGCGCTCACCACCGCCATCGGCTACGGAGCGATGCTTTTCTCCGACCTGCCGGGACTGGCCCAACTGGGACTCTTCTCGGTGTCCGGGGTGATCGTCGCCGCGCTGTCGGTTCGCTACATCCTCCCCCCGCTTCTCCCGACCGCGCCACCCGACGGCGCCGGGGAATGGCTCCGCCCTCTTGGCGGAAACTCCCTCTTAAGAGCCGCCGTCGCGGTTCTGCTCGCCATCGGCATCAGCGTCGGCGCCATCAACGGCGTCCGGTGGAACGACGACGTCGGGCGACTCAATCCGGTATCGCTCAACGAACGACAACAATACGAAGCGGTCCGCTCCTTTCTGGCCGGTGACGACGCCGGGAAAGGGATCGTCGCCATCGCCGACGACGCCGACGAAGCGTTGACCCTCTCGACACGGGTGGCCGAAAGACTCGACCGGCAGGTGGCCGACGGGAAGCTGGCGGGCTACCGGGACGGCTCGACGATCCTGCCGACGGCGGCGGCGCAACGGAAACGGCAAATGGCCTTGCCCGACCGCGCCACCTTGGAACAGCGCGTGCGACAGGCGCAAGAGGGGCTCCCTTTCGGCGCAGGGGTCTTCGCCCCGTTTATCGCCGACATCGAAGCCTCTCGCATGACTTCGCCGGTGACCGCCGACGAGATGGCGACCACCCCGCTCGGTCAGGCGTTGGTTCCGCTGCTCCATCGGCTCGACGACCGATGGATATCGACGACCCTCCTGCGCGGCGTCGAAGACGAAGCGGCGGTGGCCGAGGTGGCGGCGACGGTTCCGGGGGCCTATTACCTGAATCTACGAACGACGGTAAGCCAGCTCTTGGCTGACCATCGACGTCAAGGGGGGCGCTTGGCCCTCATCGGCGCCGGGGTGATTCTCCTTCTCCTCCTTCTTTTCCTGGGGGCGAACCGGGGGATGATGGGGGTCGCGCTGACGGTGGCGCTCCCGGTGGCGGCGACGGCCGGCTACCTTTCGTTGCTCGGCCCCCTCTCCCTTTTTCATCTCATCGCCTTTTTGTTGGTGGCCGGACTCGGAGTCGATTACGCCCTTTTCATGGCGCGAGCCGGACGGGAAGCCGACCTTCGCTCCCTCGGCTCGGTCTGGCTTTCGGCCCTCTCGACGGCGCTGGTCTTCGGCATTCTCTCCTTCTCGTCGCTCCCGTTGTTGCAAGAGGTCGGGCGAACGACGGTGGTGGGGGTGATCCTCCTGTTGGCCACCGGGCTGGCCCTTCTTCCGCCGTCGGAAAAGGAGCGAACCCCCATCGTTGATTCGACGCCCATTACGGCTTAGAATCGTTCTTTCTCTTCATACTCAGGTACCCATGCGTCCCCTCGTCGTCACCGCCCTGACCGCCGTATCCGCCGTCGGGGATTCGGTCGCCTCGCTACGAGACGCGCTCGTCCGTCGCCGGTCGGGCCTCTCCCGTTGCGACTTCCCCGGCGCCGAAGAGATCGACACCTGGATCGGGAAGGTGGAAGGGCTCGACATCCCCCTCGCCGATCCGGCGTTTGCCCGGTTCGATTGTCGCAACAACCGGCTGGCCCATAAGGGGCTTATGGCCGACGGCTTCGATAAAACGGTGGCCCGGGCGCGTGACCGGTACGGCGCCGACCGGATCGCCACCATCGTCGGCACCAGCACCTCCGGCATCCTCGAAACCGAACAGGCCTACTTCGCCCGCTCGGGGCCGGACGATCATCTGCCGGAACGGTTCTCGAAAAACTTCGACCATACCCATAACTTCTTCGCCCCGGCGGAATTCACCGCGCTGACTCTCGGGCTGACCGGCCCGATGATGGTGATCTCGACGGCGTGCAGCTCCAGCGCCAAAGCTTTCGCCTCGGCCTCTCGCTACATCGACGCGGGGCTGGCCGACGCGGCGGTGGTGGGGGGGGTGGATTCCCTCTGCCAGACTACCTTGAGAGGATTCACTTCGCTGGAGCTGACCTCCAAAGAACCGTGCCGTCCTTTCGCCGCCGACCGGCGGGGGCTCTCCATCGGCGAGGCGTCTGCCTTTCTTCTTCTGGAACGGGAAGGGGCCGACACCGTCGGAACGCCGATATGCCGATTCATCGGCTACGGCGAAAGCTCCGACGCCCATCATATGTCCTCCCCCCACCCGGAAGGGGAAGGCGCCCGTCGCTCCATGGCGCAGGCGTTGACCATGGCCGGGGCCACCCCCGACCGGGTCGGCTACATCAACATGCACGGGACCGCCACCCCGGCCAACGACGTCTCGGAAGCGCGCGGGGTGGCGCGCCTCTTCCCGGCGACCACCGTCGTCTCGTCGACCAAAGGATGGACCGGGCATACCCTCGGCGCCGCCGGTGGGTTGGAGGCGGTCATCGCCATTCTCTCGATGAACGACGGGATGATCCCCGGCTGTCTCAACGCCGTCACTCTCGACCCGGCGGTGGAGGCGACGGTGGCGCTTGAGAATCGAAAGGCCGATCTGTCGATGGTGATGAGCAATTCGTTCGGTTTCGGCGGGAACAACTGTTCCCTCCTTTTTGCGAAGGTGTCGTCATGAAGGGGGTGCTGTTGGCGCTGGGTCTGTGCGGGCCCGGCTTGGAAGATTGGCCGTCGAGCAGGCCTCTTTTGACCGGCGACGCCCCGTACGTCAGCGCCCCGGTGGAGCTTTCGCCCCCTCCCCAGCTGCCGCCGAACGAACGACGCCGGTCGGTTTTCACGGTCCGACTGGCCATGCGGGTGGCGACCGAGGCGGTCGAGGCCGCTGGCGCCGATCCGCAAAAGACCGCCACGGTTTTCGCGTCGTCTCTCGGCGACGGAGCGGTAATGAACAAAATGTGTCTCACCCTCGCCGACCCGAACCAGTCGGTCTCGCCGACGATTTTTCACAACTCGGTCCATAACGCTCCGGCCGGCTACTGGCACATCGGCATGGGCGCCATGACCCCGTCGAACAGTGTGGCCGGACTCAACGCCAGCTTCGCCGTCGGCTTGGTGGAAGCGCTTGCGATGGTGGCGGCCAGCGGCGATCCGACGTTGCTGGTGGCCTACGACATGGCGCCCCCGTTCCCGTTACGGGACGCGCAAGAATATGTCGATCATTTCGCCGTGGCGATGTTGATCGCTCCTGCCGATGGCGGCGCAGAGGGGCGTCCTCTCTCCGTCGAGATCGTCGGCGAAGGCGCCGATTCGCCGATGGCCGACCCGGCGCTTGAAACATTGCGCTTAGGCAACCCGGCGGCCCGGTCGTTGCCCATCTTGTCGCTTCTGGCGAAAGGCGAGGCCGGAACGGTCGATATCCCTTACGTGGCGGGGCGGTTCCTTTCGGTGACGGTGGGGTGAAACTGAACCGCGACGAAATCGCACAACGGCTTCCCCACGCCGGGGCTATGATCCTGCTCGACCGGGTGACCGGTTGGGACGAGACGACCCTCACCGCCGAGTCGGACGCCCCGCGCCGCAACGATCATCCTTTCATGCGCGACGGTCGTCTCGGCGTGGCGTGGCTTGTCGAAACCGGGGCGCAGGCGATGGCGGTCCATGGCTATCTTCGGGCCAACCCGGACGAGCCCCCCCGACGGGGTTATCTGGCGGCGATCAAGAAGGTTTCCTTCGCCACCGATAACGTCACCCCCGACGACGCCCCTCTCATGTTGAACGTCACCCTCCGCATGGGGGACGCTCGGTCGTCCCTCTACCGGTTCGACGTCGGCGGCGCCCGCGGCCCCTTGGCCGAAGGGGAGGCGATGGTCACCTTGGCGGAGGCGCCATGAGCCGCGAAGCGAAAGTGGTCGGGGTGATTCCGGCCTATCAGGAAGAGCGGACCATCGGCGATATCGTCCGCCGAGCGTTACCCTATCTCGACGCCCTCTACGTCATCGACGACGGGTCGCCCGACAATACCGCCGACCGGGCCGAGGATGCGGGGGCGACGGTGATCCGCACGCCCGAAAACGGGGGCAAAGCTGCGGCGCTCGTCACCGGATTTATTCGCGCCGTGGCCGACGGGGCCGAAGGGGTCGTCACCTTGGACGGCGACGGGCAACACCGACCGGAGGATATCCCCCGGCTTATCGACGAATGGCGGCTCGACCGGAACCGGATCGTCATCGCGGCCCGTACGCTCAACCTCGAAGCGTTCCCCGCGGCACGATTGAAGGCGAACCGGTTCGCCAATTTCTGGATATCGTGGGCGGCGGGGTTCCCGGTGTCCGACAGCCAGTCGGGATTCCGCCTCTACCCGGCGCCGCTGCTGGCGCCACTCGACCTCCCGTTGTCGCGCCGCCAAGGGTTCGTCTTCGAAAGCGAAATTATCATCGACGCCGGTCGCCGCGGCTATCGTGTGAAAACGGTTCCCATCGAAGCGATCTACGCCGTCGGCGCGCGCCCAAGCCACTTTCGTCCGGTCTACGACATCACGCAAATCACCCTGATGGTGGCCGGTAAACTGCTCACACGGGGGATGTGCCTGCCGGGGCTTTTCCGCGCCTTGACGCAGGCGCCGGAATGAGCGCGATGACAAAACCGCGTGTCCTGCTCATCCACCCGGAAGGGAGCAACGGCATCGCCGGAGAGGAAGACATCACCACCTCGATCAACCGGGTTCCCCCCATCGCCCTTCTTTGCCTCGGCGGTTATCTGGAACAAGAAGCGATCGACGTTCAGTTGCTCGATCTCTACGGCGCCGGTTCGCCGTCGCGGCAGTATGAGCTCATCGAACAAAAGATGGGGGCGAGGCCCGACTTCGTCGGTTTCACGTCGACCACTTCGTCGGTGACCGACGCCTATAGCAAAGCGGCGTGGATCAAAGAACGCTGGCCGCAATCGAAAATCGTCTTCGGCGGGGTCCACGTGTCGGCGTTGGGCGAACGGGGGCTCGACCGGTTCCCGTTGGTCGATTACGCGGTCATCGGCGAAGGGGAGATCCCTTTCGCGCGACTGGTGAAAGGGGAACGACCGCCGACGGAGATTTTCGGCGTCGTCACGAGGACCGCCCCAGACGCCACCGTCTACCCCGGCCCGAACCCCGATTTCGTGACCCTCGACGCTCTCCCCCTCCCGGCGTATCACCTGCTGGCCGGGTTCCCCCACGAATACGCGTTGCCGATCCTCAACGCCCCGGCGCCGAAGGGGGCGCCGTTGATTACGAGCCGGGGGTGCCCCTACACGTGCGCCTATTGCGACCGGTCGGTCTACGGCCGGTCGTTTCGGGCGAACACGCCCGCCTATATCGTCCGGCATATGGAGAGCCTCTACGACCGCTACGGGGTGACCCATTTCAATATCTACGACGATCTTTTCACCCTGAAACGAAAACGGGTGATGGAGCTGTGCGACCTCTTGTCGGCCCATCGGGCGCCGTTGACGTTCAACTGTTCGGTGCGGATCGGCCATGTGGACGAGGAATTGCTGGCGACTCTGAAACGGGGGGGATGCTACAGCGTTTCTCTCGGAATCGAGTCGGGGGATCAGGAGCTGCTCGACCGGCATAAGGCTGGGGTGAATCTTGACGAGGTCCGCCGGACGGTGGCGATGATCAACGCCGCGGGTTTACGGGCTAAGGGGCTTTTCATCATGGGGCTGCCGGGCGAGACCCCCGCTTCCGCCGCCAAGACGAGGGAGTATGTGCGCGATCTCGGTCTGGCGGAAATGAACCTTTCGAAGTTCGCCCCCTTCCCCGGGTCGCCTGCGTTTAACGACGTGAAAGAGCATGGGGAGTTCGTCGAGGATTGGAACAAGATGAACTGCCTTAACTTCGTCTTCCGCCCCCACGGGTTCGAGAGCTGGGAGGAGATGGATCGGATCTACGCCGAGGTGGTGATGGGGTTCTACGGCAGCTTCAACTGGTGGGGGAAGACGCTCATCCCGACGTTGATCCGCCATCCCCATAACGTGGCGACGATCCTGAAGAACCTGCCGGGATTGCTGAAAGCCCGTCGCCAGTTCGACTTCAAGGTTTTTCCGGCGGACGGCGGGATCGGGTTCAGGAAGCCGGTGTCGAAGGAAGGTTAGTTCAACCGACGGGCGCCACCATCTCGATCTCGATCAGCAATTCGCTGCGGCAGACGTCGGCTTGCAGGAATTGCGCTCTCCGGCCGGGGCGGTCGGTTTCGAAAAGCCCTTTGACCATCGGGTAATCTTCGGGACGGCGGATATAAATCCGATAGAGCCCCTCTTTCTCGATGGCGCCGGTCTTCTCCACCAGGGCGTCGATGTTCTCCATCGTCTCGGCGAACTGGGCCTCACAATCTCCTTCGTGGCGACTCTCGGCGCCGGTGATGCTGGCGGTTCCGGCGATAAACACCAGCCGGTTCGCTTCGTCGACGGTCGCCCGGGCGAACGAGGGACTTTTGGGGCCATAGCGAAGGGGATACCGATAGGCGCTTATCTGGCGCGGGTTCTCCACATGGCGCGGTTCGACGGTCGATGCGAGAAAGTGGATCGACAGGGTATCGTCGGCCATCGACCCGACCGCCGTGGCCGAAGGGAAATGGTTGACCTCTCCTTCGCCGAAGACTGCGCGGAACCCTTCGGCTCTGCCGACGCAAAACCGCTTGTAGCGCTCCATCCCCTCTTCTTCGTCGTTGATCCGGGGGAGATAGTTCCACATCCTGAGAAGATGCGGGCGACCTTGCTCCTGCAAAAACGTCAGAATCGCCCGGTAGGCGGCCAAACTCGGCTCTTCCAAACGCCCCCCCCGTTGCGGAACGACCATGGCGCCGAAGAGGAGCGTCCCGGTGGCGGCGAAGGCGATCCCTCCGACCTCCCCGTTGGTCACTTCGTCGGTAGTGCGCCATACTTCGTCCGTCGGGTCGCCGAATTGAGGCATCGGTACCAAGACGGTCAAGCCCCCCGGCAAGGTCTCGGGGGCCGGACGTCCATGGCGAACCACCGCAAGAACATGCCCTTCCCCCTCTCCCGACCCGCCGGAGGGGAGGAGTTCGACAAAGAGTCTGGTCGAAGGTTCGGTCACAGCGTTCCGGGGCGTCATGGAATCGTTGAAGGTTGTGGTGTTCCCAATTTTATTCAATAAAATAGAGGAACAGCAATTTTTTCTCGTCGTGAAGGAGTCTATCATGTCGGTCCTTCGTCTTGCGGCTATCTTCGGGCTCCTCATCGGGCTTACGGCCTGCGACAGCTCCGACCTGAAGCTGGACCACCCCTCCGAAGCCCCCGCCGGCAAGATTCCGTACACCTCCGCCAGCCTCGCCTCGGTCACCGTTCCGGCAGGCGAGACGGTCTGGTACGACGCCACCGTCGATCCGACCGGCGGCCGGACCGAACAGATTATCGTCGATACCAACGGAACCCTTCTTTTCGTCGGGATCGAAGCCGACGGCGCCACCGTCCTCTCCTACGACGGCGGATGGAGCGGTACCTTGGCCGACCTCGGCCCGTTCTATAGGGCCAACGCCCGGTACGAAAACGAAACGGTGGTGACGCAGGCGCCCTTCATGCCCGACCAAGCGGCGCGCTTCCCGGCGGGGAACTGGCGGATCGGGCTCAAGAACCCGACCGGTTCCGAGGTGACCGGCGCCGTCACCCGGCTATCCAAAACCGACGCCGATCTGTCGCACGGGGTGGTCGATCTCACCTTCTGGGTCTTCACCGGAACCGGCGCCGGTTTGCCGGGAACGCCGGGATTGCCGATTCGACAGAACGACGGCCTCATCCTCCGTTACCCTTTGACCCGCTCGGGGGAGGGGTCGGTGTCATCCAGAGCCAGGCGGACGCCGATGCGGTTCGCGATCTGCTCAAAATCCTCTTCGCCGACACCGGGATTTCTATCGGGAACTTCACCACCCATTTCGTCGAGAACGACGAAGCCATCGGCCTGACCTCCGAACAGGACATGCTCGACTTTTATAAAAAAGCGGCGCAGGCCACCGCCGGACGGCTCGACGTCGGGATCAACTGCTTCCTCGTCCCTCGCCTCCCCGGCGATATCCTCGGCATGGACGGAACCATCCCCGGCCCCGGTTTTCTCCATGGGACGCGGGCGTCGGGGCTGATCGCTCAGATGGCTTCCTACGGCGCCGAGTACGACGGCCTCTCCTCCGACGAGACCGACCGGCTCATTCTCGCCGTCACCCTCGCCCACGAGATCGGCCACTACCTCGGCCTCTATCACCTGAACGAATACGACGGCTCGGCCCACGATCCCCTCGCCGACACCCCCGCATGTCTTGCCAGTGACGACGCCGACGGCGACGGAACCCTCTCGCCGACGGAGTGCCGCGGGAAGGGCGCCGACTATTTGATGTTCTGGGCTCTCAACGACGCGACCATCAAGAAAGCCGCCGCCCATATATCGAGCCAAGAGGTCGAGGTCATGCAGACCCACCCGTCGGTGCTATAGTAGACGAGGGGTTCCGATATTCATAAGAAGGGTCGTTATGGATAGATTTGCCGTTTCGATCCTTTTCGCTTTCGCCATTACCCTCGGCGCTTGCGGGGAAACCGACACCTCCGCATCCAGCGACCACGATACGGCGAGCGTCAGCGTCTCCCTCGTCTTCCCCGCGGGCGCTCTTCCCGATTGCCCCACCTGCGCCGCCGCCCCCTCCTACGTCACCAGCGCCACGTTGACCATTTCCGGCGGCCTTTTGACCGCCCCGATGACGCAAGAGATCCCTCTCGACACCGGCGTCGTCGAAGGGAAGCTGGCCCCCGGCGTCTATACCTTCGCCGTCACCGTCGTCACCACCGACTTCGGAACTTTCACCGGCATATCGTCGGCCACGCTCGCCAGCGGACGTAACGACCCGGTCGCCATCCGGTTGGCGGTCAACGCCCCGCCGACCATCGATTCTCTCACCTTCGCCCCCTCCTCCCCGCTACCGGGGGAGCGGGTCACCTTCACCGCCATCGCCAGCGACAAGGATAACGACCCCCTCACCTACACGTGGAACGCCACCGGGGGAACTCTTACGCCCGCCGACGCCACCGCCCGCTGGTCGACCGGTCTTGGCGGGAGCTTTACGATCTCTCTCGCCGTCGCCGACGGTAAAGGGGGGAGCGCCACCGCCTCGACCGACGTGACGGTCCCGACCAACGGAGCCCCGGCCGTCACCGCCGTCGGGGGGATTCGGGGGGTCACCCTCACCTGGCCCGCCGTCACCGGGGCCACCGGTTACAACGTCTATTGGGGTGTCACCCCCGGCGTTACCACCACCACCGGAACCAAAGTCGCCAACGTCGCCTCCGGCTGGGAGTTGACCCAGCTCGCCGACGCGCATAGCTACACCTTCATCGTCACCGCGCTCCATCCCGGCGGGTTGGAGGTCGCCTCGACCGAAGTGACCGTTTCGACCACCCCTGCCGCCCCGACCCCGAGCTGCGCCGCCGGATACCGCCAGCTCACCCTTAGCTGGGCCGCCGTAACCGGAGCGACGTCGTACAAAATATACTGGGCCGACAGCGCCGGGGTCACCACCGCGAGTAGCGGCATCACCCCCGCGGGACTGGCCTATACCCATACCGGCGTGCCGGTCCACCAGACCCGCTCCTACCGGGTCGCCTCGGTCAACGCCAGCGGTGTCGGTTCGCTTTCCACCGAGGTCAGTTGCCTCGAACAGACCGGTCTCACTTGGACCAACCGGGGGGCGCTCGGCGCCGGGTTCGTCGCCCATAACGGCACGACCTTCCTGCATGCGGGGAATCCTGCGGGAGGAGGTTCACACCGTACCTCGACCGACGGGATAACCTGGTCGGGGGCCACCCTCTTCGCCGGGGTGCAAGACCTCGTCTCGGCCCTGACCTGGACCGGGACCTTTTTCATCATCGGCAACCAGTTCGTCGCCAGCCCGACGGAGCAGTATTTCACTTCCGCAGACGGGGTCAACTGGAGCGGCGTCGCCCAGATCGGCGCCTGCGGGGGAGCCTGCCCCCACATCACCGGGCTGGTGGGGAGCGGCGATACGATTTTGGCCGGGCTCTCCGACGGTACCCATGCGGCAGGTGTCTACACGTCGGGAACCAACAGCGTCGCATGGGGCGCCATCGGCAACACCACCCCCGCCGTCGCCACCACCCTCCGCCACGGCGCTTCCGACGGGACGACCTTCGTCCTCCTCTCCAGCGCCGGGGATTTCGTCACCTACAACGCCGGGGTCTGGGCGCGGCCTTTGAACAACGGTCACAACATGTACGACGCCGCCTACGGCGCCGGGCTCTTCGTCGCCGTGGGCTCCAAAGCGACCGCCGGTTTCGCCCAGATCTGGACCTCGCCCACCGGGGCGACATGGACCAGCCGGGCGAACAGCGTCAACCAGACGTTACGGGATATCGTCTGGACCGGCAACGTCTTCTTCGCCGTCGGGGCGTCGGGAACGTTCTCCTTCGACGGCGTCACGTGGGAGGCGCCGGTCGCCTTACCGAACAATTTCGCCTACATGGCCTACGACGGAACGAAGTTCGTGGCGGTAGACGTTCCGGGGAACGTCTACACCTCTCCATAAAAGAGCCGATTCTGTTATTATCTGATCGTTGCGACGTCAAGGGGCGGTAGCGGCATCAAGCGTTGAGCGTATAGTGAGCGGAGTGTGGGTGTGAGATTATCGAGACGATACCTCCTTCTTGTCATCGCACTGTTCGGTGTCGCCGCGTGCGGTCTGCAAAGCGAGACCGGCGACGGTGACAAAGGGGGCAAAGCACGGGCCAGCATCCACCTGACCTTCCCCGAAGGCGCCCTTCCCGATTGCCCCACCTGCGCCGCCGCCCCGACCTACGTCACCAGCGCCACGCTGACCATCACCGGCGCCGCGTTGACCGATCCGGTGGTGCAGAGTATCCCGCTCGACACCGGCGTGGTCGAAGGGGAGCTTACCCCCGGTATCTACACCTTCTCCATCACCGTGGTCACCACCAGCTTCGGAACCTTCACCGGAGCGAGCACCTCGCTCCTCTCCCCCGGCGGAAACAACCCGGTCGGCATTAAGCTGGCCGTCAACGCCCCGCCGACCATCGAAAGCCTGAACTACGCCCCCGCCAATCCGACGCCGGGGAGCGTGGTCACCCTCACCGCCGTCGCCAGCGACCCGGACAACGATCCCCTCACCTACATCTGGAGCCCCACCGGCGGGACGATCTCCGGCTCCGGCGCTACGGTCGCCATGACCACCAGCGCCACCGCAACGACCATCAGCGTCACCCTCACCGTCGAAGACGGACACGGCGGCGCGGCCACGGCCTCCAAGACGATTCTCGTCCCCCCCGCCACCCCGACCGGGCTCACCTGCAACGCCGGGTACGCGACCCTCGGGCTGACGTGGAACAGCTCGGCCGGAGCGACCTCCTACAAGGTCTACTCCAACGTCGCCACCTCGACCACCACCCAAACCGCGTTCGCCGATCCGACCGGCGTGCACGACACCCGGACCTACCGGGTCGCCGCCGTCAACGCCGCCGGGGAATCGGCCACCACCGCCGCCGTCTCCTGCCAAGAGCAGACCGGCCTCAAATGGACGCAACGGGGGACCGTGGGGCAGGGGCGTATCGACTACGGCGCCGGGAAGTTCGTCATGGGCGCCACCGCAGCGGCCAGCGCCGATCGGGTCTACACCTCCACCGACGGGATCACCTGGACGCAGGTCACGCTTCCCGCCACCGGCGCGAACATGGACGATCTCGTATGGACCGGAAGCCGCTTCGTCGCGGCGGGGGGTAACGGCGGGCTCGCCTACTACTACACCTCCGACGCCACGGGTACGACATGGGCCGCCAGCGCAGGTTTGGGCGCCACGGGTGACCGGTTCCGAACCGTCGTCGGCAACGGGGCGAATTTCCTCGGCCTCTACTCGACGGCAGGGGGGAACCATACTTGCGTCGGGGCGGGGGTCTTCGCTGGTTGCTCACTCATCAGCCTTGGCGCCGGGCACTTTCCCTCGTCGGGGATTTCGGTAGCCGGCGGGCAAACCATCATTCCCGACACCGGCGGGAGTGTCTGGCGCGAAACGGGTGGAGGCTGGGCGCGGGTGGCCGGTCCGGTTCTCGATACACAGTTCAAGGCGGCCGCCTACGGCGGAGGTACGTATGTGGTTGTCGGCCTCGATACGTTGGGAGGGGGAAATCAGGCGCCGGTCTACTCCTCTTCCGACGGAGTCACTTGGACGGCGCGAACCTCTAACAATACCGGCTCGACCTTAAACGACGTCATCCGGGTCGGCTCTTGGTTCATCGCCGCCGGTTCGGGCATCTCCTTCTCCGCCGACGGCGCCGCGTGGGAAGCCCCGGTGGGCGCCACGGGCCGAGGCGACTACTACAGCATCGCTTACGGCGGAAACCGACTGGTGGCCGTCGATACGACCGGGGTCATCTATACCTCCCCCTGACGGTACGTTGAAAGGATAATCGCATGTTCGTTCGAAGCACCATCGCCCTCGCGGCGGCCCTGTCGCTGATCGTCCCATCGGTGGCCTTTGCGGCCACCCCCATCGGGGCGAAAGTCATTTTCGTTCGCGGAAAGGCGGAGGTCGTCCGCAAAGTCGACGGCGTCACGCATCCGCTGGTCTTGGGTGATGACGTGGCGGCAGGAGACACCATCGTCACCGGACGGGACGGCGAAGTCGAAATCCGTTTCGACAATAACGACCAGATCAAGATCGACCGGCGAACCCGGCTGAAGGTTCAATCGCTCCACCGGGACGACAAAGGCTCGACCTTCTCGATCTTCGGCCTCATGTTCGGTCGGGTCAAATCGGCGGTCAACAAGCTGCTGAATAACGATTCCCGGTTCGAGTACCAGACCAAAGCGGCGGTGGCCGGCGTGGCCGGAACGCCGCCGTGGGTGATCGGTTTCGACGTCGAGACGGAAGTGACCGAGGTCGATCTGTTGGGGACGCAGGGTGAAGAGGGCGCCGTTTCGGTGCAAGGCGTCGATGGGAACCAGAGCCGCGTTCTGGTCATGCCGGGGATGCGGACGGTCATCCGTCCCGGCGGCGCGCCCCAATCTCCTTTCAGGATTTCACCCGCCCGGCTTCGTTCGTTGAACAACTTCAGGTTCAGGGTTCCTCCTCAACCGAAGGTGGCGCCGCCGACGCCGACGCCCGAACCGGCCAAGAAGGACGAAGAACAGAAAACCACCTCGCCGACGAAGGATATTCTGAAAACGCAGGCGGCCCATACGGTCTCGAAACCGTCGAAACTGGCGCCGACGTCGGAGAAAAACGCGGGTGACTTTAACGCCAACACCTCCTCCCAACAGGGGACCGTCGGAGAGGTCGGCGGACAGAACGAGGCCCCTCTTCCGGCCACCTATCGCATCGAGGTTGATTTCCGATGAGACGATTAATCAAAGCGACCCCCTTCGTTGCGCTGGCCCTGCTCGTCGGCGCTTCTTTCGCACAGGCCCAAGAGACCGCCATGCCGTGGCAAGTGTCGCTCACCGGCAACTACGGCTCGTGGAAAAACACCTCCCTCCCGCAAGACGGAACCCAGTCGCAGATGCAAGGGCAGGTCTCCTATGAAACCGAACAATGGGGCGCCACCCTGACCGGGCGGAGCGTCGCCACCGACTATAAGACCGCGTTGGCCGACGAACGGTTCTCGGTCTCGACCTTCACCGAACCGACCCTCTCCACCTACTACGCCACCGAGCTTGGCGCCGTCTCGGTGCGAGGGGGGGTCGATGTCGTCGCCGGAATCGGCAAACGCTCCTACACTTCGGCGGAACAGGGGCGGATGATCTTCGATCCGGTGGCGACCGACCTGATGATCGTCAATTCCTACGGCGCCGGAACCGACGTCGCGCCTCACCTCGTCGCCGTCTGGAGCGACGGAGCGACTTCGTTTGGATTCGCCGCCCGCTACACGGTCACCGGCGATTACGATCCGACCGACGACGGGGTCGGCAACACCTACGCGCCGGGGGACACGTTTCTCGGCATGATCAACGGTGGATTCACCTTGAAGGAAAACCATCTGCTCACTTTCCAGGCTCTCTACATCACCACCACGGGGGACAAACTCGATGGTACGGAGGTCTTCCGCTCCGGTGACCAAGTCTTGGGGGAAGTTCGCTACATCGGCTCGTTCGCCGGGTCGGTCCGGCTCATCGTGGCCGGATCACTTTCAACCCAAGGAAAGAACCGGATCGGCTCCGACGGCGGGACGTTGGCGGAAGAAACGGCCAACAGCAACAACAACGCGTGGGAGCTTTATACCAGCGTGGCTTGGTGGATCGTGCCGAACCTGGGGCTGACCGGCATGGTGGGGCACAAGATGGTGGCGGCCAACGGTCTCGGCTCTGACGAGGCGCTCTACGACGCCGGACGAACCCGCACGTTTATCGAGCCGGGTTTCCTCTGGGGGGTCTCCGATAGTCTGTCGCTGATGGGGAAACTTCGCTACAGCCGAATCGAGGATAAGAAAGATAGCTTTAACGCCGCCGACAGCGCTTACGACGTCTACAACGTCGATCTCGCGGTGGTCCGCCGCTTCTAGCGCCCCGCGGCGAGGGGGGCGCCTGTCCCCGCCGCACGTTGGCGGCCCGGTCCGGGCAGGCTAGGGGAGCGGGCCGAATCGTCGGCGAATGTCGTCGGGGGTCGCCCCCCCATCCCGCAACGCTCCTATGGTCACCGACCGATCCCGTTTGGCGAGCCGCCGTCCGTCGTCGCCGGTGATAAGAGGATGGTGGTAATAGTCGGGGGTGGTGAGATCGAGGAGCTTTTGGAGTAACACGTGTATGTGGGTCGCGTCGAAGAGATCGGCGCCGCGCGCCACAAGAGTCACTCCTTGCGCCCCGTCGTCAACGGTGACGGCGAGGTGATAGCTGGTGGGGGTCTCTTTCCGGGCGAGAATGACGTCGCCGAAAAGTTCGGGGCGGGCCTTGATCCAACCTGCCTCACGGTCATGCCACCGAAGCGGCCCGGCCATGGCCCTCCCCTTTTCCATATCGAGCCGCAACGCATACGGCTCCTCCTCCGTCCGCTCCCGTCGCTCGGCGACCGATAACTTTCGGCAGGTTCCGGCATAGATGACCCCTTCGGGACCATGCGGGGCGACGCCGGATCGGGTCGCTTCGTCGATTACCTGTCGGCGGGTGCAAAAGCAGGGGTAGAGAAGCCCCATCACCTCAAGACGGTCGAGCGCCGTGCGATAGACGCCGAACCGCTCCGACTGGCGCCAGACGGGTTCGGGCCAGACGAGACCGAGCCAACGAAGATCGTCGAGGAGCGCCGTTTCATGTTCACGACGACAACGGGTCGGGTCGATATCCTCGATGCGCAAAAGGAACCGGTCGGCCATGGAAGCGGCCACAAGGGCCGAATAGGCGTGCCCCAAATGAAGTCGCCCGGTGGGGCTCGGCGCGAATCGCGTAAGGTTCATAGCGTGTCGTTGTGGATAGACGTCCCATGGTTTCAGACGGCGGCGCGGCGAAGACGCGCTTGTTCGACGACGTTCTCGGCGTCGCCCCCCGCGTAGGGGCTAAACGGCAAAGGCCATGACCACCACGGCGGCCGCTTCCGACAGCTCGATGGTCGCGCCGATGACGTCACCGGTGATCCCCCGCAATCGCCGCTTCGCCAACGACCGGATCCCGAAAGTCACCAAAAGAACCGTCAGGATAATCGCCACCCCATGCCAACCGCAGACGGCGACCGTAGCCGCATAGAGTAACATCGCCCCCAACATGGCCGAGCCGGTCAGATACCGGTCGATCCCCTCCCCCATGCCGCCGGGGCTGACATAGGGGGAGGAGATGAAAAGAAGCCACGGAACCGTCCGGGCCACGGCCGGGATGAGAACCAACGCATACCATTGGCCATGCCCCACCATGTCGTGAACGCCGCCAAACTTGAGCATCATCACCGCCACCACCGCCGTGACCGCCGCCATGCCGGTGTGGGGATCTTTCATGATGGCGAAGGTCCGGTCTCGATCGTCGCCACCTCCCACCAGCGCGTCGGCGCAATCGCCGAGGCCGTCGAGATGCAACCCGCCCGACAAGAGCGCCCACGTCGCCACCCCGAGCGCCGCCCCCACCACCATCGACGAATCGACGCCGATCCAAGCAAGACCGGTCACGAAAAGGCCGATGAGCAACCCGGCCAACGGAAACCAAGCCACCGATTTCCCCCGCTCTTCGATGGTCGGCTCCCAACCGAGCGGAGCCGGAAGAATGGTCATGAAACGGATAGCGATCAGAAACGGACGCATAACGTATCCCCCTCAATCCGATGCAGCGAACCGTGCGGCACGCGTAACATGAGCGCCTCCGCCATCGACACCCCCTCCACGAGAGAACGGATAACCCGTATCGGTCCTCCGTGAGCGACCACCAGCGTGGGCTCTCGGTATCGTAACAGGTCGCGGAACCCCTCTTCCACCCGACAGGAGAAATCGGCCATCGGCTCCCCCCCCGGCGGCGGGTTCGCCGCAGGGTCGGCCCAGAACTTTTCCAACGCGACCCTATCGACCGCCACGATCTGATCCGCCGTCATCCCATCCCATGCGCCAAAGTCGATCTCCCGCAAACGGGGATCGACGGTGAGCGGCAGATCGAACCGTCGGGCCGCCGCTTCGGCGAAAGCGGCGCAGCGAACGAGAGGCGAGGTGACGATCCGTCGCCAGTCGTCGATCCCGGCGATCCCCTCCTCCATCTGCCGCCACCCTTCCGGCGTCAGCGCGTCGTCGAGCCGCCCCCGATAGCGGGCGCCCCCCACCGTTTCGCCGTGGCGGAGAAGGTCGACTCTCATTCCGCGCCACTGACCCCCGCTTCGGCGAAAGTCGCCATACCGTTATGCAGATCGCAGGCGAGCCGCAACAGCGGCACACAAAGAGCCGCGCCGCTCCCTTCGCCAAGGCGCATCCCGAGATCGACCAACGGCTTCGCGTCGAGGGCTTCGAGTATGCGGCGATGCCCCGGTTCGGCGGAAGCGTGGGAATAGAGCAACCAGTCGGCCACACCGGGGTTGATCCGCACCGCCGCCAACGCCGCCGCCGTGGTGATGAACCCGTCGACCAGCGACGGAACACCCCGTTGAGCCGCAGCGATGTAAGCCCCCGCCAGAGCGGCGATTTCGAATCCCCCCACACGGCGCAACGGTTCGTTTCCGTCGCGCCCGTCGGCATGGAGCGTCAAGGCCCGGTCGATGACACCCGCCTTATGCGACACCCCCGCCGCATCGAGTCCGGTTCCCGGCCCGGCCAGTTCGGCGCCGGTCAGCCCCAACATCAGGCAGGCGACGGCCGTAGCGGCGGTGGTATTGCCAATCCCCATCTCCCCCCCGACGAAGAGATCCAAGCCGTCGGCCATGGCCCGTTCGACCGCATCCCGACCGGCGGCAAGAGCGGCGTCGAGCTGTTCGACCGTCATCGCCGGGCCGGCGGCGAAGTTGGCGCTCCCTGCCGCCACACGAGCGTCGACCACTCCTTGCAAAGGACCGGGGTCGCCGACGGTTCCGACGTTGACCACCTCCAAGGTGGCGCCGAGGCTTTTCGACAACACGCTGATGGCCGCTCCGCCACGGACGAAGTTTTTCACCATCTCGACGGTGACCGCCTGCGGGAAAGCCGACACCCGCTCTTCCCCGGCCACCCCGTGATCGCCGGCGAAGACAACGATCCGCACCCGGTCAAGCGACGGGCGTTCGGCGCCCTGCATCGAAGCGAGTGTCACCGCCAACGATTCGAGCCGCCCCAACGAACCGGGAGGTTTCGTCAGCTCCCCTTGGCGGGCGGTCGCTTTCATGCAGGTCTCTTCATCCTGTTGCGCCACCGGGGCGAGGGTCCAATGTTCGGTCACGTCATGCTCCTTTCAGGTTCATCGGCAGACCGGCGACGACCAACGTCACCCGATCAGATAGTTTCGCAAGCTGTTGATGAAGCGATCCGGCCAGATCGACATAACGCCGGGTCAACTCCCCCGGCGGCGTAATCCCAAGGCCGGTCTCGTTGGAAACGAGAATAAGTTCCCCTTTCACCTCTTCCATAACGGCGATGAGCGCGTCGATCTCCCGTTCGACGAGCGCCTCGTCGTCGGTCATCAACAGATTCGTCAGCCACAAGGTGAGGCAATCGACCAACGTTACCCCATCGCCATCGAGTCGGCGGATCGTTTCGGCCAGACGGATCGGCTCTTCCACTAACGTCCACGTAGCGGGGCGACGTTCGCGGTGGAGGGCGATCCGTTCGGCCATGGCGCCATCTCCTGCCGTTGCGGTGGCGACGTAGGCCACCCGTTCGCCTGACGCGCGGGCCAGCGATTCGGCGTAGCCGCTTTTACCGGAGCGTGTTCCGCCAAGCACGAACGTTCTCATCACTCCCCCTTCACGCCGCAGTGGCGCCAGAAGCCGGTTAAGTCGAGGTGAGCTTCCATGGCGTCGGCCAACCGGTCGATCTCGTTCATCCGTTCGGCGGCTCGGTCGACCGCCACCGGCGCGGTCAGTCCCGCCCAGCGCAAAAGAGCGGTCAAGGCTTCCGGTCGATCGAAGAGCCCGTGCAGATAGGTCCCGGCCACGCCTCCGTCATCGGAGATCGCCCCGTCGGGTCCATCGGCGAGGGCGGAAAAGGGGCGTCGCAAGGCGGGGCCGTCGGTCACCCCGGCGTGGATCTCATACCCGGCCACGTCGGCGTCGTCGAAGGTAAGGCGCCCCGTCACGTTGGCCAGACGTTTCTCCGGCGCAAGGGTCGTCTGTAGGTCGAGCAGACCGAGCCCGTCGCACGAACCGGGCGTTCCTTCCATCCCGTGCGGATCGTGAAGCGCGGAGCCCAGCATCTGATAGCCGCCACAGACGCCGAGGAGTCTCCCCCCGTAACGAAGGTGACGGATGATGGCGGTGTCGTACCCTTGCTCCCGAATCCAACCGAGATCACTGATGACATTCTTGCTCCCCGGCAGGATCACCAGATCGGCTGGAGGGAACGTCGTCCCCGCTTTCACGTAGGTGAGCGTCACTTGCGGGTGGTCGGCCAGCGGTTCGAAATCGGTCGGGTTGCTGATGCGAGGCAGAAGCGGAACGACCACCTTCAGGCCGTCGTCGGCGCCATCCCCGTCCCGTCGGGCGAGACTGTCTTCGGCGTCGAGCCGGAGGTTTTTGAGATAGGGCATCACACCGACCACCGGGATATTTCGAACGTCGCGCAACCAGTCGAGTCCCCGCGTGAGCAACGCCACGTCGCCACGAAACCGATTGACGGCGACGCCGGTGACGCGCTCCCGTTCGGTCGGGGCGAGGAGTTCCATGGTGCCGACGATCTGGGCGAAGACCCCTCCCCGCTCGATATCGGCGACCAGCCAGACCGGCAGATCGACCGCCTCGGCGAAACCCATGTTGGCGATGTCATGCGCCCGCAAGTTTATCTCCGCCGGGCTACCGGCGCCTTCCACCAACACCACGTCGTAGCAAGCGGCGAGTCGTTCGAAAGAGGCGACGGCATCCGCTTTTACTTTCGGTTTGTGGTCGTGGTAGGCGACCGGCGTTCATCACTCGACCCAACGGTCGTTTTCGATCACCTGCGAGCCGGTATCGCTGGTCGGTTTCAATAAAATCGGATTCATGTCGGTGGTCGGATCGATCCCGGCGGCGAAGGCTTGCAACGCCTGCGCCCGCCCGATCTCCCCCCCGTCGATGGCGACGGCGGAGTTAAGGGCCATGTTCTGCGGCTTGAATGGCGCCACCCGAACGCCCCGTCGCGCCAAGAGCCGACAGAGTCCGGTGACGAAGAGCGATTTCCCGGCGTCGGACGACGTCCCCTGCACCATCAACGCGCCGGTTCTCATCGCATCACCTCTCGCAATGCGATGTCGAGCCGTCGCCAATCGTCTTCCGTTCCCGGCAAGCCGAATCGAAGACTTTTCGGGGCGTCGAAGCGGCGAACGAGAATCGCCCGTCGGGCCAACGCATCACCGATACGGTCGGCGTCGTCGGTGACGACCCATTGGAAGAGGGGCGTCCCCCCTTGAGGCGAAAGACGATGATCGACGAGTAGCCGCACGAGGCGCGCCGACGCTTCGCCGAGGTGAACGACAGTCGTCAGACGCCACGCCTCGTCTTGCAACGCCTTCATCGCTACCCTCCGCGACGGATCGGCGATGGTCCACGGCCCCAGTTCGTCGTCGAGTCGCGCCAACAGAGCCGCGTCGCCGATGGCGAAGCCGACCCGCGCCCCGGCCAGCCCGTAGAATTTGCCGAGCGACCGTAAGACGACAAGACCCGCCACGGCATCAGGCGCGACGCTCTCTTCGGGAGTGGCGTCGATGAAGGCTTCGTCAACGACAAGGGCGCCCCCTTTGGCGTGGAGGGTGGCGGCCCAACGGAGCAGCGTCTTTCGGTCGAACCGATACCCGGTCGGATTGTTCGGATGACAGACCACCGCCACGTGCGCCCCTTCTATCCCTTCAGCCATCCGGTCGGCGGGGTAGCGCGACACCCTATGCCCGATGCGTCGCCAGCTTTCCGCATGTTCGTTAAAGGTCGGTTCGAGGATGGCCACCGGGCCGGGAGGAAAGAGTCGAGGGATCGCGCGGATGGCCCCCATCGACCCTGCCGTCGGTATCGCCGAGGTGACGCCGTAGGCTTTGCTGGCGACGTCGAAGAGACCATCGTCCGGTTCCGGGAGCGCCCCCCACCCGACGTCGTCATCGGCGTCGGATAACCGTTCGGGTTGATGCCGGTCGAGAGGTCGAGCCACGCGTCGAGCTGATGGCCATACCGGACCGACGCTTCTCGAAGACGCCCGCCGTGGTCAGCCATACACCCTCCCGACGTAGGTGACGAGAGGAATAAGGGCGCCCCATAGGACCATCCCCCGCATCACCATCTTCCCGGCCCGGTCGATGTCCGCTGGCGTCGCTTCGTTTCCGGCGCCGAGGGTCGGGCGTTCTTTGAGGGCGCCATGATAGACGTCGGCTCCCCCGAGCCGTATTCCGAGCGCCCCCGCCCCTGCCGCCATCACCGGTCCGGCGTTGGGGCTCTCCATCAAACCCCCTTGCGCGCGCCAACAGGCGACGGCCCGCCGGGTGTCACCAAAGAGAGCGTAGGTCGCGGCGGTAAGGCGGGCCGGGAGATAGTTCATCGCATCGTCGAGCCGGGCCGCTCCCCAACCGAACCGGGCGTACCGTTCGGTCCGATACCCCCACATGGCGTCGAGCGTATTGACCAGACGATAGGCGACCACCCCCGGCGCTCCGGCGACGGCGTACCAGAAGAGGGCGCCGAAGATCGCGTCGAGTCCATTTTCGAGAAACGATTCGACGGTGGCCCGCGCCACGTCGGCGACCGTCATCGTGTCGGTGTCGCGGCTGACGATCATCGAGACCGCTCGTCGCGCCGTCGGCAGGTCGTCGGCGAGCAACGCCACCCGGACCGCGTCGGCATGTTGTTTCAACGCATGGGCGCCAAGGGCCAACCATAAGAAGAGAAGATCGACCAGCGGCCCGAAGAGGTCAGCCACCGAGACCATGTACCAGACGAGAATGACCAGAGGGAGGACAAGCGTCCCCATGGCGACGACACCGCCGATTCGCGTGTCGTCATTCATCCGCCGCTCCAACGCCGACGCCATGGCGCCGAATCCGACCAACGGGTGAAACCGGCGCGGCTCACCCGCAAGGGCGTCAACCCCCATCGCGAGCGGCGCCACCAAGGGATAGGTCATCGGTCGCGCGGGTTGAGTTGGGCGATAATGTCACCCGCTTCATCGAGCAGGTAATAGCCGTCGCGGATGGCGCCGATCCCGCCCAGCGGCACGACGACTCCCTCCTTGATGCGGCAGAACATCGCCATCGACAAAGACCAGCCCGGCCACCGTCTCCGCCATGGCGGCGCCCGTCCCGGCAGAGGGACGGCCATCGACGTCGCATCGGCGAAGGGTTGCGAGCAACTCATCGACGGTCACCCCCACGCCCCGACCGCATCGAGTATCAGCAATACGCAACTGCCGGCATGGGCG
>CALOCG010000026.1:0-190901 GCA_942491805.1 Nitrospinota bacterium
TGTAGCCGGAGGTGGTGATGGTGACCACCACGTCTTCTTTCGGGATCAGGTCTTCCATCAAGACTTCCGACTCGTTCGGCACGATGGCCGTCCGTCGGTCGTCGCCGTAGGTCGCCTTGAGGGCGAGCAGTTCTTCTTTGATGATCCGGTATTTCTCTTCTTCGTGGTCCCGGATGAACTCAAGCCCTTCGATGACTTTCAGCAACGCTTCGAGTTCGTCGGTGATTTTCTTCCGCTCCATGCCGGTCAGCCGCTGGAGACGCATCTCCAGAATCGCTTTGGCCTGGATGTCGCTAAAGCCGAACCGTTCGATAAGGCCGCCCTTGGCGACGTCGGGGCTGTCGGCGTTTCTGATGAGGCTAATGACTTCGTCGAGATGATCGAGGGCTTTGACGTAGCCTTGCAGGATATGCTCCCGCTCGCGGGCTTTCCGAAGGTCGTATAAAGTCCGGCGGGTGATGATCTCGCGGCGATGCTCGACGAAGTGAAAGAGCATCTGTTTGAGGTTCAACTGGCGGGGCTGGCCGTCGACCAACGCAATCAGGATCACCCCGAAGGTGTCTTGCATCTGGGTCTGTTTGTAGAGGAGATTCAAGACCACCTTCGCCATGGCGTCCCGTTTCAGCTCAATGACCACCCGCATCCCCCGACGATCCGACTCGTCGCGCAGGTCGGAGATTCCGGCGATTTTTTTGTCTCGCACCAGATCGGCGATCTTTTCGATGAGCCGCGACTTGTTCACCTGATACGGAATCTCGGTCAGGACGATCCGTTCCCGGTCTCCCTTCTCCATCGGCTCGATGTGGGCTTTGGCCCGCATGATGACGTGCCCCCGCCCGGTGTAGTAGGCGGCCCGTATCCCGGCGGTTCCGTGAATCTCGCCGGCGGTGGGGAAGTCGGGACCGGGGATATGCTCCATCAGCTCTTCGACGCCGCAATCGGGGTTGTCGATGAGATGAACCAACCCGTCGACCACTTCATTCAGGTTATGGGGGGGGATGTTGGTCGCCATGCCGACGGCGATGCCACCGGCGCCGTTGATCATCAGGTTGGGGAGTTTCGACGGGAGGACCGTCGGCTCTTTTTTCGACTCGTCGTAGTTCGGAATGAAATCGACCGTCTCCCGGTCGAGATCTTCGAGTATCTCTCCGGCCAGACGGGAGAGCCGCGCTTCGGTATACCGCATGGCGGCGGCAGAATCGCCGTCGACCGACCCGAAGTTCCCCTGCCCGTCGACCAACGGATAGCGGAGCGAGAAGGGTTGGGCCATCCGCACCATGGCGTCGTAGATGGCCGAGTCGCCGTGGGGGTGGTACGAGCCCAACACTTCGCCGACGGTGTTGGCCGATTTTCGGTAGGCCTTGCTATGGACGTTCCCCCGGTCGTTCATGGCGTAGAGAATCCGCCGGTGAACCGGTTTAAGGCCGTCGCGGACGTCGGGGAGGGCGCGGGCCACGATCACCGACATGGAATATTCGAGGAAGGACGATTTCATCTCGTCCTCGATGGAGATCGGGATGAGAGAAGTCGGTTCGATGTCGCTCATGAGGCTGAAATGACCGTTACTTTATTAAAGAAGAAAGAGGTCAGATTGTACCACGACACAAGGGGTATTTTTCGCCCCATTTCACCCCTTGTGCGCCATGTTTTTTCAACAGCTTGCGCAGCCAGCGGAGGGGGTCAGTAGTAGAAGGCCGAAAGAACGTGAAAAAGGAGGAAAATGAAGAGCCCCACGGTCAGCGCCACGTGCCAGACGAGCCACCGGTTCATCCGCCCCTGATAGGTGAGGGAACGGCGTATCTCGACCACGTCGAGGGCCTTCTCGGCCACTTCGTAGAAGAGATCCCGCTCGCCGGGGGAAAGCTTGGCCACATCGTGGATGGCGGCGTTTCGGTCGATGTCGCCGGGGCCGAAGAGCCGTTGCACCATCCCTTTTTGGAGATCGGCGCTCGGGTTCTTGATGACGATGAAAGGGAGAATGTGACGCTGAAAGACCTGATCGAAGGCTACGCTTCTGCCGGTCAGTTTACCGCCGATTTCGACGACGAGGTCTTCGGCCGATCCTTTGAGGGCGTCCCGATAGACCGGGTCGATGAGGGTCTCGTTCATCACCGACGGTACGGTCCCCTGCACGAAGAGTCCCCATACCCCGGTGGCGAAGAGCCCGAGGGTGGCGACCGTCATCCCCCACTGAACCGGCGCGTAGCCGAGGGTGGCGTCGGCGTGCCAGATCCAGAGAAGGGTGAAGAGCCCCCCGCCGATCATATGAGCCCATTTCCACCAGATCAGTTTCCCCGGCGCTTGTAGAAGCTCCCGCTTGCGCCATGCGTAGAGGAGGGTGACAAAGGCGACCGTCGCGGCGACCCAACCGACCATCGGCCGGACCGGGTCGGGTTCATACCCCCAGACCGGCGCCGACGGCCCTTGCCGGAAAAGAAACCAGACCCCCGCCGCGAAGAGGAACGAGATGATCAGCCACACTCTGGCTTCTCTGGTCATTCGTTAACCCTCCCGGTGAAGAAGGCTTTCGGCTCCACGGTCATGATGGCGCCGGTGGGGCAGTTATGCTCGCACCCTTGCCGCTCGTACCCTTTGCACATGTCGCACTTCACCGCCCGCCGTTTGGCGCCTTGTTTCTCGTCGTCGCCCGAACCGGCGGTGAACAGCGCCCGTACCCACGTATGGAACCGTTCCCGCACGGTCTTTTTGCCGACGGCTTTGTCGAGCCGGACCATGCTGATGTTGCCGAACGGGCAACGGGCGGCGCAGTTGCCGCAGCCGATACAGGCGTCGGTGTGAAAGACCTCCCCCTCCCGGTCGCGCTGGATGGCGCCGGTGGGGCAGCCGATCATGCAGGTTGGTTCCCGGCAATGCCGGCAGCTGGTGGGGATCAGGATGGTTTTGAACCGGATGCCGTTGTGAGTCAGCCGGGTAACCCCGTGGTGGAGCTTGGCGCAGACGTCGATGCAGTTGAGGCAGCGGACGCATCGATCGAGATCGAGGATCAGAATATGATCCCCCAGGAGAATATCGTGGTCTTCGACCCAAGAGAGCATCTCCTGGCGTTCTTTGTCTTTTTTCTCCTTCTTGCCTTTGTCGGGAGGGAGGTCGTAGCGGGTGGCGGCGTGCTCCCGGAGACGTTCTTCGAGTTGCGGGTGTCGCTCCATCAGCTCGTTGAACTCGTCGCGGCCTATTTTGAGAACCTCCAACCGGGTGATCGCCCGGGCGGCCATCTGGCGTCGCCGGACCGAGAAGAGAGCCCGCTCGCCGAAATAGGCGCCCGGCCCGAGGTAGGAGAGGGTGAACTCGGTTTCGTCCTTCTTGGGGCGGGGGCCCAATCCTTTGTCGAACCGGGAGTCGAAATAGACCCCTTCCGGTGGCCTTCATCCGGCGCGAGAGCTTCACGAAGCCGTCCCGCACCAGATAGAACGAATCGGGATCGTCCCCTTCGGCGAAGACCGTCTGTCCCTTCTCGAAGACGAGAAAGGTCATGGTCCGGGCCAGCTTCTCGATGCTCCAGTCGTCGACCTGCGAGAAGATCTCCTGCCGACGGAAGGCCGAGAAGAGGGTCCGTTTGCGGAAGTCGTCGTCGACCCGCTGGCGTATATCGGGGACTGCGTCGAGAAAGCGCATCAGCTCTTCCCGATGGATGACCAACGCCAATCCCTTCTCGACGCAGGAGACCTCGGCGAATCGGGGGTTGCCGGTCAGGATCGACATTTCGCCGAGGAGCGAGCCGGCGCCGGTGATCTGAACCTCCCGTTTTTTGCCGGTGTCGGCGTCGGTGACGCTGATACGGTAGCGTCCCGTGAGGGTCATGTAGCAGGTCTCTTCGTGCTCCCCTTCCCGAATGAAGACCTCCCCCTTTTTCATCTCGACGGTGGTCGAGTCCCCCACCAGCTCTTCCAACGCGTCGCTCGGCGCCCCGGCGAAAAAGGGGGCGTCGGTCAGGATGGTCATGATCTCGTCGAAGGAGATGCGGCGGTCGGTAGGGCTCACGGTCGCTCCTTCCCCCGCGTCAGGGTATAGGTCAGAGTACTCGGCGTTCCGGCGGGGGGGTAGGTGAAATTACTCTCCACCACCTTCTCGTCCAACAACGCCGACCAGGCGAAGGGAAGCCCGTGGCAGGCGATACAGACGTCGGCCACGGCCCGTTCGGGGGGGGAGGTGGAAAGGGTCTCGTCATGATCGACCCCGCCATGAAGCGCTTCCCGGCGGGGCATATGGCATCCGGCGCAGTCGGGGGCTTTTAGCGGCGACAGGACGAAATTCGGTTCCGAGAGACGCCGCCAATGAGACGACTTTTCATAGGCGACGGCGTGGGGTTCCTGATGGCAGACCAGACAAGCTTCCCTTCGCGCCTTACCGGTTTTCAACGAATGGGCGTCGTGACAATCGCCACATCCGACCGGGCGTTCGGGTCCTTTCTTGCCGGTCAGGTCGAACCGGGCGGCGGCGCCGTGGCGCCCTTGGGTGAAGGTGGCGGTCTCTTCTTTATGGCAGTCGGCGCAGACCGACACCGGGGGATGCGAAGTCCGACGCCCGTCGATCAGATGGCAGGCGTCGCAGGTCGCCTCCCCTCCGTAGTGGGCGCCGATCTCGTAGCGGGCGGTGACGATCGGATGGTCCCGATAAAAGGGGCTCTCTTTCATGGCGGCCAGTTTGGTCTCAGCCAGCGGCTCTTCCGGTTCCGGGGTCGGCGGTTCCACCAGATCGCTGGCGGCCCGAATCCGAATCGATTCGGCCTCGGCCAAGAGTGGCGCCGGAACCCCTTGATGATACTGATGGCAACCGGAGACGCGACAACCGGTGGAGGTTAGTTCCATCGGCAGATCGGGATGGGCGTCGACCATGGCGACCATCGGGTGACAGCCGGAACAAAAATCGGCGGGGCCGGTGAACCCCCCTGCCGTGGTGGGGCGATGCTCCCGATGGCAGTCGGCGCAGGCCAACGTCGGCATGGTGGCGTAAACGGGTGTCTTCCTTCCCTTCTCCAGACGGTCGGCGCCGTGCAGGTCGTTGGCCAAACGTCGTTGGTGGCAGGCCATGCACCCTTCGGTCGCGGCGCCATTCCACGGGTCGTGGCACCCTTCGCAAGCGTGGGTGAAACGGGCGTGGGCGGACGAAAGGGGAGCGGGCAAATAGGCGGCGGTATCGCCGCCGGTGAACGAGATCACCAGAAGGGCGGTCAGGATCATCCCCAATGCGGCGACGACGACGAAGGTCTGGTTCATACTGATGGTCGGGTGTAGATCACGCCGGAATATTCCCCTCTGAACCGATAGAGTATCCCACATTCGGCGATAGGACGCCAGACGAGCCCGGTTGCGGTACTGTCCTAATTTGACTTGGGGAGGCGGCTCGGCCTGAAATGCGGCTTGAGAAGCTCGACCGCATCTTCGACAGACCGGAACTGGCATTGCCACAAGACGACAACCCTCCAGCCAAGCTTTTCAAGCTCTCGCTCGACCGCCTTATCTCGGCGAACGTTCTCTTGGAACTTCTTCCGCCAGAATGCGACATTTGTTTTGGGGAGAGAAGCCTTTTTGCACCCTTTATGGCGATGCCAGAAACACCCGTTCACAAAAATAACCGTTCGCCACTTGAGCAGCGTCAAGTCGGGCTTCCCCGGAAGGCTTTTTGAATGTAGTCGGAAGCGCAAACCAAGACGGTAGGCGGCTTTTCTGACAAGGATTTCCGGGCTGGTATCCTTCGAACGGATCGACCGCATAATTTCGGATCGACGCTCTTTCGTTACGCGATCCATTGAGATCAGCCTCCGGCAAGTTATCGTTACGACTCGATCAAATGACGTAAAACCGGAAGGGCGTTGTCTCGGATGGTAAATGCCGCAGACAAATGGATCGTCTGAAAGGGATTGTGCGAAATCCCATTGAGAACCTTTTTGTCCTTGACCATCTTCCGAAAGCTGTCGCGCAAAAATTTCTGTTTCACCCCTTTGCACCAAGTGTCGGGGTTTTGCTCCATGAAAGTGAACATTTCGTCTAAGCTTGCGGAGGATACATTCTCCTTCTTTACCTCGAATCCGGGCCTCGCATTTCGCTTGCGCTCCTCGAAAGCAAAATCTCTCAAGTCTTCCAGCATGTCCTTTCGGTTATAAAAGGAAATGATGGTCGTTTCGATCAAAAGCCGGAGCAGAGCCATACCCGAATAACTAAGGGGAACGGCCAAATTCAGGTTTTTCGCCTCGTGGACCAAGGCCAAGAATTTGTCGTTGCAGTTCCCTTCGTCGATGTCGTCGGGCAAGAGGGTTCCAAATTGGTTGTGGTCGGCCTTCTTGACGGGCTTCTTGACGGCTTTCGAAACGGACTTTTTCACCGTTGCCGACTTCGAGGCCGCCTTGGGCTTCTCTTCGGCATCCGCTTTTTCCTGCGGAAGAGGGAGTAGCTCTTCCCCTTTGCGTTTTATGCTCTTCGCCATGTTGGCGTTGGTCCGCCATAGTTCGGCGAATTTCCGCATATCGACCAAGACCTGTTGGTAGACCGCATTGTTCAGGTCCAAATCGAATTTCGTCGTGTCCCAAGGAAGGGATGCCGGATTTTCCGCATCGAAGCTCACGATCCCCACGAATCCGTAAAACTCGGAATGGAACTTCGTGTCCCAACCGGTTCTCGTGGATTGATCGGACATGACGATTGCTCTGTCGTTGCACAGAACCGTCCATCCGAATTCTTTCGTCAGAGGCGCATTATTCTCCTTCAAGTAATCCGGTTCTGCGGTAAACCTATGCTTTGCATGCTGGCCGATTCGTATGTGAACGGTGACATCGCCGACCTTGTAAAACTTGTACTCTTCGGGGAATGGGCCGCCCTGGCGCAGTTGGACTTCCCCATCCGGCACTTCCGTCCCGTTGACGGTAATGGTCAAGCCCTTTTGGATGAATCGTCCGTACCTTCGTCCAACGCTTCGGCAATATTCGTCAACCCATTGGTCATCGCCGAACCGACGACCAATATCCGAGTGAAGACGACTGATTTCGACGGTCGTTCCGATCTTTCCGGAAGAAGCGAACTCTTCGGCGGGAAGCTTCCATCCTGCGGCCTTTAGGTATTGATCCGCATTCAGGACCAATTCCACCCGCTGTTTGCCCGTGTCGGATTTCAAATGGCTTACTTTGCCTAGTTTGAAGATCGCTCTGTTAAGTCCCAAACCGAAGATTCCAATTCCGCCGGGATGATCCGACTGCGCCCCGAAGCGCAGAGCCATGGTTTGAAGCTTTTCCTTCGTGATGCCGCCGCAGTTGTCGGAGATGGAAAAGGAGTCCCCGCTGAATTTCAGATCAATCTTGAATCCGTCATACGACTCGGGCTGCTCTTCGGGTTGGGTGTCGGGATTCGCGGCTTGGAGTGTTTCCCGTGCGGAGTCGACGGAATTGTCGATCAGATCGAAAAGACAAGCCTCGGCGGAAATGTCTCTGGTCAGACTATCGACGAGAGCTTTCTTAGTCGGTTGGGTGTCGACCGGAAATTGATTTCCCTTTTTCTTCGGCATCGAAAGCCCCCTGATGAAGAACAATTGTCAGGGAAACTATTTTATGCCGTTTTCGCCTTTGTGTCGTCAGAAATTGCACTCATGATCGTTGAGAGTATACCGAAGGAAACCGATGGGGAAACGCTGTTGCCGATCATTCGATGGCTGTGCCACTTGGTCGGATGAAATACGAACCAATCGGGAAACGCCTGCATCCTCGCGGCTTCTCGAACGGTAATCACTCGCCCCTCGGATGGATGGATGGGGCGAACGGCTTGGAAGGCACCCTTCTCCGCTCCAGTTCCGGCTCTTAGCGTCGGGCATTGCCCATCCCATTCGAGCCGGTACGACTTGCTTACGGGATCGCTTTTTCCGCCTTCAATCGAGGCGTATCTTTTTGATACCGCTTTCGTGTGGCACGTCTCGAACAGACCGGAGACGAACCCTTTTTTGTGCATTTGAACCGCTTCCGACCAGCCAAGACCTTCGGGAGCCGCTTTGCGAAGAGCGCGGGCATATGCCGTGAGTCGTTTGCCCGAGCCGACAGGGTATTTCGCCCATCCAAAATCGTCCTCGCCCTTTTCGCTTGCGATTGGTTTCGGTAAGTCTCCGATCGCATCGTGAACTGTTGCTCGGCGTCCCTTCTGCGGTCGAAGAGAGTCTTCGCCGATCGGATTGCATTCGTGAGGATCGTAACCGACGACGATGACCCGTTTGCGCTTCGTGGCCGCTCCGAAATCGGCGGCATTGACGACGATGGGACCGACTATTCGATAACGCCCTGAAACGTGTTCGATGGCGTCTTCGAGGACTTCACGACTTCCCGCGTCCAACAGGCCCTCGACGTTTTCCATGACGAAAAACTTGGGACGCAATTCGTGGACGTGACGATAGAAATGCCGGATCAAACTGTTTCGCGGATCATCCTGACGACGTTTCCCGATCCGGCTGAACCCTTGACAGGGGGGACCGCCGATAATCCCGTCGGGCCGCGCTTTCCCGATCAACGCCCTCCAATCAGATTTCAGAATTTGGCTGACATCGGCTTCGATGGCCTTCGTGTGGGGATAGTTTTTTCGGTATGCGGATAGCAGTATCGGCTCGACATCGACCGCCGCTAGAGAATGAAAACCAGCCAACTCTGCGCCGAGCGAAAATCCGCCGCAACCGCTGAAAAGGTCGATGAGAGTGGCCCGTTTATCCGGCATGAATTCGCATCCTATTTAGCATTTTTGCAAGAATAGCAATTTATCCCCCCGGCTGTCGACCGGAAAAAATGAGGCGACGTGTACCTTACCGCGAAAGGACGTCTTCCCACTCCAAAAATCGACTCGTTAGAGCTGCCTCCATCGCCGGAGTGACGCGAAGCGTCCCATGGCGGCGCATGAAATTGTAGTGATAGAAGTGGACCGCCAGCGCCGCTTTCAGGTTGTCCAGTTTCTTCGAGAAAGCGTTCGTCAGACGGGTGAACCGTCGGATACTCTGCCTCATGGTCAGGTTCTGGCGCTCCACCAGCGACGTTGAAATCCGGTCGGGGTCCGGGTCGCCGCAGATGATCGTCGGGACGACCTCCGAGACGCGGGGCGGGGAGTAGCGACCTCGATCCTGCGGCTCCTGCTCGAAGACTTTGACGATCTGCGCAAAGTCGATCCCGTCTCTTCCATACAACGCGTGTACGGCCTCGACGTACGATCCGAACCCGTCGGTCGTGATCTGGACGCGGGAGCCGTCCAGCCTGTCTTTCAGGTCCTGCATGAAACGGATCGTAGTATCGGTGGTCCGCTTGCCGACGAGGAAAGAAGGTACGAACTTCGTCTCCTCATCGAAGGCGACGAAGACGTACTGGTCGCCCCGGTCGGTCTCGCGCTCCCGTTCCAGCGTCGTCATCCGTCGCGTCTTCTTGCCGACGAAAGTCCATATCTCGTCGAGTTGAAGATAGCGGGATGGAAAATCCCTCACGTTCTCGTCGAGGAACTCCTGACAGCGATTCCCGGCGTCCACGATGACGCGCATGATCGTATCCCGATGATGTCCGGTCATCCGTTCAAGGGAGCGGATGGAAAGGCCCTCAACGTGGCCGTGGAGGATTCTGGAGCGTTTTTCGACGGAGAGACGGTTCATGGGCGTGTTCCTTTACAGGAGACGCCGAGGAGGGGATAATTGAGGTTCCGAGGCTCGGATTGCCCCTCACCGGGCGTCCGGGTTTCCGCCCGGCGGTGTTGGCGCACCGACCGGGCATTGTTTATGGTGAAAGATTAGCATATGTGCTATTCGACTGCAATGCATTTTTAATGGTATACTGTCATAGAAACGGAAAATGGCGCACAAATGCTATTTCTATGACAGGGAGGAAACCATGGTTTCTGCGGCGCAAATAACGGAAAAAGACGAGTGGAAAGAGAAGGCCGCGAACTACCTCAAGAGCCTTCTGATGAAGCGTGGCGTGAAGTACGAAGCCCTCGTTCGGATGCTGGCCGAGATAGGCGTTGAAGAAACCTATGTCAGCGTCAGCAACAAGATCAATCGAGGCACATTCAGCTTCATCTTTTTCTGGCAATGCATGGAGGCGTTGGGTGTTCGAGAAGTCCGCTTCGACTAACAGCGATGTGCAAGCTACTTGTCGAGAAGGATGAATCCATCCGAAAAGGAGAAAAGCCCCGGAAGAATCCGGGGCTTTTTTATGAAGGAGCCTCCCTGTCAAGGATAATCGTCACTCGACAATATCCAACTTAGGACAGTACCCCGGTTGCCACCTCCCCCTTTTTGGGCCACAATGTCCTTTTTTCTATCACCATACGACAAACGATCGATGAACAATCTGTATAACGAAACCGACGCTCCCTCCGCCGACGATCTTCTCGCTTTGCGGGTCTATACCTCTCGCCTCCTCGGCGCCGACCCGGCGTTGGTCCTCCATGGGGGGGGGAACACTTCGGTCAAGATCACCGAGACGAATCTGGTCGGCGAGACGGAGGAGATTCTCTACGTCAAAGGTTCCGGCTGGGATCTCGGTTCCATCGAGAAGGCCGGTTTCGCTCCGGTCCGGATGAGCCGTCTCGTCAAGCTAGCGGCTTTACCGTCGCTTTCCGATCCGCAGATGGTCAACGAACTGAAATCGAACATGACCAACGCTTCGGCGCCGGGACCGTCGGTGGAGGCTATTTTGCACGCGATCCTCCCCTACCCCTTCGTCGACCATACCCACGCCGACGCGTTCGTGTCGGTCTCCAACACCCCCGGCGGGGCCGACCGGGTGAAGGAGATTTACGGCGACCGGGTGGTCTACATCCCCTACGTCATGCCGGGGTTCGACTTGGCGCGGACCGCCTATGAAATCTACCAGCGGGACGCCACCGACAAGACCATCGGCATGGCGCTGATGAACCACGGGGTCTTCTCCTTCGGCGCCACCGCCAAAGAGAGCTACGACCGGATGATCGAACTGGTCGGCGTGGCGGAGGATTACCTGAAGGCCCATGACGCATGGAACTACGAAACCGACGTTCCAGCCCCGGCGCCCTTCGACCGGGCGGCTCTATCGTCGTTGCGCCGCAAGGTAAGCGACGCCGCCGGAAGACCGATGATCCTCTCGGTGAACGACGGCGACAAACAGCGGGCCTTCGTGGCCCGGGCCGACCTTAACGCCGTCGCTCTCTCCGGCCCGGCGACGCCGGATCATGTGATACGCACCAAACGGCTGCCGGAGATCGGCGACGACGTCGAGGGCTATGTGGCGGCGTATAAAGCCTACTTCGACGATTGTTCCGTTAACGCCGCGGCGCCGAAGACGATGCTCGACCCGGCGCCCCGTCTGATTCTCGATCCCCGCTTTGGGGTGGTCTCGGTCGGGGACAACGTGAAAGCGGCGGCTATCGTTGACGATCTCTACGACCATACCATCGACGTTATCAGCCGGGCGTCGCTCCTCGGCGGTTACCAGGCTCTCCCGGCGAGCGATATCTTCGATGTCGAGTATTGGGACCTGGAACAGGCCAAACTGAAAAAAGGGGGGGGCTCTCCCCTCTTCTCTGGCGAGATAGCCCTCGTCACCGGCGGGGCGTCGGGGATCGGCGCGGCCTGTGTCGACGCATTGCTGGCTCGCGGCGCGGCGGTGGCGTCGTTCGACATCGACCCGGCGGTTTCGTCCCGCCTCTCCCGCCCCGACTACCTCGGCCTCACGGTCGACCTGACCGACGAGAACCGGGTGATCGACGCCATCGACGCGGTGGTCCAACGGTTCGGCGGGCTCGACATGGTGGTGGCCAACGCCGGCATCTTCACCAAATCGACGAAGATCGAGGAGATGGAGGCCGATCTGTGGCGCAAGGTTTTCTCGATCAACGTCGATGCGGTGGCGACGCTGATGCGTCTGGTCAAACCGCTTCTGAGCGACGCCCCCAACAAAGGGCGGATGACGGTGATCGGGAGCAAGAACGTTCCGGCGCCGGGACCGGGTGCGGCGGCCTACTCGGCGTCGAAGGCGGCGTTGACCCAGTTGGTTCGGGTGGCGGCGCTCGAATGGGGGGGGGAGGGTATCCGGGTGAACGTTCTCCACCCCGACGCGGTTTTCGATACGGCGATCTGGACCGACGAGGTGTTGGCGACCCGAGCGAAGGCGTACGGGATGACGGTGGAGGAGTATAAGACCAAAAACATCTTAAAAACCGAGGTGAAAAGCGCCGATGTGGCCAACGTGGCGGCGGAGACGCTGGGGCCGCTCTTCGCCAAAACCACCGGGGCGGCGATTCCGGTGGACGGGGGGAACGATCGGGTCATCTAACCCGATTCGTTGAAACCTGACAACACAGTCAATTCTCGCGGTAGAATAGCTGACATGAGAAAAGCATGTTTCGTTTCAGGACGCCCTTTCGCATGAGCGAGGATGAGCTAAGAGATCCTCCGGCGGCGAGCGTTCACCTTGACGCCGAACCGACCTACGATGGGATAGCTCGGTGTCATGGCGACCATTTCGTCATCGAAGCGCTCGATCGCTTCTGCGAAATGCTTGAAGCCAAAGGGGTCGATCACGAAACACTCGATACGACGCTCCATGCTTTCGTCGAAACGTTGGACCGAGAAGGGAAACGGAACCGCCCGAACTGTAACTACAAAGAAATTGTCAGCGCACAGGAGCGGCAGTTCGATGCGGTCCGAAAAGATTATTGGGGCCGGGCGCTCTTCATGAACCTCGACCGCTACTTCACCACCGATCCGATGGAGACGCGCAAGATTTTATCGGAGCCGATTCCGGGGAAACTCCCGCGCCAGATCGTGCCGGGGCTGATCGAACTGGTCAAGAGCAACCAACCGGCCTCCCAGCTGAACCAGTACGACACCATTTTCCAGACGAAAGCGACCCGGTATCGCCGCAAGAGCGACAACCTTGTCGATATGGTGGCGTTTGGCAATGATGGGGAGGTTCGCTCGGTGACGGCGAACCTGATCAGCGGCGTGCGACGGATGTTCGATATTATCCCGGAAAATGAGCGGAAGGGATGGTTGCTCGACAAGATTTGCAAGACGCAGGCGTTCGCGGCGATGAAACGGCCCCTGACCGATGAGGAGTATGAACACATCATCGAGGAGATTTTCCAGCGCTGACCCTTGCGGGTCTTTTTCTCCTCACATGCTCTAACGGGCGCCTCTTCGGTCATTTGATCAGTAGAGTTTCAAGACCTTCTCCACATCAAGCTCGAATTCGTAGGGGCTGTTTCGTTCGGGAGAGACGGTCCCCCTTAACGTAATCACCCGCCCGATATACTGCTCCAACCGCAAGGCCTGCTCCCCGCGGATGTAGTAGCAGTTCTTGTTCCCCCGTTTGATGACCACCGGCACCAGTTGCAGGTCGTCGCCGGTCAACGGCATCAGGCGTCCGGTCACGTTGAGCTCTTTGCGCCCGGCATTGCCGTTGCGGACCACCTCTTCGGTCGCCCGCAAGATCACCGGCAGGTCGCTTTTTTCGACCACCAACATCTGATACTCGATGGTCTTCTTCGGTGGGATGGCGTAGGTTTTCACCACATGCCGATAGCTCACTTCGGCCACGATGGTTCCGGCGTCGCGGCTGTCGGGGCCATCGCGTCCCTGTCGCGAAAGGCTGGTCAGCTTCAGGTTGTAGTTATCCATCGGCGGCGAGAAAAGTCCGATCACCATCTGTTTCGACCAATCGACTTTGGCGAAGCGGCGACGAACGTCTTTAATCCGCTGTTGGGTGATCCGATTCTTGAGAGAAGAGAACTGGGAGAGGGTGTATTCGAACCCTTCGCGGCTCCGCATAACCTGGATGTAGGGGGGTTGCGTTACCGAGGTCCCGGCGACGTTGGTCAAAAACTGACCGCTCGCCTTCTGCAACACCGGCAGATTGCCGGTCGCCCCCTCTGCTATCGGGGCGAACAGGAGAACGAGGGAAAGCGAAAGAGTCAGGAAACGGATCATGGTGGTGACGTCTATTTCTTAGGGATCGAGTGGCAAAGGGGACTGGCGGGTGGCCGCTTCGGGAGGTTCGGTAAGACCGATATGGCGGAACGCTCTCGGGGTGGCCATCCGTCCTCGCGGGGTTCGCTGCAGGAACCCTTCTTGGATAAGATACGGTTCGATCACCTCTTCGATGGTCTCCCGCTCTTCGGACAACGACGCGGCCAACGTCTCGACCCCCACCGGCCCACCCCGGAAGGTCTCGACCACGGTCCGCAACAGGCGGATGTCCATTTTGTCGAGCCCCAGTTTGTCGACCTCCAACATGCCGAGAGCCTCGTCGGCCACGGTGGCGTTGATCGTTCCGTCGGCTTTCACTTCGGCGTAGTCGCGGACCCTTTTGAGAATCCGGTTGGCGATACGAGGAGTCCCCCGGCTCCGCGACGCGATCATCCGGGCGCCGTCGTCGGTGAGCGGCACCGAAAGGATGGTGGCCGAACGGGCGAGGATCACCGCCAGTTCGTCGGGGGTGTAGTAGTCGAGCCGATGGATGATGCCGAACCGGTCGCGCAACGGCCCGGTAAGCAATCCCGACCGGGTGGTCGCCCCCACCAGCGTGAAAGGGGGGAGGCTTAAGTTGATCGACCGGGCGGCGGGGCCTTGGCCGAGTATGATGTCGATCTGAAAATCTTCCATGGCCGGGTAGAGAATCTCCTCCACCGCCGGGGCGAGCCGATGAATCTCGTCGATAAAGAGAATATCCCCCTCTTCCAGCGTCGTCAGGATCGCCGCCAGATCTCCTGCCCGTTGCAACGCCGGACCGGAGGTGACCCGGATGCGGGCTCCCATCTCGTGGGCGATGATATGGGCGATGGTCGTTTTGCCGAGTCCCGGCGGGCCGCAGAAGAGGGGATGGTCAAGCGGCGCCCCCCGACGCCTCGCCGCTTCGAGAAAGACGGCCAGATTTTCCTTCAGGGAGCTTTGGCCGATATATTCGGTCAGGGTCGCCGGACGAAGCCCGGCCTCAAACCCCTGCTCTTCGGGGGGTTCGTACGCGGGGTCGGTTATCCGCTCTTCAATCATAGGGGAAGACGCCGTCCCACGATGGCGCCCCTAACGGGACACCGTTTCCTTCCCTTCCCGCATCGGGGCGGTGATCGCCTCGAACCGGGTGGGCGGGACGTATTGGATGACCTCCTTACCGGGAACCCCCTGGGTGACGAAGACTCCTTTATGCGGGAAGTACCATTGCAACGCTTTCGGGTCGAGCCGCACCACGGAGGAGGGGGCGCCGAAACGGGTTTTGATCGTCTCGTCGGAGAGATCGACGTCGGGAATAAAAGTGAGCCCCTCTAGCACGAAGGTTTCGGCGGTGGACAGGTCGGCGTCGGAGAGGGCGACCTGAATCATCCCCCCCGGTATCCGATAGGCTTTACCGGCCCGCGCGCGCGCGGCGTCGGCCCAACCGCCGTCGACCGCCAGATTGGCGATGGCCGTCCCCGACATGCCGCCGGCCACCACGTCGCCGAAAGAGGCTTCCAACGACCAGCCGGTAGCTTCCGACTGGAAAAGGGAGATGCGCGGTTTTTTGCCAAAGGCTTGGCTGGCCCGCTGGGCGGTGTCGGCGCCGATGATAATACCCATGACCCGTATATTGCCGTCGGCGAGGAGTTCGATGTTCCACGGGGCGTCGTGAATCGGTCGCCCCTCTTGCGACCGTTGCAACCCGAAGATGAATAACGATATGACGGCGGTGACGATGGCCAGGATGATGAAGGCGGCGACGACGAGACGAGTCATGATCGAAGAATACCTCGGCTTTTGAAGATAACAACGACGCCGGCAAGGGCGACAAAGGGCATCATACCATCAAAAGGGGACCGGGCCGGGATCGACCGGGTAGAGAGGAGGGCACGGACCGACGCGACGAGAGCGGACCGACGCCCGCTCTCGCCGCATGAGGGACTATGCGGAAAGCTTGTTGACCTGCTGGGCCAGCCGGGAGATCCGCCGAGCGGCGTTGTTCCGGTGAATGACCCCTTTCGAAGCGGCCGAATGGAGGCTGCTGGTGACTTCTTTCAGAAGAACCGGGGCGGCTTCGACATTCTTTTCTTCGATGGCTTGGCGCAATTTCTTGACCGCCGTGCGGCAAGCGGAGCGGACACCTTTGTTCCGCTCGGTCCGGACCGCCGTCTGGCGAACCCGTTTTTCGGCCGATTTGTGGTTAGGCACGATTAAAAAAACCCCACTGTGGTTGTTCGGTAAATTGGGAATTATGGGGAAGCGGCGAGCGATTGTCAACATCTTCTTATCCCCGTTGACCCTCTCGAGGTCAGCCAGTACCATGCCCCCATGCCAAACAAGAGACGAACGCTTCTCGCTCTCCTTCTCCTGCTCCTCGTCGGCGGACTGACCTATGGGGTGTTCCTCACCCCCGACGACGAAGCGCCCCTCCGCCGGGAAGTGGACCGTTGCCTCTCCTCCCTCCACGAAGGAAGCAAGGAAGAGGGCCTCGCCCACTGCCGCCAAGCCGTGTCGCTGGCGCCCGACGATCCCGACGCCCTCCTGAACCTCGGCGTCGTCCTGCTGGCCGCCGAAAAACCGGAAGAGGCCATCGAACCCCTCGCCCACCTGGCCGCCGTGGCGCCGACGACGCGCGGGCACATCACCCTCGGGATGGCGCAAGAACGGGCGAGACGCTACGAAGAAGCGCTCGACACTTTCAAACGGGCCGAGGCGATGGCGCCGCCTGAGAGTCGGCGACGAAAAGCGGCGACCGCGGCGGTGGAGCGGGTAGCGGAGAAAATGCGATAACGTCGGTAGCCCCCCTTCACCGGTGGAGCCGGTCTCTTATACAAAACCAATCGCCAGAATAACAGCCGCAAGGCTGCTTCACCGGTCAAGAATTGCGCGGCAACGACGCGCTTTTGAGTAAACAGGGGGCAACGAAGGGTGTATGATGGCGCCCTATGGATTCGATACGCATAGCCCTCCCGAAAGGGCGTAACCTGAAGCCTTCCGTCACCCTCTTTAAGGCGATCGGCCTCGATTTCACCGAGGCGCTGGGTGATTCCCGCAAACTGATCTTCGACGCCCCCGACGCCGAAGCTTCGGCCATCATCGTTCGGGACGCCGACGTGCCGACCTACGTCGAAAACGGCGCCGCCGATTTCGGTGTGTCGGGCGGGGATCAGTTGGCCGAACAACAGCGCGACCTCTACGAACCGGTCGATCTCGGTTTTGGCTACTGCCGCCTCGTGGTGGCGGAGCCGAAGGCGCTGTCGGAACGGGATAACCCGAAAGAGTGGGTCCACCTGAAGGTGGCGACCAAGTTCGTCGGCATCACCGAACGACACTTCGCCCGACGGGGGGTCCAGATCGAGGTGATCAAACTCTACGGCTCTATCGAGCTGGCGCCGTTGGTGGGGCTCTCCGACCGTATCGTCGACCTGGTCTCGACCGGGGCGACGCTGAAACAAAACGGTCTCGTGGAGGTCGAACAGATCATGGAGGCGACGGCGCGGCTGGTGGTGAACCGGGCGTCGCTGAGAACGAAACGTGGCACGGTGGCCAAGATAATAGAAGACGTCAGCGCGATTCTCCCTTCCCTCGACCTGCCGAAATATGCTTAGAGGCGCCACTCTCGCTCAATAAAAGCCGCCCCTCGATGGGGGCTCGGTCTCGACGGCTTTAGAGGCGCCACCTTCACTCAATAAGAGCCGCCCCTCGACGGGCGCTCGATCCCGACGTCTTTAGAGACGACCGCCTCTATAGGGACGCGGGGATCATATCTCCTCCCGACGCGTCTCATAAAGAATCCTCTCCCCCTCAAGAAAACGCTAAAGGGATTTTCGCGTGGCGACGATAGATAGGTAACTTGAGGGAAATACCCCCAAGCGCCGGATGTTCCGGCGGGCAGTGGATGGCATTCAGCAGGGACGCTGAAGCCTACTATTCAAGGAGGAACGACCATGCCGTTACGTGTATATAACAACATCTATTCGCTGAACGCGCAGCGACACTTGGGGAACAATAACGCATCCCTGGGAACGTCGCTTGAACGCCTCTCCTCGGGTCTTCGCATCAACCGCGGCGCCGACGACGCCGCAGGCTTGGCGATCTCCGAATCTCTTCGGGCCGACATCCGGTCTCTCCATCAAGCGCTGAGAAACGCCAACGACGGCATCAGCATGATCAACACGGCGGAGGGCGCCCTCTCCGAGCAGGCTTCCATCCTCGTTCGTATGCGAGAGCTGGCCGCACAGGCGGCTACCGGCACCGTCGGCTCCTCCGAACGGGCCACGATCAACCGGGAGTTCTCCGCCCTCCGGGACGAGATCGACCGGATCTCGCAAGTCACCGAGTTCAACGGCCAAAAACTGGTCAACGGCGGTCTTTCCGCCGCCGTCGGCGTCCCCAGCCAAGTGGTTATCCACGTCGGCATGCAGGCGACCGCCAGCGACCGGATCAACCTGAACGTCGCCGTCGATTTGACCGCGATCGACTCGACCGGCCTGAATATCACCGACATTTCGACGACCCACGCCCAATCGGCCCTCGACGCTCTCGGGCGGATCGACTCGGCCCTTTCGGTGGTCACGAACGGTCGCGGTCGCTTGGGCGCAGTCCAGAACCGACTGATCCACACCATCAATAACCTGTCGATCTCGGCGGAGAACCTGCAAGCGGCCGAATCTCAGATCCGCGACGCCGATTACTCGATGGAAATCAGCAAGTTCACCAGAAACCAGATCCTCGTGCAGGCTTCGACGGCGATTCTGGCTCAGGCGAACCTCGTGCCGCAGACCGTGCTCCAGCTCTTGGGCTAATCGGTTTGACCCCTCCCTGAAAGAGGAGGGGTAACCGTTGATTGTAGGGGTTTCGCTCGGCTACCACGCGGGCGGTCCCCACCGCAGGATCAGCGATCCACCATAGGACGGCGGATCGAGAAGATCTTTTGACTGCGGGGTCGCTCACCCTGAGAGGGGAGGCGACCCCGCCCCTTAAAAAGGGGAAAGAAATAAGGCTTTCCCACCGGCGTCACAGGATGTCATTGTAAAACAACACCATCTTTTCGCTTCCGCCGATCATTTTTCTCTCAAGCTCCGCCCTCCCCCCTCCGATATAGAAACACAAGGTGGAAAACCAGAGTGTTTTAAGGAAGCAGGACAATGGGTATTTCAGTTGACGGACTCGTATCGGGCTTGGATACGACCAGCATCGTGCAGCAGCTCATTGATCTTGAGAGCCGTCCGATTGTCCTGAAGCAGAACAAGCAAGACGATTTGGCGACCCAGAAGCTGGCGTGGCAAGAGATCAACACCAAGCTTTTGGGGCTGGAAACGGCCGCCGGGAAACTAAACACTACCGGCAAGTTCGCCTCTCGCTCGGCCACCTTCGCCAATAACGATCCGACCACCGGCTCGGTTCTTTCGGTAACCGCCGGTTCTTCGGCCGTCGTCGGCGCTTTCGACGTGGCGGTGACCCAGCTTGCCGCCGCCCAGAAATCGGCCCTCGACCAGACCTACTCTTCCATCTCCACCGGCGTGGGGGCTTCGGGAACGTTGACCCTCAACGACGGGACCGACCATACCATCGCCCTGACGTCGGGAATGACGCTGGAACAGATCAAAAACGCCATCAACGACAGCGGCGCGGCGTTAAACGCCACGATCATCAACTCCGGCACCAGCGCCACCCCGGCCTACCAGATCATCATGACCGGCGACGATACGGGCGCCGACAACAGCTTCACCCACAGCGCCTCCCTCGACGCCGGAACCCTCTCTTTTACCGACAAAGTTACGGCCAAAAACGCCCTGCTAACGGTTGATGGGGTCTCGATCACCAAAGCGTCGAACACCGTCACCGACGTCATCGACGGCGCCACTCTGAACCTCCAGACCCTCGGCTCCGGGACCATCAACATGGCCGCCGATGTCGACGGGATCGTGGAAAATATCAAAGGGTTCGTCGACGCCTACAATGAGGTCAACGCCCTCGTTAAAACCCACAACACCTACAACCCCGACCAGAACACACGGGGAACCCTCTTCGGCAACGCGACGCTGAACACGATCTCCGACCAGATCCGCCGTATCATGACCACCGCCGTCAGCGGCGCCGACGTGACCGACGTCGATACTCTCTCGTCGCTGGCCCAGATCGGCATCAAGAACGACAACGAAAACGTCCTCTCCGTCGACGAGACGAAACTGCGTGACGCGCTGAAAGACAACTTCACCCAGACCCAGAACCTTTTCGTTCCCAGCGGAACCGGAACCTACACCATGGTGACCGCCGACCGGAATACCACCGGCGGAACCTACGACACGCAGGTGGTCGATACCGGCGGCGGAACCTATCGGCTCCAGATGAAGCTGACCGGCACGTCGACGTGGACCACGCTCGACCAGGGAGGATCGTTCGCCTCGGGCCCCGCCGGCAGCTCGCTGGAAGGGTTGTTGCTGAGGACCGGCGAATTGACCGCAGGCGACGTCGGGACTACCGGTAGCATGACCGTCAAGGTCGGCGCCGCCCAACTGATGAAAGACGCCACCGCTTCTTTCACCGAGTATTCGAGCGAAGGGTTGGTTTTCAACCAGTACAAAAGTATCGAAAGCCGCGACAAAGAGCTTCAGATCCAGATCGCCGACCTGCAAGAGCGGTTGGGAAAGAAGCAAGAAGATCTCAAACTCAAGTTCGCCAACCTCGAAGTGTTGCTCTCCAAGCTGAACAGCCAGCAGGAATACCTCACCGGCGCGTTGGCCAGCTTGAGTAAGTAATAAGCGATAAAGATCACCGCGTTATCCACGGATTCGGAAACCGGCAAAGGAGAAGGACACATGTACGGACAGGGACGAGGCTTCGCCTATCAGGCGGACCAGGTCAACACGGTTAACAAGAACAAGTTGGTTCTCATGCTTTACGATGGGGCCATCCGGTTCTGCGCCGAAGCCCGCGACCGTTCCGCGCGGGGCGACATCGCCGGACGGGGACAATTCATCAGCAAGACGCAAAAGATCGTGGCCGAACTGATGAACGCCCTCAACCACGAGAAAGGGGGAGACGTGGCCAAAAGCCTGCACTCTCTCTACCTCGAAGCGACGAAACGGTTGACCAGCGCCAACCTGAAGGGACATCGCGACGACTTCGAAGCGGTCATCGAGATGATGACCGAAGTGCGGGAAGGATGGGTCGAGGTGATCAACGGAGGCGCCACCTCCCCGATCCCCACTCCGGCGCCCCAGGCGACGGCGCCCCGCCCGTCGGCTCCGGCCCCTCAGCCCGGCGCCGCCGCCCGCTTCGCCTACCGAGCCTAACAGGGTGTGGGAAAATGTTTTCGAGCGCCCCCGGTAGTTGATTCGGTTTCCGTTCCGGGGGCATTCCGCAGGCTCCGGTAGGAGAAACGAGCGAGAAAACGGAGCGTATGTGGGAATACGTGAGCATAGCGTACGTAAGTACTTCGAGTGACGTTTCGACACCCCGGAGCCAACGCAGATAGTTTTGCCGCGGCCTGCTAAGCCTTAAGAAAGAAAAACCCTGTCCGGTTTCCTTTCCCGCCTCGACCCAACCGGGTCGGGGCGATTTTCTTCGCCACCCCTTCGCCCGGCGCATCCCCTCCTCGCCCCGTTTCGCTATACTGAACCGATGGCGAAAGATACCCCCTTCAAACTGGTGGCCGACTACACCCCCACCGGCGACCAACCGACCGCTATCGAGACCCTCGTCCGTCGGCTCGACGAAGGGCTGGCCCAACAGACGTTGCTGGGGGTCACCGGGTCGGGAAAAACGTATACGGTGGCCCAAGTCATCGAGCGGACCCAACGCCCCACCCTGGTCATCGCCCACAACAAGACCTTGGCGGCCCAGCTCTACGCCGAGTTCAAGAGCTTCTTCCCCGACAACGCGGTCGAATATTTCGTCTCCTACTACGACTACTACCAGCCGGAGGCATACCTCCCCAAGTCCGACTCCTACATCGAGAAAGACGCCGGGATCAACGACGAGATCGACAAACTCCGCCACGCCGCCACCATGGCCCTTTTCGAACGACGCGACGTCATCATCGTCGCTTCGGTTTCGTGCATCTACGGCCTCGGGGCGCCGGAACATTACCAGTCGCTGAAAATCCCGTTGGCCCGTGGCGCGGAGCTTTCCCGCGACGATCTCCTCACACGGCTGGTGGAGATTCATTACGACCGGAACAACATCGACTTCGCCCGGGGAACCTTTCGGGTCAACGGCGACGTGGTCGAGATCTTGCCGATCTACGAAACCGACAGCGCCATCCGGGTCGAGTTTTTCGGCGACGAGATCGAAGCTCTTTCGATGGTCGACACTCTCACCGGCAAGACGATCCGCCCCTTGGAGGAGGTGAATATCTATCCGGCCAGCCACTACGCCACCGGCGAAGAGGCGGTGCGGGAGGCGTCGGTGAAGATTCGGGCGGAGTTGCTCGACCGGGTGGCATGGTTCCAAGAACAGGGAAAATTGCTGGAGGCGCAGCGGATCGAAGAGCGGACCATGGCCGATCTCGAAATGATCAAAGCGGTCGGCTACTGCAAAGGAATCGAGAACTACAGCCGCTACCTCTCGGGACGGGAACCGGGGGCGCCGCCGCCGACGTTGCTGGAGTATCTCCCCGACGACGCTCTGGTGGTCATCGACGAGAGCCATCAGACCATCGGCCAGATCGGCGGGATGCTCAAAGGGGACCGGTCGAGAAAATCGACATTGATCGACTACGGTTTCCGTCTCCCGTCGGCGTTGGACAACCGCCCCTTGTCGTTCGACGAGTTCGAAACGTTGACCGGCCAGACGATCTACGTCTCGGCGACGCCGGGGACGTTCGAACGGGAGCGGTGCGGCGACGCCGTCGCGGAGCAGGTGATACGCCCCACCGGGTTGGTCGATCCGCCGGTCGACATCCGTCCGGTAAAGACGCAGGTCGACGATCTGCTGGCCGAACTGCGGAATCGCGCCGAGGCGGGGGAACGGGTGTTGGTCGCTTGCATGACGAAACGACAGGCCGAAGATCTGACCGACTACTACCAAGGGCTCGGCGTTCGTTGCCGCTATCTCCACTCGGACATCGTGACGCTGGAACGGATGACCCATATCCAAGAGTTGCGGGCCGGGGAGTATGACGTCTTGATCGGGATCAACCTCTTGCGCGAAGGGCTCGACATCCCGGAGGTCTCGCTGGTGGCGATTTTGAACGCCGACATGGAGGGGTTCCTCCGGTCGGAGACTTCGCTTATCCAGACGTCGGGCCGGGCGGCGCGAAACCTGAACGGTCGCGTCATCCTCTACGCCGACACCATGACCGGATCGATCACCCGTGCGGTGGCGGAGATGGAGCGACGCCGCGCCAAACAGCTCGCCTATAACAAGGAGCATAAGATCACCCCGGCGTCGGTGAAGCGGGCGTTGAACGACGCGATGAAAAACGTGGGGGATAAAGATTACGTCACGGTGCCGAAACCGGAGGAGGGGGCGCTCGAATATCTGCCGGAACAGGAGCTGGCCCGGTTGATCCGCCAACATACGGCGGCGATGCAGGCTGCGGCGAAAGACCTCGATTTCGAGAAGGCGGCCGAACACCGGGATCGGATACGGGGTCTCAAACGTCTCGCCATGACTTGACGGCGCCACTTCTCACTACTCTCGCCGCCCCCGTTGGACGCTCATCCTCGACAGCTTACGGAACGCTCCAGTCGCCGGCGCACGAAAGAACCGGTTCGCTCCAATGTCCGCTCCCGCCGACCGATGCGCCGGTGGCCCGGAAGGTTCCCCACCAGCTAATATCCCCCCCGGCGAACCCGTCGGCCCTGAACGATCCGTCGATGGCGACGTCGCCGTTAATGTTCCCCGATTCGTCCCCCTTGTAGTCGCCGGTGACCGAGCCGTCGTCAGCGATATCGACGCTGAAGGTTCCCGCCACATTACCGAAACCGGGGCAACCGCCGTTCCATCGCCCGCTCCAGCTCCCTTCGTAGGGGGAACCGGCCGGTTCGGGGGTCGGTGTCGGAGTAGGGGTCGGCTCGACGGGCGGCGGGGTCGGGGTGGCGGTCGGTTCGGGGACGCTCTCGTCGGCGGTCGGAACGGTGGGGAGTTTTTGCGGGACGAAATCGGCGGCGTCCGGCGAGACCGACCCGCTCGCCTCAGCCGCTTGGCGGATCGCTTCTTTCAACATCTGGCACCCTCCGTCGTCGGATAACCAATCCCGCGCATACAGGTAGAGGGAATCGACCATAATGGAGTCTTCGCTCCCCCCATGAACCGCATAACACCCGGTCAACGTATTCTCCAAGCTGTCGACGGTCGTTCGGTTGACGGTGAAACAGGGGCCTTGAGACGGGGGAAACTTCCCGCCGGGACAGGCCATCCAACCGATCATCGTGGTTCCCGGCGTTACGTTGACCGACAGGGCCGCGCCGCCGGTCACCCGTTCGGGGGGGACCATACCGGTCAAGGTGTAGGTTCCGTTCGGATGGGAGGCGCAGACGAAGAGGGGCTGGTTTCGTTCGACTTCGACGACGTGGAGCTTGGTGTGGAGCGTGTAGCCGCCGCTGGAGGTGGCCCGTGTCGCCGGAGCCCCTCCGATGATTTGTATGCCGCTCGGGGTCGGTTTGCAGAAGGTGACGTTGGCGCCGGTCAGTTTGGCGGTGTAGGCCGAAGAGACCACTTCCCAGAAGGTGGTGTAGACGTCGCCCGAAACGGTCATCGTATCGTTCGCCGCCGTCGAGCCGCCGCCTCCCCCCCCGCCGCACGAGACGGCGACCGCCATGGTCATCGCCGCCGCGATTCCGACAACCAACCGGCTTCTCATTATCGTCCTCCCCCACCCTTAATATAGGCCGCTACGCGGGGCGGGGGGCGCCAACCCCCATCGGTCAAGAGGGAGCGGACGCAAGCCGGAACGAACGCGGCTCTTCATGAGTGAGCGAAGCGATGAAGACAGCCGTGAGACTACCCGCAAGGATGGGGGATCGCTAAAGTCCCGGCGGGACGAACAACCCACTCTCGATACGGAGGCCCCCCCCCATCGGACCGATGTAACGGTAGGTAAACCCATTCCGCTTCTCCCCCGCGGACAAGGTCACCTCTACCCATTCCCGGACAAAATAATCTTCCCCTTCGTAGGCGTCTATTTTTCGCAACGTCTCCTCAGCGTCGCCGAGCAGTTCCAGCAGATCGCCTTGCACCACCCCATCGCCTGCCAGCAACCCCGGGAACCAACCGAAGAGGTAAAGATCCCCTTCGATCACCCCTTCGCCGACCAGCCGGGAACGTTCCGCCAGATAGAGGCTCCACTGGTTCTCGAACCGTGGTCGAAGGGTTCCGTAGACAAAAAGATTGGCCGTCATAATCCGCTCATTATTATTCCACGCCCCTATTATCTGTTTAGCCCGGAGCGGGCGAAGAACGCGGCTCTTGAATGGAAACGGTAAATCCTATAGAAAAAGCGGCCCCGAAGAGCCGCTTTCGTTTTCGATCAGTGTCGCTCAGATTTTCGCCACGTTTTTCGCGTGGAGCCCTTTGGGGCCCTGACACAGTTCGAATGTGACCGGTTGGCCGTCTTCGAGGGTTTTGTACCCGTCACCGGTGATCGCCGAGTAGTGGACAAAGACATCTTCCGTCTGTCCATCCTCCCGAAGAAAGCCGAACCCCTTGGCGTTATTGAACCATTTGACCGTTCCCTGTGGCATTTTCGACATCCCCTGCTCCTTCATCTACGTCCGACGCCACACGCGCGAACCTCTCCCTACGAACCCGTAGCGGTACAATGGATCGGGAGCGGTTCAAGCCGACACCTGTTCACGGCGTTATCGCAGCGACCCCCCTCAGAGCCGCGCATGAACAGGTATGGCGCCATTACTTCTAAATCAGTATGAACTTACGTCGCTTTTATGACAGTGTCAACTCGCAATAAGAGTTCCGCCGATCATTACCCCCATTTTCACCATGACTTGCAGGACCGGCTCCCCTTTAGGCGGCAAAACGACCACCACCGGCCTGCCATCCCGACAGACCTGGCCGTCGTCTACGTTTCACGAAACCGACGATCCCTTTAGACCGCTTTGGGGGTGAGGAAGTTTTTTATCAGATCCCTCTTCATCCACCAGGCTATCCCGCCGACCACCCACGCGCCGAGGGTGAACTGAAGGGCGGCCAGGGTCATCGCACCCGGATGGTAGAGATACTCGGTAATCGCCACGCCGGTCCACATGGCCCAGCAGGTCCCCCAGTTCACGGCCAAGAGTCGGTAATTGAAGGGCGTCCCTTCGCTCTTTTGACGAGCGTACATGGCGGCGATCATGGTCAGGCCGGTGATGAAGAAAAAGACTCCATATCCGATCCAGTAGTAGGAATGTTCAAACATTTTCGTTTCTCCTCGGCCAGCGCTTCTTTGAAGCGATTGTCGTTTCGTTCTGTCCGTAGACACCCCCATGCGGTGCATAGCTAATACCATAACGACATCTAGCTGATTCAAAATGCCTTATATCGAAACACCCCCCACCCATACCACTCCAGCACGGCCATGGCGTCCCATATCGACACAACAAAGCGACGCCATATGGGACAGCTACCGCTTCTTTCTCGACGGGAGTCGGCTATAATGCCCCGGTCAGTACAAGAACCGACCTTCTTCCTCTGCTCTTTTTAGTAAAAACATATGTCTCGCTCCGAAGGTACTCGTTTGGGGGAACTCCTGTTGGCCGCAGGCCTGCTCGACGAAGCAGGATTGGCCCGCGCTCTGGAGAGACAGAACCGTCTGGGTGAGCGATTGGGGGAGTCGGTGGTGGCGCTCGGCCTGATGACCGAGGAGGAGCTGGTGACCGCTCTGGCCGAACAGTTGAAAGCGCCGGTGGTCGATCCGATGGCGGGGTCGATTCCGGCGCCGTTGCTCAATCTTATCCCGGCCCCTTTCGCCCGACGTCGCCGATGCCTCCCGGTGGCCCGTGAAAACGGCAAGATCATCGTCGCTCTGGCCGACCCGCTCGATCTGACGACCCTCGACGAATTGGCGCCCCTGCTGGGGGGGAAAATAGTCCCGGCGTTGGCGCTCGCCTCCCGCATCGACGCCGCTTTGGAACGACACTATCCGACAAAGCCGATGGTGGCGCAGGAGGAACCGGCCTCTTATGGCGAGGGGGACGGTAGCGCCGCCGCGACGCTCGGCAGGATCTTGCGCCAAGGGGTCGCCCTCGGCGCGTCGGACATTCATTTCGAGCCCGACCGGGAGATGATCGCCGTCCGCTACCGGATCGACGGTCTCATGCGTCCGGCCACCCCTCTTCAAGGAGAGAAGGGATCGGCGGTCCTCTCCCGTCTCAAGGTTCTGGCCGGGCTCGACATCGCCGAATCGCGCATGCCGCAAGATGGTGGGGCGTCGGGGGGGGACGCCGGGTTGCACGAATACGAATTGCGGGTCGCCACCTTCCCGACGGTGGTCGGCGAAAGTGTGGTGGTCCGACTCCTCTCCACCGGTTCCGACCGGCGCACCTTGGCCGATCTCGGCATGGCCGCCGATACGGTCGCTTCGTATAAGGAAGCGCTCGAAAGCGGATGGGGGATGGTGATCGTCACCGGCCCCACCGGCGCCGGAAAGACGACGACCCTCTACGCCACCTTGGCGACCCTGGCCGGGCCGACCCGGACGGCGGTGACGGTGGAAGACCCGGTGGAACGACGGCTCCCCTTCGTCCGGCAGTCGCAGGTGAATCGGCGCGCCGGGTTCACCTTCCCGGTGGGGGTGAAACATGCGTTGCGGCAAGACCCCGATATCCTGATGGTCGGCGAGGTGCGTGACCCGGAGACGGCGTCGGCTGCGGTCCAAGCGGCCCTGACCGGCCACCTCGCCTTGACCAGTCTCCACACCGCCGACGCGGCCGGCGCCATCGACCGGTTGGTCGATCTGGGGGTGGAGCGTTACCGGATCGCCGCGACGTTCCGGGGGGCGTTGGCCCAACGTCTGGTCCGGGCGTTGTGCGAACGGTGCAAAGGGACCGGGTGCCCCCGTTGCCACGGCGTCGGCTATCGGGGTCGGGTGGGGCTCTTCGAGTTTCTCTCGGCCGACGACGAGCTGCGGCAGATGATCCGCGACGGAGCGTCGACCGCCACCCTGCGGGATCACGCGGCCCGGGTCGACGGTTACGTCACCCTGGTCGACGACGGACGCCGCAAAGTAGCGGCGGGGATTACCGACGAAACCGAATTGAGGCGAGCTCTCCATGGACTCTGAAACGGGAACCGTCTATACCTATATCGCCCGCGACCGGAGCGGACGCAGAAGCGAAGGGAGGGTCGTCTCGACCGGACCGGAAGAGGCGATCCGTCGGCTGGAAGGGCTCGGCCTCTACCCGAGCCGTCTGATGGAAGTCGGCTCGGAACGGATAACGCCCCTCTCGCCCGACCGGCTGGCCCGGTTCATGGAAAAGATGGCGACCCTCCTTTCCGCCGGAACCCCGTTAACCACCGCCCTTGCGGCGCTGGGCGCCGAACGAGACCCGACGGCGGCGATGGTGGCCCGGCTTGACCGGGACATACGGGCGGGGCGCTCCTTTGCGGAAGCGGCCTGCGCCGATAAAAGTTTCGACCGGGTGACCCTTAGCCTTCTCGAAAGCGGCGAAGCGACCGGCCAACTCGACCGCGCGCTCACCGACGCCGCGCAGGCCATCGACCGACGACAAGAATCGATCCGCCTCGCCGCCGACACCTTCCGCTACCCGGCGCTGGTGGCAGGCGCCGCGCTGGGGGCGTCGCTGATTCTCTCGGCGCTGGTCTTCCCGAAACTGGCCGCCGCCTACGCCACCATCGACCTGCCGCTACCGGCCCCGACCCTCTGGCTCATGGCGTTGGGCGCCTTCATCACCGGCCCGTGGGGAGTCGCCACCGGCGTCGTTTCGCTGATTGCGGCGGGGCTTTTTATCCGGTGGGGGAGAACGGAACCGGGTCGCCGCCAGATCGACCGATGGGTACGGGCGACCCCTTTCGTCGGCGAGCTCATCGCCCGCCTGGCCGTCGCTCGCGGAGGGGCGACGTTGGCGACTTTGCTTACCGCCGGTATCCCGATCGTCTCGGCGCTGAAGATCGCCGCCCCGACCGGAGGGTCGCCGTTGCTGGCCGACGCCTTCGAAACGGCGGCGGTAGAAATTGAGGGGGGGCGCACTCTCACCGACGCTCTCGGTTCGTCACGCCTCGTCCCGGAACTGGCCATGACCATGATCAGCGTCGGCGAACAGGCGGGGAGCGCTCGACACCACCTTCATGAAGATGGTCGACTACTACGAAGCGGAAGGACTTGCCGAGCGAGCAAGACCGCCGCAGTTTACCTGGAACCGGCTCTCGCCGGCTTGCCAAGCCATCGCGGTCCTTGTCCTCGGCCTCGGCGTCTTCTTGCCGATGTGGAACCTGACGGCGTTGACGCACCACTGAGCGAAGAGCGCTCGGCGCACACTCTCGCGGGCGATCAACGGGCAGGAAATCGACGTCCCCCGCCGCATCGTCTGAGGGGCGCCCCGTGCGCAAGGGTCACCCCCCGATATTCCGTCCCCGGCTAATGATGAAGCTGACCATCTTGTCCTGCTCGTCCTCTTTGATCAACAGATAGCGGACCATGATCAGGTAGGCGGTCTTCCCTTTGATGTCGACGTCTTTTCGGCGAACCACTTCGGCGGTCATCAAAACCGGCCGTCTTGATAAGGAACTTGATCTCCAGCAGGACAAAGGGTCTTGGCGGAAGCGGTTTTTCCACATGGAAGACGGCTACATTACCGGAGAAATCGACACCGACTCCCTTGAACCAGGGGGAGGTCTGATATTTCCCGTCGCCTAAACCTTTGGCGAATCGGTAGCGCAACGGGGCCCGGTATTCGAACCGGTAGAACTCCCGTTTGTCTCCCCCTTTGGCTTGCTGGTTCATCGGTCGGTCACATTTTGTCCCGGGTGATAATGATCTCGACCCGCCGGTTCTTGCTCCGGTTTTCGGGGATCAGGGCGTAGCGGGGTTTGCTGTCGCCATAGCCGGAGACGACGAACCGTCTCGGGTTCAGACCTTTGTCTTCGACGAAATAACGGACCACCGATGCGGCCCGTGAGGCCGATAACTCCCAGTTGCTCGGAAACTTTTCGGTGGCTATCGGCACGTCGTCGGTATGCCCTTCGACGATCACTTTGTATTGGTTCTTCTCGACGATCCGGGCCACATGGTCGAGGAACCGTTTGATCTGCGGTTTCACTTCGGCCGAACCGGGGGCGAAGAAAAGATCCCCTTCGGCCCACATGACGGTTCCCCGACTGTCGGAGGTAAGATGAACCTGCCGGATAAGATTGTTCTCTTCCAAGGCTTTTTCGATCTCTTTGTCGACTTCGGGGGGCCGCTCGGAGGAGAGCCGTTCGACCAACGATTTGCCGCCGAAGGCGTCGCCGACTTTTTGGAGCATGCCGACATATTTCTCGTCCTGCGTCGAGGTGACGGCGAAGAGGAGAACGAAGAAGGTAAGCAACAACATCATCATGTCGGCGAGGGTCACAACCCAATCGGTCTCCGACTCCCCCTGGGCTTTGGCGTCGTCGAGATCGAGTTGCGTCAGCTTGCGGGCCATGGCGGTTACCCCTCTCCCCCGACGGTCGATTTTTTCCGATGGTCTTTGAGTATCTCGTCGTAGTGCGACTCCCGCAGATTCGGCGGGAGGAAGGAGTTCAGTTTCCGTTCGATGATCCTCGGGTTCACCCCCCCTTGAATCATCAGCAACCCTTCGATGGCGATCCGGTTGACCAACATCTCGTCGTCGGAACGGGAGCGGAGTTTCTCGGCGATGGGGGTGAAGAAAAGGTTCGACGCCATGGCGCCGTAGAAGGTGGTGATCAACGCCACCGCCATGCCGGAGCCGATGGAGCCGCGGTATCTTCGGCGGGTCTTCAAGTTGCGTAACATCGCCACCAGCCTCGATCAGCGTCCCGATCAACCCGGTTGAAGGAAGAACCGAACTTCGCCGCCTAGCGGAAGACATGCTCCCCAGAATGGCGTGGGTCACGATCGAGTCGAGCCTCGATCTTGAACACTTCCCGGATGATGTTGGCCGTCTGGCCGTCGACCACCAGTTCCATGCCGAGCCGGATGACCCGGTTCTCGACGCTGTTGATTTCCGACTCCATGGCCAAGAGCGATTTCAGCCGAGCCTTGAAAGAGAGGACCACCATCAGTTTGATGACCCACGACGGCTTTTGAAAGTCGCTTTTGAAAATCTGAAGGAGCACGCCGACGACCCGCAAGATGCGAGGCAGCGGAAATGAAATGACCAGCGCGGCGAAGGTTCCGCCGCCGACGATCATCAACGAAGGGACGTTCCAGAAGATGGCGATCCCCCCTTGCGCGAAGATCGCGTAGAAGAGAAGCCCGGCGCCGATGACGAAGCCGAGTAAAGTAGTCACGCTCGTTAATCTCCTCGACGGCTATAGGTAGATCGGCTCAATGCCGTCGCCTTTAATGATGAACTTCACCCGTTCGTATTCGCGGTCCAGCAAGATGGTGTGGGCCAATATCGACACGGTGACTCCCGGATGGGCCACCCGCTCCACCTTCAGACTGGCCGCCGGATAGGGGGCCGCCTGCTCCCCCACCGATTCTTCCAGCGATTCCCGTTTCCGTTCCACCTCCATGGCCCCCATCAGGGCGTTGCCGAGCTCTTTACGATATTTCGCCTCGCTCTCGGAAAGCTCCTCCTCTCCCCCGGCCCGGAGGAGATCGCTCATGGCGAAGACGTTCGACAAAAGATCGTCTCGTACCAACGACGGGGGATTGTCGAGCCGTTCGGCGGCGAAAGCGACCCCTTTCATCGCCATCCTCTCCTCTTCGTCGAAAGCCTCCCGTTCGCTGGTCAGCTCCCGCACCATTCGGCTGTGGAACGGGTCGTACCCCAACGCCACGTCGGTGGGAACCGCCGATTCGGAGCCGATCACCGGCGCTTCGATCTCTTCTCTGGCCCGAACGCTTCCGCCGACGACACTGGCCCTCCCTTTGAGGACGATTTTTTTTCCGGCGGTCAGATGGGCGTTCATCGCCGGCCCTTCGAGCACGATGGAGCCTGCCGCTTCGAGGGTCGCCTGTTGGGCGTAGCTGGCCAGCAGGTCGCGCCCGGCGCTGACGAACCCTTCCTCTCCTCCGGCGATTCCCCCGCGCAAAAGTACGTTGCCGGTGGCTTTGATCCGCGCCCCTTCCACCAGACCGAGGATCTCGATGTCGCCGTTGACCGTCACCGTCCGTCCCGCCAATACGCCGCCGTGGATACGAACCGGACCGTCGCCGGTAAAATCGCCCGACACCGTGTCGATGTCCCGGTAGAGCTCGCACACCTTCGTAACCACCAGAACGCCGTCCCGGTCACAGAGATACCCTTCCCGTCCGGCGACGAGGGAGAAGATGTCGGGATTTTCTTTCTCTTTCCTGAGGGTCACCCCCTCACCGACCAGCGTGTCGAGCTGTTCCACCACCAGGGTCGAGACGGCGCCGTCCCCCTCTTCGGGGGAGCGGGCGATCAGCTCGTCTTTCTTGACCGGTTTCGGCAGGGGGAGCAACATCGCCAATCGCTCGGTCCGGTCGGGCCGGTCGGGGTCGAGCCCCACGAAGACGACGTTGACAGACATGATCGTTATCCGATGGTGAGTCGCGCCAAGAGTCGGCGCCAGTCGCCGATCCCCTCGCCGTAGGCTTCGATGGCCAGTTCGCTCTCCCGGTCGATCTGGTCGAAACGGAACGAGACCACCGCCACCCCCTCTTCTTCGTGGGTCGATGCGACGGTGGCGGCAAGCTGGAACGAGAGCCGGTCGCGCCACGGATGATCGACGCCGACGGTGACCCGATCCCCTTCGGCCAACGCGCAACCCGACGGCAAGGCGACGACGATGGTGTCGACGGCCAAGGCGAGGCAGAAGCCGTTGGCCCCCCCCGCGGGAAGAAGGCTCGCCTCCTCCCCCATATTCGCTTCCAGACGCGCGAGACGTCGTTGCAGATGGTCGATGATCCCGGCCACCGCCGGATCGACTCCGGTCGGGAGGGTCGCCGTTTCGCCGACGTGGACGGTCACCGGGAAAAACTCCCGATCGTCTTCCGGTTCGGGCAAAGACCCCGGCGGCAGGGTGGCGGTCTCGTCGATATCGGCCACCGGCGCCACCCCTTGGTTTTCGGCGGTTTCGTCGACGGCCAGATCGTCGGTATCTTCCTCTTCCGCCACCTCATCGGCGGGGCCGGTCTGATCCCAACTCAACAGGGGGCCTTGATCGTCGTCGACGGTTTCGTTTTCGCCGCCGGTCGCTTCATCCGCATCGTTGACCCACTGCTCCACCCGGTCGTCCTCCGACCCCTCTTCGAGATCGTGGGTGGCGACCATGGCCATGTCGTCGAGATCGTCGCCGAACGAATCTCCATCTTCCGCCACCGGGTCGACCTGGGTCATGGCGTCGGCCAGGTCGGCGTCGAGTTCGGCGGCCAGGTCGGTATCGTCGACTTCGGGGAGGTCGCGCAAGGGGTCGGGCATATCGGGGAGATCGTCGAGCGGATCGCCGCCTCCCAGCGCTTCGGCGGCGCCCTCTTCTGCGGCGGCCAATTCTTCGTCGGTCAGTTCGTCGTTGACGGTCAACGACCCCACCGACGGCTCTTCCTCTTCTTCGACTTCGGGGAGGGAGATCAGGTCGTCGTCGGCCTGCTCCACGTCTCCCAGATGCGAGCCGTCGGTGGGGAAGTCTTGGGTCGCCTCCTGTTCGACCGGAATCTCTTCGCCGAAGGTGGTCTCCACCGGCTCTTCGCTTTCGACTTCCAAGATGAGCAGCGGCCACGAACTGTTCTGGGCGACGGTGGCCACCGCTTGCCACGCTTCCCCCTCTTTGACGAAGGGGAAGTAGATCGGGGCGCCGACATCGGGAAGAAGGGCGCCTTTGTCTTTATTGGAGACGATCAGGGCGACGAGGCTCTCTTTGGTCTTTTTCACCAGACCGGTATATCGGGGGGCGTCGTCCCCTTCGGCTTCGCAAAAGGTGATTTTGCTATTAACGACAAACGGCGTGGACGGCTGGCCCATGTTTCACTCGCGCGACAATGAGTACTGACGAGGCGTCGAACCGTATCGACACCGGAGATGCGGGGTTCATCATAGCCTTATTTTCCGGGGGGTTCAAGGTTGGGGGGGCGCTCCTTGTCAAACCTCGTTACAAGCGCGACCGTAGCGCTACACCCCTCCGGTCGTGCTACCATTGGCGGATGAGTCTCTTTACCGATCCTCCCCTCTTGGCGATAAAGCTGGTGGCCGCCGGGAAGCTCCCGGAAGAGAGCCGCACATTGATCGAAGAGCGGGCCGCCGAACGGTTCCCCGGCAAACGGGGAGAGTCGGGCGCCCGTGACGCCATCCGATTTATCGCCCGGATGGGACTGACCCGGTCGGGAGGAAACGCTCCCTTGACCGAAGAAGATATCGTCAAGACCGTGGCCGATGTCTTGAAGATCCCCTATCTCAAGATCGATCCCTTAGAACTCGATATCCCCGTCGTCGCCCGAACCATCCCGAAACCGTACGCCTTAAAGCATCTGATCCTCCCTCTCTATGAAAGGGAGGGGAAACTGGTGATCGCCGTGGCCGACCCGGAACAGGGGGAGCCGTTGGAAGGGGTCCGTCGGGCGACGGAACGGGAGTTGACTCTGGTGGTCGCTTCCCCTTCGGAGATCGAGCGGATCATCCACGAGTTCTTCGGTATCGACGCTTCCATGCGAGACGAAGGGCGCCCGTTGGGGCCGACCATCGATCTTGGCAATCTGGAGCAGCTCAACCGGATCACCTCTCCCGACCAGATCGGCAGCGACGACGCCCCGATCAAAAATGCGGTCGAGTATCTCTTCAACTACGCTTTCGAGTTGCGAGCCAGCGACATTCATCTGGAACCGAAGCGTGAATGGTGTCTGGTCCGCTTCAGGATCGACGGTCTGTTGCATGACGTCTATCAGATCCCCAAAGGGGTCTATCAAGCGGTCGCGTCCCGCATCAAGATGCTCGGGCGCCTTAATATCGCCGAGAAACGACGTCCGCAAGACGGACGTATCCGTATCGAGCGGGAGGATAAGGGGGCGGCGGAACTTCGCCTTTCGACTATGCCGACCGCTTTCGGCGAAAAGTTGGTGATGCGGGTGCTCCAACCGGAGACTCTTATGCGCGATCTCGACAGCATCGGCTTCTTCTCCGAAGACCTGATCAAAATCGAGCGGTTCTTAAACCGCCCTCACGGTATCGTCTTGGTAACCGGTCCCACCGGGTCGGGAAAAACGACGACGCTTTATTCGGCTTTGTCGATCATCAACACCCCCGACCGGAACGTGGTGACCATCGAAGATCCTATCGAAACGGTCGTGGAGGAGTTCAATCAGGTGGCGGTGCAACCGGCCATCGGTATGGGTTTCGCCTCGGCGTTGCGGACGATCTTGCGGCAAGACCCCGACATCATCATGCTGGGTGAAATACGGGATCATGAAACGGCGGAGAACGCCATCCAGGCGGCGTTGACCGGCCACCTGGTTCTCTCGACGTTGCACACCAACGACACTTCGTCGGCCATCACCCGGCTGCTCGATCTCGGCCTGAAACCGTACCAGATCAATGCGGCGATCATCGGGGTGGTGGCGCAACGGCTCATCCGAACCGTCTGCGACAACTGCGCCCGACCGGTGGAGGTGTCCCGCGCTCGGATGGCCCAGTTCGGGGTGAAGGTGAAGAAAGATTCGATTACGCTGCGTGAAGGGGCCGGATGCGACCAGTGCCGGAATACCGGCTATTTGGGGCGAACGGTGGTCTACGAAGTGATGGAAGTCGACGACGGTATCCGCCGTCTCATCGGCGACGGGGCGTCGTCGCAGGAGATCAGAAAAGCGGCGCTGGCCAAGGGGATGACGCCACTCAAAGAGACCGCCGCGCGAAAAGTGGTAAAGGGAATTTCGACGATGTCGGAACTGATGAAAGTCGGCTTCGGGGATTAACCCCCCCTACGCGGGGGGCGACGGGCGCCGACGCTCTCTCCTTTCGCCGCCTTCTCCGTAGGCTCCCGCTCGACAGCTCAAGCGACCTCTTCGCAAATAAAGGTTAAACCCTACGCGGGGGGCGACGGGCGCCGACGCTCTCTCCTTTCGCCGCCTTCTCCGTAGGCTCCCGCTCGACAGCTCAAGCGACCTCTTCACAAATAAAGGTTAAACCCTACGCGGGGGGCGACGGGCGCCGACGCTCTCTCCTTTCGCCGCCTTCTCCGTAGGCTCCCGCTCGACAGCTCAAGAGACCTCTTCGCAAATAAAGGTTAAACCCTACGCGGGGGGCGACGGGCGCCGACGCTCTCCCCTTTCGCCGCCTTCTCCGTAGGCTCCCGCTCGACAGCTCAAGCGACCTCTTCACAAATAAAGGTTAAACCCTACGCGGGGGGCGACGGGCGCCGACGCTCTCTCCTTTCGCCGCCTTCTCCGCAGGCTCCCGCTCGACAGCTCAAGCGACCTCTTCACAAATAAAGACGGCGACGGGCGCCGACTATGTCGTCGTCACTCCTTTGACGAAAGACGCCTTCCCCTGCAACCGCTCTTCCGCTTCCCGGCGCCTATCCGCCGTGGCGTAGAGCGCCATCAGGGTCGGGCCGCTACCGCTCATCATGACGGTGATCGGTTGCGGGTCGCTGGTGGCGATCTCCTCTTGCAGCCGGGCCAATTGCGGATAGGCGCGCATCATCGCGGGCGCCAGATCGTTGACCATACGCCTCGCCAATCGCATCGGGTCGCCGGAGAGAATATCGCCTACCGTCCCGGCTTGATCGGCATCGGGGGCGAATGAGAAGGAGCCTTTTTTGTAAGCCTCCAAGGCGCTTATCCCGAAGTCGGGTTTGACCAAGAGCAGGTGATAGACCGGCGCTTTGGCGAGCCGGGTCAGTCGTTCGCCGACCCCTTCGGCCCGGGCGATACGGCCATCGAGGAAAAAGGGGACGTCGGCGCCGAGCGACGTTGCGATGCGCAAAAGATCGGCGTCGCTCATGGTGACGTCCCAGAGGCGGAGCAATCCTTTTAACGCCCCGGCGGCATCGGAACTCCCCCCTCCTAATCCGGCCGCCACCGGTATCCGTTTTTCGAGATGCGATCGGGCCCCTTTAGCGACGCCGGTGGCTTGCCGGATAGCGTGGGCCGCTTTGACCACCAAATTATCGTCGCCGGTCAAAGTCTCATCGTCGCAGGTAAATGCGACGCTCGCGTCGTCACTGGCCGTTACCGTCAACCGGTCGGCGAGGGTCACCGGCGCCATGATCGAGTCGAGTTCGTGGTAGCCGTCGGCCCGTTTTCCGACGACCCGCAAGGTGAGGTTCACCTTGGCGGGGCAGGTGATGATGATCGGTTCCATTGCGACAGTATGCCCAATGCGCGACCGAATCGCTATCGACCTTCCTGGCCCTGTCGAGCGCAGACTTTTATTGACCGCCATTGGGCCTGCCGTCCGCGAGGATCGTGTCGAGAACGAGCCAACGAAGGAGGGGACGCATTTTCTAAACGGAAAGGGGAAAAATAGTCGCAAGACTGCTACTATTCGCCGATGACGAAAAGAACAATCCTCATCACCGGCGCTTCCTCCGGCATCGGCTACGCCGCCGCTCACGCTTTGCGCGAACGGGGTTACCGGGTTTTCGCCACCGCACGACGACAGGCCGACGTCGACCGATTGATCGGCGAAGGGTTCGAAAGCGCTCGGCTCGATTTGGCCGACGAGGCGTGCGTCGATCATGCGACAAGTCGGTTCCTCGAAGCGACCGGTGGCGTCGTCGACGCCCTTTTCCATAACGGCGGCTATGGGCAGGTCGGCGCCGTGGAAGATGTCCCCCGCCGCGCCGTCGAGGCCCAGTTCGCCGCCAACGTGTTCGGCGCCGCTCAACTGACGCGGCTTCTCCTCCCGACGATGCGGCGGCGAGGGGCGGGGCGGATCGTGGTGAACGGGTCGATCCTCGGTCTGGTGGCGATGCCGATGCGTGGGGTCTATAACGCCAGCAAGTTCGCGTTAGAAGGGCTTTTCGACACCTTACGGCTGGAGCTACGGGGAACCGGTATCGCCGTTTCGCTCATCGAACCGGGGCCGATCATCTCCCGGTTCCGGGAGAACGCTCTCGCCCAATTCGAGGCCAACGTCGATGAAGCCGGGTCGATCCACGCCGACCGGTACCAGACGATGCGGGAGCGTCTGGAGAAACCGGGGGCGACAAGCCGATTCACGTTGGGGCCGGATGCGGTGGTGGCGGCGTTGATCGACGCCTTGGAAAGCGACCGCCCGAAAGCTCACTATCCGGTGACGACGCCGGCGAAGGTTTTCCACATCTTGCGCGGGATCTTGCCGACACCGGTCATGGATTGGCTGATCGCCCGACCGGGGGTTGGCGGTTAGCGGCCGGTCGGTTTTTTGTAGTATTTGGCGAAGCGGGCCAGTTCGGGGGTGACGTGTTGATCCCGCCAGACCGAGTAACAGAGATCGCCGGGAGCGGGCCGATAGTCGGGCGCCGTGGGGGGCTGGCCGTCGAGCCCGAACATCTGGCGACAGTAGCGCATCCGTTGTTCGCGGGTGTTCTGCTGTACGATCCCCATACGTTCGGGAGCGACGTTGCCGAAGGCGTAGGCGTTTCGTTCGTCGCCGTCGTTGTAGGTGACTTTGGAAGAAGCGGGGGGGCGAAGAGCCGCTTTGGCGTCACGAGCCATATCGCAGGCCGACGCGCCGACGAGGACGAAACCGACCATCGCCATCCGGGCCAGCCCCTTATCCATTTTTACACTCGTTCCAGTTATTCTCCCTCTACTTTACACGCAGTTGTCAGAATATCAATATGCCTACCCACATATTCCCCATGTGTTCTCTGTCTATCGCCACAGACATACCACTAAGAAAAAATCTCTGATTATTCATAAGACTAAGGTGCGTCGCAGCGAAAGCGGATGAGCTTTCTATCGGTCTGAATAGGCTGGCTCGCTCCGTAATCGGCTATCTTCCACCGGCGTCCCAACGGTAAAATGATAGATCGACTGCCGCTTCCCCACGGCCAGTCCCAACAGCTTATGAACCTCGTCGTCGTGAAAACAGCCGATGCCGGTCCCTCGGACCCCCTCCCCTTCGGCCTCAAGGTAGAGGGCCTGGCCGATCATTCCGGCTTCCCAGAAGAGCCGCCGATACCACCAAGCCCCCTGCTCTAAAGCGTCCTCCATCCGGGCGACCATGCCAAGCGAGAAGGCCGACAACCCGGCGATCTCTTGTCGGCACGAAACCGTCATCGCTTCGCGTCGCAAGTCGCCGGTGGCAAGTCGATAGAGGGGGAGGTGTGAAGGCGCCCCTTCGACCGATCCCCACGCGAACGTCGGGGAGAGATCGCCTTTCAATTGGTCGATCCCCTCGGCGTCGCGAACCAGAGCATACATCCCCGGCTCGACCCCGTCGACGTTATGGACGAAGAGAACGAGATCGATGAACGGACGCCACGGGAGAGCGTGGAACGGAATGAAATTTTGTCGCGGCAACGTCATGTCGAGCGACCGCCAGAACGACCGGACCGGCAACGGCGTCCGCCCATCGAACCGTTGGGCCGACCGGCGACCGATAATCAGATCGACGGCGGACGCTTCGCACGACGACCCGGCGAGCGCTTTGGGGGGCATCGGGTTCCACGGCTTCTCGTCGGTCACCGGTTTTATGGTGGCGTCACTCACCTCGTTCACGGCGGGCCAGGTATGGAGATGTTTTATCGAGAGACGGTTCGCGGCGCCGCTCCACTCCCCCGCTTCGGCGGCGTCGGCGAGGGCGTCGACCATCTCGACGGTCACTTTGGAGATATGACCCCGCCCCGGTTCGATCTGCAACAGAAGGTCGGGAACCTCACGTTCGGCGCCGTCGGAATCGGCGTCACGGTTAAGGCCGAGCAATTTTGTCAGCGTGGAGTCACCTACGTTCGACACCAACCGAGCTTGCCACCCGAGGCCTGCGGCGGCGTAGGAGAAGGCGGCGACGGCGTGGCCGATGTCGTGTTGGCAATAGCGAAAAGCGCGCATCCCGTATTTCCACTCTTCCCGCCAATGGATCGACGAGAGGGCGACGAAGAGGCGACCGAAGGAGCGTTTCGTAAACTCGGCGTTGGGGGTCATCCGCCGTTCGAGCGCATGTTCTTTGGGGCGATAGTGGTAGACTCCGCCGTCGAGGCCGGGAAGGTCGCCGACGACGACATACCCTTCGGTCGGATGGAGATTTCCCGACGACGGATTGCACCGCAACCCCCACCGGTTCTCGTCGTCGAACCCTTTCCAGGCCGCCATGCCGAGGGAGAGCCGCATCAACGCCGAGACCGAGCGAAGGGTCAACATGGCGCTGTTGATCCCGGTCCCTGCGTAGAGTTTGGCGAAGGGCGCCGTCACCTGATCGTTCGCGTCGAGGGGGAGGGATATTTGCGGGGCGCCCTCGTAGCGACGAAACGGATCGGGTTGCGTATCCCAATCCATAAACCCCGGCCCCGGCGCATACCGGTCAGGCGCGTGTTTACTCGCCTCGTGATACCTCCGCGCCGCCGTCCCCTTCTCGTCACTCATCGCGCTCCTCCGGTCGCTACTTCGTCTCTCTTAAGTGCCACAGGAAGAGAGGGGATGCAAGGGCCGACGACACACACCGTGATCGGATGGACGTCGCCGTAGCCGACGGTCGTCAGCGTGCCCCACCCACCAAAGACAATGGAATACCGCGCTTCCGATCTGCGACAATAGGCGGAACCCGATGCTTGACCGCGAAGATCGTGACGGCCCCCCCTCCAGAAGATCGAGCCGAGCGCAGGTGTCGGCGGAGAGACCGGGGAGGGTATCTATGGTGAAACCGATGAGCGATATGACAGCTACCAAGGAACGCACCGATGGCGAGTAACCGGTGGAAGTTCGCCGTTGATCGGGGGGGAACCTTCACCGATATCGTCGCCGTCGATCCTTCGGGAACGCTCCGCCGTCTGAAGACGCTCTCCCGCTCGCCCCGCTACGACGATGCGGCGATCACGGGGATACGCCGTCTTCTCGATCTGGCCGACGACGCGCCGTTGCCCGCCGACCGGATCGCCGAAATCCGTATGGGGACGACGGTGGCGACCAACGCTCTCCTCGAACGGCAAGGGGAACCGACGGCGCTGGTCATCACCGAAGGGTTCGCCGATCTGCTCGACATCGGCACACAAGCCCGCCCTCGTCTTTTCGATCTCGCCATCCGCAAACCGAAGCTCCTCTACACCGCCGTCATCGAAGCGACGGAACGGATCGACGCCGATGGCGCCATAACGACTCCGCTTGACGAAACGACGATTCGCGCCCGCCTTGCCGATCTTCGGGCCACGGGGATCAACGCTCTCGCCGTCGTTTCTCTTCACGCATGGATCAACCCGGCGCATGAGTTGGCTATCGGCGCTATCGCCCACGATCTCGGTTTCACCCAAGTCTCTCTCTCCCATCAATGTGTCGAACGGATCGGTGCGGTGGGGCGGGGGCGGACGGCGTTGGTCGACGCGTATCTCTCGCCGATCCTCGCCCGTTACGTCGCGCAGGTGCGACGACACACCGGCGACATTCCGCTTCATTTCATGCAGTCCTCGGGCGGCCTTGCGGCGGCGACCCGGTTCACCGGGAAAGACGCTATTCTCTCCGGCCCGGCGGGGGGGGTGGTGGCGACGGCGCGACGAGCGACAGAGGCGCCTCTCGGGCCGGTCATCGGGTTCGATATGGGAGGGACCTCCACCGACGTCTGCCGCTACGCCGATATGTTCGAGCGAAGTTTCGAAACGACCACGGCCGGGGTGGCGTTTATGGGGTCGATGTTGACCGTCGAAACCGTGGCGGCGGGAGGGGGGTCGATCCTCGCTTTCGACGGGCGCCGGATGACCGTCGGTCCGGCGTCCGCCGGGGCCGATCCGGGGCCTGCCTGTTACGGCCGGGGGGGGCCGCTGACGGTGACCGATGCGAACCTGCTCCTTGGGCGGCTCGATCCGGCCTCCTTTCCCCAGGTTTTCGGGCCGAACGAAAACGAACCGCTCGACGCGGCGGCCACCGAAACGCTCTTCGCCCAACGGACCGACACCATCAACGCCGCCACCGGTTCGACGTTAACGCCTGCCGAAGTCGCCCTCGGCTATTTGCGCATAGCCGACGAGATCATGGCTCGCCCGATCCGCACCCTCTCTATCGCGCGGGGCTACGACGTGCGGAATCACACGCTGGTCGCCTTCGGCGGCGCCGGGGGACTGCACGCCTGCTCCCTGGCTCGCACGTTGGGGATGAAGCGGGTCTATCTCCATCCGTTGGCCGGGCTCTTCTCGGCGTACGGCATCGGCATGGCAGATCAGACCGCCGACGTCGAAGCGACCTGCTTGCTGCCGATGACCGACGTCGGTTACGCCGAGGCGCTCTCCATCGGAGAACGGATCGCCGCCCCATTGGCCGAACAACTCGTCGGCGACCGGGTCGGCGGCTCGGCGACGGTGACCCGCTCCTTCGACCTCCGCCCGGTGGGAGCCGACGGTTTTCTGACCATCGACGACGTCGGCTACGAGGCGACGTTGCGCGCATATAAAGCGGCTTTCATGGCCCGGTTCGGGTTCGCCCCCGACAGCCCGATAGAGATCGTCAACGTCCGGGTACACGCGATGATCGACGCAGGTCGTTCCTTCGCCACCCCGACGGCGCGCGGAACCGGTCACGCCAAACCGGGAGCGACGCTAAGCGTCCGTTTCTCCGAAGGGGAATGGGAGACACCGGTGATCGCGTGGGGGAACATCGACACCGAACTGACCGGCCCGGCGTTGGTGGTCGACGATCATACGACGCTCCTCCTCCCCCCCGGTTTCGTCGCCGCCTTGCAACCCGACGGGGCGTTGCTCCTGATCGACGAGGGAGCGCCCACCACCAACCTCGCCACCGCCGACCCGATTCTGCTGGAGGTCTTCAACCACGCCTTCATGAGCGTGGCCGACCAGATGGGACAGACGTTGGTCAACACGGCCCATTCGGTCAACATGAAAGAGCGGCTCGATTTCTCCTGCGCCCTCTTCGATCCCGATGGCGAACTGGTGGCCAACGCCCCCCATGTGCCGGTTCATCTCGGCGCCATGGGGGAGTCGGTGAAAGGGCTCATCGCCGCACAGGATGGGGCGTTCGTCGACGGGCGCGTTTTCGTGACGAACCATCCGGCCAAAGGGGGATCGCATCTCCCCGACGTCACGGTCATCACGCCGGTCTTTCTCTCGCCCGACCGAACGGCGCCCGATTTCTTCGTGGCGACCCGTGGGCATCACGCCGACATCGGCGGGAAGAACCCCGGCTCGCTCTCCCCTTTCTCCACGACCTTGGCCGCGGAGGGCGTCGTCCTCGACAACCTCCTGATCGTCGACGGGGGGCGGTTTCTGCGCGACGAGGTGGTCGCCGCATTGACCGTCGGTCCATGGCCCGCCCGAAACATCCCGGAACGACTCTCCGACCTGACGGCGCAGATCGCCGCGAATCGCCGGGGTGTCGGCGAACTTGCCCGTCTCGTCGATGAGCATGGGGAGGAACGGGTGAAAGAGTATATGAGACGAATTCGTGAAAACGCCGCCCACGCGGTCCGGCTGGCCCTCACGAGATTGTTGATGGATGGACCTTCGCCAACAGGCGCCCACCTCGTCAACCACCCTTCTTTCGTCGGTCGGTTCGAAGACGCCATGGACGACGGCTCCCCCATCGTGGCGACGGTCACCGTAACCGCCGGGGGCGATCCGCCGGACACGGCGACGATGCAGGTCGATTTCACCGGCTCGGCCCCCGCACATCCGATGAGTCTGAACGCCCCTTTCGCCGTGGTCCGGGCGGCGGTCATCTACGTCGTCCGGTCGTTGGTCGACGACGACATCCCCTTAAACGACGGTTGCATGGCGCCGGTGACCCTCGTCATCCCCCCCGACTCGATCCTCTCCCCTCCCCCCGGGGCTGCGGTGGTGGGGGGGAACGTCGAGACCAGCCAACGGATCGTCGATGCGCTTCTGGGGGCTCTCGGTCTGGCGAGCGCGTCGCAAGGGACGATGAATAACGTCACCGTCAGTTTCGACGACGCTTCTTTTTACGAAACCATCGCCGGAGGGTCGGGCGCTACGCCAGAGGCCGACGGGGCCAGCGGCGTGCAGGTTCATATGACCAACACCCGGATCACCGACCCGGAGGTGTTGGAACGACGTTTCCCCGGCGTTCGCCTGACCCGCTTCTCGTTGCGACGCGACACCGGCGGCGATGGGCGCCATCGAGGAGGCGACGGGGTGGTGCGAGAGTTTCTCTTCGTGCGCCACGGAGAGGCGACCCTCTTTACCGAACGGCGAACGAAGGCGCCTTTCGGCTTGGCCGGAGGGTCAGCGGGAGCCTTGGGGAGGAACACGATTATCGGCGCCGACGGCGCCGAGACGACGGCGCCGGGGCATGCGACCGTCACCCTGACGCCGGGGCAGCGTTTACGGATCGAAACGCCGGGAGGGGGGGGTTATGGGACCGCGACCCATTCGCCGGTGTGAAACTCTTTGCGATAGATACCGGTCAGGTCCAATCCCTCTTCGGCCACCACTGCGTCGATCCGCCCCCGATCTTCCGGGGCGAAGGTGATCGCCATCTGACAGTTCGAGGTGATGGCCCGCGGTTTCACCGTCGCTTTCACTTTAATCCGATGCTCTTTGAAATGTCGCTCGGCCCGTAACGTCTCGTGGGTCGAGAGAAACACCGCAATCATATGCGTATCGGGAACGCTCATCGGGCGACCTTTTTCAACGCCCGGCAGAACCGTTCGATGTCACGCTTCCTGGTCAACGGGCCGGGGCTGACGCGAACGGTCCCTGCGGGGAACGTTCCGACGAACCGATGCGCGTCGGGGGCGCAGTGCAACCCGCTCCGTACGGCGACGCCACGCCGGTCGAAATCGACCGCCGCTTGCCCCGGATCGACGCCGTCGATAGTAAAGCTGATCACAGCGGTTCGGCCCGAGGTCGGCAGAGAGAGTTTGACCCGTTCCTCGTTCCCCAACGCTTCGATCAACGTTTGGGCGTGGGCCAGCTCCTGCTCCCGGATGGCATCGATCCCTTGCCGCTTGATCCAGGCCACACCGGCGGCGAGCCCGGCGAGACCGGGGGTGTTGACGGTCCCGGCTTCGAACCGATCGGGCCAGTAGCCGGGCATCTCTTTCGATTCCGATTCGGAGCCGGTGCCGCCAAACTGGGTCGGCGTCGGATCGACATCGGAAGCGAACCAGACGAAACCGGTCCCTTGCGGGCCAAGCAGCCCCTTATGCCCCGACGCGGCGACGGCATGGGCGCCGCTGAAATCGAGCGGGACGGCGCCTGCCGCCTGGGCGGCGTCGACGACCAGCGTAATCCCTTTGGCCCGACAGACTGCGGCCAACCCTGCCACATCAGCCACAGCGCCGGTAACGTTACTTGCGGCGGTGGTGACGAGGAGGTCGAGGTCGTCGGGGATATCGCTCGGGTCGGGCAACCCGTCGGCGCCCCCTACGGTGACGAGGGTGACGTCTTGCGTGGCGCCCAGACGAGCCAAAGGGCGGACGACGGCGTTATGTTCCACCTTCGAACGCCCCACCCGCATGCCGGGACGGATCAAACCGAAAAGGGCGAAGTTGATCCCTTCGGTGGCGTTTTTCGTAAAGACAAGCCGCTCGGCATTCGGCAACCCCAACAGTTCGGCCACCCCCGTCCGGGCTTCGAAAACGGTCCGGGCGGCGTTGATCGCCATCCGCGATCCCCCCCGACCGGGGTTGCCGGGGTTTCGCTCCATGGTCATCCGCATCGCCTTGGCGACGGCGGCCGGTTTCGGGAACGAGGTGGCGGCGTTGTCGAGAGCGGCGTAGTTTTTCATCGGTCCAGTTTAACCGATGTAAGGGGTGTTGTTGATGGGGAGTGGGAGTCGTGCGCCTGTCGGAGCGGCGCCGCTAAAGTTCTTGGCGGTGGATCATCTCGACCAACTTCGCAAAGACCGCCCGGTCAAAGTCTCCTTCGTTCCGGCTGATCAGCGACAACGCCTCGAAGGGGGTCATCGCCTTTTTGTACGACCGTTCCGTCGTCAAGGCGTCGTAGACGTCGATGATCGAAGCGATGCGACCGAAGAGGTGGATTTTCTCCGCCGGAAGCTTATTCGGATAACCGTTGCCGGTCAATTTCTCGTGGTGCTGCAACAACGGATAGAACGCCGCTTCCGAGATCCCCTGGTTTCCTTTGAGCATCTCGTAGCCGAGCATCACATGCCCTTTGACGGCGACGAACTCGTCGTCGGTCAGCTTCCCCGGCTTGTTGATCAGCCGGGTATCGACCGCCGCTTTGCCGATATCGTGCAACAACGCCCCAAGCGCCAGGTCGGCCAACTCCTTTTTGTTTTTCATCCCCAGCTCCATCGCCAAGGCCAAGGTCAGCGTAGAGACGTTCACCGAATGGGTGAAGGTGTAGTAGTCGTGATTATTCACCTTCATCAGGCCGTAAAAAGTGGTGGGATTTTCCATGACCGAACGGGTCATGTCCTCCACCGATTCGCTGGCCGCCCCCATAAGCTTCGCCGAGCGGGGATTATGGGCAAGACCGCTGACGATCAGCTTTGAGCTCTCCCGCACGAGGGTCGCTTTGGTCCGGGGGTTTTTGGTCAGTTTCTGCGCCGTCTTCAGGTACTCTTCGAAATGCCCCATCCGCACCCGCTCGATGAGCAGATTGACGTTCTCGACGGTCCACCGGTCGATATGCTCTTCATGCACCATCTTCCCCGCCGGGAGAAGCTGAACCACCTCGTCGTCATTCCCTTCGAACAGATCGAAGTCGAGTTTGGCGCCGGGGGCGAGAGAAACCGGGGAAATCGGATAGTACGACTCCATGAAGTGGTGGTGTTTCTCCACCGCTTCGGGTTCTTCGTACTTCCCCTCGAAACAGCTCTCCTGATGAGCTTTTCGCTCCTGTTCGACGATGTGATGGTAAAGGTCGTAGCGGCGCCGCTGGCTTTCGGGGACGATGAGGGTTTCGACGTTGATCCCGTCGATCACCTCTTTCATCTCTTCGGTATAGCCGACCCCGGCGGCGACCAGCTTGCGCATCCGCCCTTGCCGGTCTTTCAAGTAGAGGTCGACCGGAATCTCGTGTCCCTCGGCGAAGTCGCTGATGGAGACGGTGAACCCTTGCTCTTCCAGAAAGGCGTCTTCCTGTCCACCGCCGCCGATGGACAGCATGGTGTCGAACAGGGTGTCTTCGAACGGGTCGGGCATGTCGACACCGATTCGAGGGATCCCTTTGCCGATGAGGAAGGTGATGTCGGCGGCGGTGAGGGTCTTGCGGACGTTAAAGGGTGCGGGTAAAGGTCGCCTCATGTCGGGCAGAAAGACCATTCCCGGCTTGGCGGCAGAGATATCGATCAATTGCATGGAAACTTCTTTGGTCGATGCGTCAGACATGACCCCAATCCCTTGCCCGTAAATGAAAAATCGCCCCCTCGATGGTACCCCGAAGTCGGCATTCCAATGCGGGTAATAATCGGGTAGTTCGACACCGCTCCTTTGACCCTCTCCCCGATGTTATACTGCTCGCTTTCACCCATCGTATTGGTCAGGCATAGCGCTTCTAAAAGTATGGCACGAAAAGAGCGGCACGGACGGAACACCCTTCGTTTTGACGTTATCCACGGGCGGTGCGCCTATTGCGCGGCGCCGGTTTATTTCTCCCAGACCATCGACTGGGAAGGAAACCGGGTCAACTCGCTCCACTGCTGGAACGGCCACTACAGCAGCGTCGAAATCGAAAGCCTCTCCCTCGACCCGGCCGAAGGGCTGACCCGCGAGCAGATCGAAGAGATCATGCCCTTCATCGGCCTCATCGAGCTGACCCCACCCGGCGACGAGCGATAAGCCATGAGCCACGATCCGATAAAAGACGAGATCGACCTCCTCCGGGCCGAACTTATCCGCCACGAGAAGCTCTATTACGCTGAAGACGCCCCGGAAGTATCAGATGCCGAATTCGACCGAATGATGCGTCGGCTGGTGGAGCTCGAAACCGAACGGCCCGATCTGATCACCGGCGACTCCCCGTCGCGGCGGGTCGGCGGCGTGGTGGCCGACCATCTTCCGTCGGTCCCCCACAATCGGCATATCCCAATGCTCTCGCTCGACAACGCCTTCTCACCCGACGAGTTGCGCGATTTCCACGAACGGGTGGTCAAAGGAATCGGCGACGGGGCGCCCTACGTGACCGAGCCGAAAATCGACGGACTCGGCGTATCGCTCGTCTACGAAAAGGGCGCCTTCGTCCGCGGCGCCACCCGTGGCGACGGGGTGACCGGCGAAGAGGTGACGGCCAATCTGACCACTATCCGGTCGATCCCGTTGACCGTCGTCCCCCCCGCCGGGATGGAGCGGTTCGAAGTGCGGGGCGAAGTCTATATGAGCCGGGCCACCTTCCTGGCGATCAACGAAGAGCGGAGCGCCGCCGACGAGCCGACCTTCGCCAATCCCCGTAATTGCGCCGCCGGAAGCTTGCGCCAGCTCGACTCGTCCGTCGCCGCCAAACGGAAGCTGGCCTTCATGGCCTACGCCCTCGTCGCCACCGACCAGGCGGGACGCCCCGTCCCGATCCCCGGCGTGTCGGGACACGCCGGCGCCATGGCGTTGTTGGCCCGGTTCGGGTTCACCACCGGCGCGTTGACCCGGTGCGACGGAATCGAAGCGGTGATCGAGCGGGTGGCGACCTTCGAGCGGGAGAAGGAAAGGCTCGGCTACGACACCGACGGCTTGGTGATTAAGGTTGACGAGTATCGGTTGCAGACGGAACTGGGCGCCACGTCGAAGTTCCCCCGATGGGCCATCGCCTATAAATATCCGGCGCAGCAGGCGACGACGATCATCCGCGACATCGTGGTGCAGGTGGGGAAAAGCGGGGCGTTGACCCCGGTGGCGCTTCTCGATCCGGTGGAGCTGTCGGGCTCGACGGTGGCCCGGGCGACGTTGCACAACGAAGACGAGATTCGCCGAAAGGATATCCGGATCGGCGACACGGTAAAGATCGAAAAGGCGGGGGAGATCATCCCGCAGGTGGCCGAGGTGATGAAAGAACACCGAACCGGCGCCGAGACCGAGTTCGTCATGCCGACCGCTTGCCCTGTCTGCGGCGCGGCGGTCGACCGCCCGGAAGGGGAGGTGGTCCTCCGTTGTTCCGGCGCCGCCTGCCCGGCCCAGACGCGGGAACGAATCCGCCATTTCGTTTCGCGCAACGCCATGGATATCGACCATGTGGGACCGGCGGTGATCGACCAACTGCTGGCGACGAAACTGATCGGCGACGTGGGGGATCTCTACACCCTGACCGCCGACCGACTGGCGGGGCTGGAACGATTGGCGGAGAAGTCGGCGGCCAACATTGTGGCGGCCATCGCAGCGAGCAAAGAGCGCCCCCTGTCGCGGCTCCTCAACGGTCTCGGCATCCGGTTCGTGGGACAACGGGGGGGGCAGGTGCTGGCGGCGGCCTACGGCTCCATGGATCGTCTCATCGAAGCGGCCACGACCGACGAAACGACCGATGGGACGCAAGGGCCGCTCTTCACCCCGACCGCCGATCTCCCTCGGCTGATCGACGTTCGGGAGGTGGGGGAAAAGGTGGCGGCGTCGGTCCGACTCTTCTTCGCGCAACCGGTGAACGTTACGGTGATCGAGAAACTGAGGGCCGCCGGGGTGAACTTTACCGAAGGGGACGGCGCCACCCGCTCGACGACGTTGGCCGGAAAGACCTTCGTGCTGACCGGGACGCTGCCGACCTTGTCGCGGATGGAGGCGAAGGAACGGATCGAACGGGCCGGGGGGCGGGTAACCAGCTCGGTGACGAAAAAGACCGACTATGTGGTGGTCGGCGACGACCCGGGCGCCAAAGCCGAGAAGGCGAAGGAACTCGACCGGACGATCATCGACGAACCGGGTCTGCTCGAGCTACTGGGGGAGTAGACGCACGTCACTCGCCCCTCGACCACCCTCTCATTTCCTAGCGACCGGCACGATCAACTTAATCATCACGTCGTTCCAGGTCTTGTCCCGGTGCATGGTGGCGCACTGTTTGGTCAGGCTGGTCAACGCCCCTCCCAAAGCGAAGTCGAAAAGATCGACATACCCTTCGGCTTTAAAAACCCCCTCGACGAGGGCGTAGCTCATGGGGACTTTTTTCGTGACGCCGTTCATGGTGACGCTCAACGACAAGGTTCCCTTCTCGTTGTCGCCGAAGAGCGACTCTATCGACGCCTCGATGGCGCCCTCCCCGGCGAAGAGCCCGAAGAAGGCTTTCATCAGGCTTTCGTCTCGCCCCGGATTGCCGGTGTCGACCGACATGCTGTCGATGGTCACTTTCGCGCCGGTCATAAGAGCGGCCAGGCTCTCGGCCCGGTTGACGCCGGTCGGCGTGAGCGTCTTGAACGTCCCCCCCCCACCGGGGCTTTGGCCGGGGTTTTGTACGCGATCCACCGGATCGCGAGACGGGAGGGATCGACGGTGTAGCTGGCGGCTTGGGCCAGCGGCGCCACGAGGATGGCGGCCAAGGTGATGAGAATCGAAAAACGCCGCATGGCCTTCCCCTTGTGATGAAGTGTAGGTGACCTATCGTACCAGACCTTCCGGCTCACCGTCGAACGAGTCGGGCCGGGGGGGGGTAAGCTCGCCCCCCCCCTTTTTTTTCGCCACGGTATTACGCCGGGTTGGGGGCTTCCCCTTTCGCCGGGTAGAAGGTCATATCGGCCCGGCTCCGCAACGTCTTGAGATGGCTCTCGATACCGGCGTCGGTCAACAACCGGGTGGCGATCTTTTTCGCTTCGGCCGGGTCGCGCGGTTTGGCGGGGGTGATTTCCAGCACCTTGAAGATCGACCAACCCCGCTCACCTTGCAACGGCGGGGTGATGTCTCCCGGCTTCGTCACCAAGAGAGCCCGGTCGAGATCGCTGAAAGGCCCCCGCCCGATGACCATGGCGCCGATCCGGCCCGCTTTTTCTTTTGCGAAGGGGGCGATGGAACGCTCCATGGCCAGATCGTAAAAACTCTCTCCGGCCAGCGCGCGACGCCGAAGCTCGTTGGCTTCCTTCTCGCTCTCGACCACGATCAGCAACGCCGACAAGGTGCGGGGTTCGTTTTTCAGATAGCCGGTCCGGTCGATATAGCGGGTCACGTCGGCGTCGGCGGGGGCCAAACGACGAGCGAGCGCGGATCGCATCATCCCGACCGCTTGGGTCCGCTGAATCTCTTTGGATTGGGCGACGAATATCCGGTCTTTGTCGAGACCGATCTTCCGCGCTTGCGCGGCGAAGAGCCGTTCTTCGGTGGCGTCGACGATAAATTCGAGGAGGTCTTTTTTAGACGAACCGAATCGGGAGAAGGGCCCCCGGACGTCGCCATAGTCGAGGGTGAACACGGTGGAGGTCACCAGCCGGTCGGCGTCTTTCAGGTCGGCCACCTCTTTTTCGGCCAGCGTCGGCGCGAAGCGGACTTTGTAGGCGTCGAACAGGGCGATGCTTTCGTCTTGTATGACCTGCTTCCGTTTCTCGGACACTAATACCGCCTTGGCCGCTTCCCACTCCATGCCGGAGGCGTCGGCGTAGGCGTCGACCCGGTCGTCGGGGATGGCGGCCTTTTCGGCGTAGAGTTTTCGCCGGTAGAGATCGGCGAGGGTCGCCCGCTCCACGGCGTCGACCCCCTCTTTATACTCTTTCGACCGGGTGATCCCCTGATCGACCGCTTCCCGCCAGAGCAACTCGGCGTCGATCATGTTCGAGAGGATCTCTTTGGCATAGGGGTTTTTCCCCAACGGATCGTCGATGGCGGTCGGATCGTTGACCGGCAACGAACCGAGAGTTCGGTTCAACTCTTCTTTGGTGATGATCCGGTCGAAAACTTTTACCAGCGGGGTCTCGGCGCGGGCGACCGGCGTCATAAGGGCGCCGCATACCGTGGCGAGAAGAAGTGATCGTTTTATTCGTTTCATTGTTCGCTTGGTCTTTTTGCCCGCGGCAGGGCGATCATACATCCCCCACGCTTCGAAAAACGTTTTCGAGGCAGGCGCACAAGCGGAGTGTACACGATCGCACATGGGCATTGCGAGCCCGCTTCCGACACCGTAGCGCCAACGCAGATAGTTTTTCGACGTGTGGGAAAAAAGCGGCCGGAGAGGAAAGCCCCCTCCGGCCGAATGAAAACGTTACCCGGTTGGCTTATTTGCCGCCGGGATTGGCGCCACCTTTATCCACCCCGATGGAGTGCATGTAGGTAACGGCCAAGTTGTAATCGTCGCCGAGTTTCTTCCCTTTGTAGAGACGTTTCTCGGCGACGGTCGGCACCCCGCCTTTGTTGACTTCGTGACACGCCACGCATTTGACCGGACCGTGATCCCCGTCGGGGTTCATGGAAGCGGCCTGATTGTAGGAGGTCAGGTCAACCTTGTCGGTGACGGGATAAAGCCCGTGAATCGACTCGTGGCAGGTCTGGCAGGTCAGCCCCGCATGCCCTTTGGAGTAGCGCATGAGAGACGGCTTGCCCGGCTGGTTGATCGGGAAAGCGACCCCCCCTTGCCCTTCGCCGTACGGAGCGGCGTGGCAGTCGGCGCAGTGGGGCTCGCCCGGGGAGAGCCAGTAGTCCCGCCCGTGGGTGGCGGCGCTGTAGGGAACGGCCATGCCTCCCTCAACCTTGACGGCCGGGTTGGCGGAGAGGATCGAGACCGAGACGTCGCCGTCTACGTCCTTGCTGACCACCGGCCCGCCGTCTTTCACGGCGATGACGGCGATGTCGGGGACCATCCGGTCTTCGGCCCAGGTCAGGATCACGCCGGAGTCTTTGTCCTCCCCTTCCATCGGCACTTTCGGGTCGATGTAGCGGGAGATCAGGATCGCCCGGTCGACGCCGATAGCTTCGGCGATCTGGTCGAGCGATTTGTTCCGAATGGTCTCGCCGGTCAGGGCGAAGGCGTTCTCCAGATTATCTCGCTGATACAGCTCGCGGGTCAGCTGGTTGTGACAGTTGGTGCACCAGAGACCTTTGTACTTCCCGTCTTCCTTCACGACGTTGTCGGCGAGGTAGGTTCCGATGGCGTTCAGGTGCTTGTCGGTTTTAAGGGCCTTGTCGGCTTTCGGGTTGGAGTGGACGTCGCGGCCGACGAAGCAGCCCCCTTTGGCGTCCCGGTTGTCGGAGTCGGCGTAGGCGTTCTTGCCGTCTGCGGTGATCGGGTAGCCCTCCATGGAGCGGTTCTGCCGGTGGGCCGGGTGGCACCCTTGGCAGGAACCGGTGCGTCCTTTGCTGTCAGGCATCGGGCGCATCTTCTGGTGAGCCGAGTGAATGGCTTGCGTCAACGGCGGCAGAACTTTCTTGCCGTCTTTGGCGCCTTTGACCACGTCCCCCTTGGTCTTGGACTGAAGCACGCCGATGACGTTGTCGGCATGACATTTCTGGCAGAGAACCGCCCCCCGACCGAGCCGGTTGGAGGTGGCTTTCGGGTTGTAGTTAGCCAAGAAGTCGGTGCCGTGTTTGCTGTCGTGGATCTCCATGATGGAAATCGCGGTCGCTTTCAAGGCAGAGAACCAGTCGGACGAACCGACCGATTTCCAATAGGCCATTTCGCCTTTGTACTTGTTGAACTTGGCGCCGTTGGCGTTTTCGTTGGCATGGCAGTTGAAACAGTTGGGGACGTCGATCGGGTTGGTGCCGACATACGAAACCGGCTTGCCGGTGGTCGAGTCGATGACCGCTTTCCCCGAGTCGGCGTCGACCAAGGTGACCCGCCCCTGCTGGAACGGTTGAATGTCGGTCTCTTCGACTTTCAGAATCCCCTTCGTCATTTCAGAGTCGAGGAAAGGAGTTAACGGTAAGCCCAAGGCTTCCCAGATGCCTGGGTTGGTCAGCATGATCGGGGTGTTGTCGAGAACCGGCGACTTGGTGTAGACGACGGTCCCTTTTTCCCCCGAGTAGCGGAGATACCCCCCCGAAACCGGCTGACCGGCGGGGCCGGCGTCGATCGGGATCGGAAGGTCGCGGCCGACATGCAGTTTCTTGGCGTCGGCGGAGGTTCCATCCGGGTTGGAGCCTTCGAGGTCGGCGTAGATGTAGAGGTGGTCGAAGTAGGCGTTGGCCACCGATTCGTTGGGACCGTAAGGATTGCCGTCGCCGTCCATGTCGTACGGGACGTTCCAGTAGGCCATTTTGTTGCCTTCGGAGTAGCTGTTGTCGATATGCTCGTAGAACAGCTTGAACCGTTTGTCGCCGTCGACGACGATGGTCGGGTCTTTCGGATCGGCGCCCAAGAGGGTCGGCTTTCCGTCTTTGCTGAACTTCCCGTTCTTGACGATCTGCGTCAAGATCGAGTTGTACGGCGGCAGTACGCAGCAGTACGAGAAGTCGAACCCGGTGCAGTGCATCCCCAGTTCGTAGTTGATCGAAATCACATAGTCGTGACCTTCCGCCTTCTTTGCCGTCGCGGTCGGCGCTGCGCCGAACGTCATGGCAAGAGCGGCGACGAGCGCGATGGCCGTCTGTTTCAAACCCCTTCGTTTCATAAAACCCCTCCTTAATGGAAACCGACAAAACCCCAAACGCCGATAGATGAGCGGACAGGGCATGCTCCTGCACGTTCGACCACCGGTTTGCGGGGCGTTATTCGCTAAGGCGAAGAATGGAACCGTCGCCAAGGCGGCCCCCTGCCTTGACTTGGAAAATCATAGTCCCTTGACATGGATCGGTAAAGGGAGCGGCGCGAATTTTCCGCGAAGCTCTGTATGCTTCCATAGACGATTGTATATGGTCAAAAGAGTATCCCTACGAGGTAGAGAGAAAGCCACGGGACGTAGGTGATCACCACCAGCGCGGCGATCAACACTCCCATCCATGGTAGCGCCGCCTTGGTCACGTCCCCTAAACTCATGCCGGTCAGCCCGGCGGCGACGTAGAGGTTCAACCCGACCGGGGGAGTGATCATCCCGACCTCCATGTTGGTGGTCATGACGATGCCGAGATGGATCGGATCGATACCGAGTTCGATGGCGATGGGGTGAAAAAGGGGCGCCAAGATCAACAAGATGGCCGACGGTTCCATGAAGTCGCCGGCGAACCAGAGGATGACGTTGACCGCCAACAGGAACGAGGCGGGGCTGGGATCGGACGAAAGAACCGCTTCGGCCAGATGTTGCGGTATCCGCTCCTCGGTGAGGGTGTGGGCGAAGATCATGGCGCAGGCGATGATGAACATCAGGACCGAGGTCATTTTCGAGGCGGCCAGCATCACCTTGGGAATGTCGCGCACGGTCATGTCGCGGTGAATGACCAGCGCGATGAAGGCGGAGTAGACGGCGGCCACAGAGGCCGCTTCGGTGGGGGTGAAGGCGCCGACGTAGATGCCCCCCACCACGATAACGATGAGTAAGAGCCCCCAAAACGCCGCCCGAAACGTCTTCCACAAATGACCGAACCCTCGCCACTCTTCTTTCGGCATGTTGGTTCGTTTGGCGACGAACCAGGTGGCGAACAGAAGAACCCCCCCCATCAACGCGCCGGGCAAGATGCCGGCGATGAACATCTTCCCGACCGACTCTTCCACGGCGTCGGCGTAGACGATCATCGGGATCGACGGGGGGATAAGTATGCCGAGACTGCCGGAGGTGGCGATGACCCCGACGGCGAACTTTCGGTCGTACCCGGCTTTGATCATGCCGGGGATCATGATCGACCCGATGGCGACCACGGTGGCGGGAGACGAGCCGGAGATGGCGGCGAATAACATACACGAGACGACCCCGGCCATGGCCAGACCGCCGGTCGACCAGCCGATCAACGCCCGGGCGAAGTTGACCAGTCGGGCGGAGACCCCGCCGGTGGTCAGGAAATGGGACGAGAGAATAAAGAAAGGGATCGAGAGGAGGGTGGTGTGCTCCATGGTGGAGAAGAGTTTCTGCGCCACCACCACCGGGGCGACGTCGGTGGCGGTGGCCAGATAGATCAGGCTGGAGAGCCCCAAGCTGATGGCGATCGGGACGCCGAGGAGCAACAGGGCGAGGAGACCGACAAAGAGGAGAACGGCGGTCATCCGACCACCTCCTCAATCCGATGGGCGTCAGCCTCCGATGCGGCCACCCGGGCTTTCTCCCCTGTGGCGATTTTCCACGTCACCACCGTCAAGTGAAGGAACATCAGGCCGAGGCCGAAGGGGATGGCCAGGTACGGAATCCATTGCGGTATCTGTAGGTCGATGGTCAGATCGCCCCACTTTTTGATCTTCATGGTGTAGCCGACCGAGAGCCACCAGACCCATCCGACAAAGAGAAGGGAGAGCGCCGCCGCCCCTATGGACGCGATCCGTTGCCCCTTGGGGGGGAGTTTTTCGACGGCGATGTCGATGCCGAGATGGGCGCCCTCCCGCACCCCGTAAGCGGCGCCGACGAGAACGACCCACGCGAAGAGATACTGCACCGTCTCCAAGACCCAGGGGAACCCGGTCTCGAACAGGTAGCGTGCGACCACATTGGCGAAGACGAGCAACGTGGCGGTGCCCAGCCCGACGGTGATGATGATCTGCTCAATCCTGAGCAACAGTTTTTTCATGACCTCCCCACCGTCGCCCTATCTGCCGAGTAGGGTATGGATGTCGTTCAGCAAATCTTGCCCGATCTCGCGGGCGAACTCCTTCTCGACCCCGGCGCACCCCTTTTTCCATTGAGCCCGCTGCTCCGGCGTCAGGTCGACGATTTTCACCTTGCCGCTCTCTTCGATTTTCTTCCGGTCGACGAGGGCGTCTTCGGCGGCGAACTTCTGCGCTTCGACCGAGACTTCCTTTAAAATCGCGGTCAGTTCGGCCCGAACGTCCCCCGGCAACCCGTCCCAGAACTCGGCGCTGACGACGATGAGATAGCCGAGATACGAATGATTCGAGACGGTGATCCAATCCTGAGCTTCGAAGAACTTCTTGGAATAGATGTTCGACCAACTATTCTCCTGCCCGTCGACCACCCCTTGAGCCAGCGAGGTGTAGACCTCTTTAAAGGGGAGTTTCTGCGGAATGCCTCCCAAGTCTTTGATCATCGCTTCGTGGACGGCTGACGATTGAATCCGAAACTTCTTCCCCTTAAAATCGCCCGGGACGTTGATCAACGGCGATTCCCCGCGAATCGAGAAGACCTTCATCCCGTTGTCCCAGAAGCCGAGCCCTTTGATCCCCCGCTTGGCCAGCGGCCCGACCATTTTCTCGGCCACCGGCGAGTCGGCCAGTTTGTGGACGTCTTCCACCGACTCGAAGAGATAGGGGAGATCGAAGGCTTGAATAGTCTTCGAGAACTTGACGAACTTCGACAACGACGGCGCCGCCATGAGACCGGTGGTCGGCGAGTCGGACAGCCGCATCGCTTCGATAACCTTATCGTCGTCATAAAGCTGGGAGCTGGGAAAGACCTCCACCTTCACCCGACCCGCCATCCGCTTATTCACCGTCGTGGCGAAAAGATCGGCCGCTTTCCCTTTCGGACTGTTGGGGGAGACGACGTGGGAGAACTTGATGAGATACTCCTTCGCATAGGCGTTCGGCGCGACGAGAAGAAAGACGGAAGCGAGAAGAACAGCGCGGAGGGGAAAGGACATGACGGTCTCCCTTGGCGAGATGGGGATGGATGACTTTCAGAATAGCCCTTCGGTGAGCGATAGGCAATGGAAGGAGGGGCTCTTAACCGGTCAAGCTACTGCACTATTTTCGTAACTGTAGAAGCATGCGTACGTGAATAGAACGATGATTCGCCGTGAGTTTGAAGTGTTCGATTAGGTATGCGTCGAACGCCATCATTGGAGTACTAGAATGAGACGCGTCAGATATCATCCGAGCGGCTTGCATCATTTGGAACAACTGAACCGTATCCAGTATATGCAGGAATCCGCCTGTTTCCTGCGCAAACTCTACTACACGATCAAACCAGTTTTCGTTCTTTTCCGCCAACAGATCCAGTTCAGGCACTAAGATAATGGCATGTGGTGGCTGCTCACGCTCCAATTCTATAACTTTGCCCTGCTCATCAAATACGGGCACATTGTCACGTAGCTTCCGCGCTGCCCCTTTTAATTGTTTGAACCCTTTTTCAGCCGACTTATCAATATTTCTTAAAAGTTTTGCTCTATCTGGTAGTTTTGTGCGTTGCTCGAGTATGCTTAACGTCTTGGATTCTAAAAGGATGGTTCCGTATTCGTGTGTAAGCAATAAATCAGTGAATTCCCTGTTTCCGTTTGGTTCGTGCCTCTGGGGGTTAGGATACGCTCCCCGTGGCGACAGGTCACCAAGCAGTGTATGTGCCAATTGCTCCTGATAACTGCCTTCATTATCAGAAAGCAAATTAAGCCTTGAAACGCGAACACCATTTAGAATGAAATGGCTTTGGAGAGCTTTCCAGCCTGCAGTTGGCTTAATATCAGCTTGGGTTTTCGTGCTACCAGTACCATTGTCAACTTGCTTATGAACCACGCTTAGCTCGTCCGCATATTTTGCGGGGTCCGCATTATCAAGAAGCGCTGCGTCAACAAATTCCAATATTGAGACACCAATATCTATCGTCACCGATGTCCATGCGCAGTTCACGCAGGCTTCATTGAAAAGGTAGATGGAACACCGACCATGCTTTGCCAAGTCTTTTACTGCAATAACTTCATCATCTTTTGTGAGTAGCGACCACATGACAAAACCAGTAGCCAAGTCATCTCTGACATGAATGCCATAGATACAATGTCCATCTTTGGTCATAAAGAAGAATAACTTTAGAGGTACGTCTTGTGCGATGTATTTGAGCGTCAAAGAATGCGCTTTAATTACAATGGTTGGATGACGTTCGCTTCCGTCTTGATAAGGAAAGCAGAACCGTACAAATTGAGGCGTTGCCAACATCTCTTCCAACATCTCAGAACTAGGTATATGCATAAACTACCCAAAAAAACTTACAATCGAGCGCCGACTCTTCATCAACAACGTGCGGCAGAGAACACCCATGCGGGTGTGGTGGAGGCGAGGGGAGTCGAACCCCTGTCCGAAAATCCTGACCCATAGCATCTACGCGTGTAGTCGCTGTACCCTTTTCTTACTTCCCCGGTTTGCCCGCGACAGGCGCCGGAAAAGCCAGCCGACCTTTGTTTCGCATCAGGGCCAGTCGGCCACTCCCTTCAGCTAGCCCGCGTGCATGACGCCCGTAACCCACCCCGCAGACTAAAGTGGACGAGCGACTGTCAGACCGCTAGTTAGGCGGCGACAGCGTAGTTGTAGTCGTTGGCGACTAACATTGTGCCACAGGGATTTACGAGGATCCGTGACCTCCTCGACGCGCAACTATGAACCGCGGCATTCCCGTCGAAACCGGTACGCCCCCGATTTCGCAACGAGCCGTAGCTCAGCCCTCATTATACGCCGATACTGGCTATAATAGCCATATGAACGAACATCGACGCCATATCGACCGAGCCCTTGAGCTGGCCCGGGCCGGTATGGAACAGGGCGCCGGCTACCCTTTCGGCGCCGTTATCGTGCGGGACGGCGACGTCGTGGCCGAAGCTCACAACCGGGTGTTGGTCAACCACGACCCGACCGCCCACGCCGAGATCGAAGCGATTCGGCTTGCCGGGGAACGACTCCGGACCCACGAGCTGACCGGTCTTGTCATCTACGCCTCCGGCGAGCCGTGCCCCATGTGTCTGGCCGCCATCTATTGGGCCGGGATCGAGACGGTTCACTACGCAGGGACCGTCGATGACGCCGCCGGGATCGATTTCGACGACCGGTATATCTTCGACCAGCTCGCCCTGCCGCCGAGTCAACGGAAAGTGCGGATGATCGCTATGGAGGGGGTCGCCGACAAAGTCGCCCCCCTCTACCAGGCGTGGGCCGACCGTCAGGCGCGAAGCTGATCCCTGAGAGCCCCGACCAGATAGAACGACCCGCAAACCAGCCAGACCGTATCGGCAGGAGCGTCGTCGACCATCCGGGTCACCTCTTCCGGCGACGTCGCCTCGGCGATCGGCCCGGTGAACGATTCCGGCAGTGCGGCGCGCAGGTCCGCCGACGACGACGCCCGATCCATGGAAGGGGCATAGAAGGTGATCGACCGACAAAGAGGCGCCAAGGTCGCCACCATTTTCGGATAGTCCTTATCCTTCATCGCGCCGAACACCAGCGCCACCGGACGGTCGACGAGCCGCCCCACCGTCCGCGCCAGCTCCGACACCGCCAACGCATTGTGGGCGCCGTCGAGAATCACCAACGGCTCACCACGCACGATTTCGAACCGCCCGTCGATCTTCGCCGCTAACACGCCAGCCCGGATCGTTTTCTCATCGATGGTCGGGTCGAAAAGCCGCGCCGCCCGGATAGCCAGCGCCCCGTTATCGCACTGGCGTCGCCCCACCAGCGGCAGTTTGATGTTCGACAGGGTCAACGACGGATCGCGGTAGTCGAACCGTTCCCCTGTCAGGCCCCCCTTTCGATACCGGACGTCGAACTCCCGCCCGATTCGATAGCAGGGGGCGTTCAGGTCGGCGCAGGTTGTTTCGAAATGGGCCTGTAGCCGGGGGCGGGTCACCCCATGGACCAACGGCCGTCCTTCTTTGACGATGCCGAGCTTTTCGAGCGCCACGTTCTTGAGCGAGCCGCCGAGAGTTTCGACATGATCGAGACCGACGGAGCAGATAATCGCCACCGCCGGGTCGACCACGTTGAAGGCGTCGAACCGCCCGCCAAGCCCCACCTCCACCACCGCCACATCAAGCTTCTCTTCGGCGAAATGGAGAAACGCCATGGCGGCGATCGCTTCGAAATAGGTGACCGGTAACGGCGGATCGGCGACGGTCGCGGCGCGGACCCGATCAACCAGCGCGGCGAAAGTCGGCTCGTCGATCATGGCGCCATCGACCACGATCCGTTCCCGGACATCGGCGAGGTGCGGCGAGAGACTAAGGCCGACTCGTTTTCCCGACGCGGTCAGGATCGACGCAGCCAACGTCGCCGTGGTCCCTTTGCCGTTGGTCCCGCCGACGATGATCGTCGGCGCTTTGGTGTGGGGATTGTCGAGCCGGGCCAACAGGGCGGTGATCGTCTCCAGCCCAAGCTTGATCCCCCGCGCGGCGAGGGTGTCGAGCCAGCCGAGAGGGGAGTTGTCGCTCATCGGGCCGGCGCAGACGCGGCGGGGAGGGTCACTCCTCCACCGCCCCTTCTTCTTCGCGATGTTCCGGCTCGTCGTCGTGGGGGACGGCGACGTTCGTCATGTAGGCGATCAACCCAGCGACGGTCTCTTTGAGTTGATGCCGGTGAACGACCATGTCGACGAAACCGTGTTCCAGCAGGAACTCGGCCCGCTGAAACCCTTCCGGCAAGGTCTCTTTGATGGTCTGCTCGATAACCCGCGCTCCGGCGAAGCAGATAAGGGCGCCCGGTTCGGCGACGATAACGTCGCCTAACATGGCGTAACTGGCGGTGACACCGCCGGAGACCGGATCGGCCAACACCGAGATAAAGGGCAACCCGGCTTCCCCCAACATCGCCACGGCGCTACTGGTCTTGGCCATCTGCATCAGCGAGAGTATCCCCTCCTGCATCCGTGCGCCGCCGGAGCTGCTGACGATGACGACGCCCCGTCCGTTCTCGATCCCCCGTTCGATGGTGCGGGTCAGTTTCTCCCCCACCACCGAGCCCATCGACCCCCCCTGGAAGGCGAAATCGAGGGCGGCGATCTCCACCGGCACACCGTTCATCGTCCCGGACCCTGCGATAACGGCGTCTTTGAGGCCGGTCTTTTTCTGCGACGCGACGACCCGGTCTTTGTACTTCTTCTGGTCGCGGAACTTGAGCGGATCGACGGTGATCAGGTTCGCGTCGGCTTCGACGAAGCTCCCTTCGTCGATGAGGGTGGCCAGCCGCTCGCGGGCCGAGAGGCGATGGTGATGGTTGCACTGGGGGCAGACCTTCTGGTTGGCCGCCAGTTCGTTGTGATAGACGATCTGCTTGCAGGAGGCGCATTTCTGCCACACCCCTTCGGGGACCCCCCGTTTCCCGGTGATGCGGGAAAGGGGCGTTTTGACTTTCGTGAACCAGCTCATAGCGGTCTCCTCTTCGGCCCCCCGCTATCGGGAACGGGCCGTTTTTTTCTTTTTCTTGGCGACCTTCCGGGGGCTTTCCCCTTCATGACGCTTGTTGATGGCCGAGAGCCACGCTTTCGCCGAAGCTTCCACCACATCGGTGGAGACCCCTTTGCCGGCGAAGAGCTGATCGCCCAAGGCCACCCGGACCGTCGCTTCGCCCATGGCGTCTTTGCCGACGGTGACCGAACGGATATTGTACGACACCAGCCGCCCGGCGATACCGGTGATCCGTTCGATGGCTTTAAACGTGGCGTCGACCGGCCCGTCGCCGGTGGCCGAATCGGTATGTTGCTTCCCGTCGATGGCGAGGGTGACGGTAGCCGTCGGCGTGGCGCCGGCGCCCGACATCGTCTGGGCCACGGTCAAGTCCCAGCGGGGCTCGGCGCTCTCCCCCAACTCTTCGTTGACGATGGCTTCGAGATCTTCGTCGAAGATCTCTTTCTTTTTATCGGCCAACGCCTTAAAGGCGTTAAACGCCTCTTCTACCGCGTCGTCGGTCAAATCAAAGCCGAGCTCTTCTAACTTCTTGCGGAAGGCGTGGCGCCCGGAATGCTTCCCCATGACCAACGTATTTTTCTTCAACCCGATGGAGGCGGGCGACATGATCTCGAAGGTGGTCCGTTCCTTCAAGACGCCGTCCTGATGAATCCCCGATTCGTGAGCGAAGGCGTTGACCCCGACGATGGCTTTGTTCGGCTGGATCGGCACGCCGGTGACCGCCACCAACAGACGGCTCGTTTTGGCGATCTCTTTGGTCTGGATAGCGGTATCGACTTTCAGGTAATCCTTCCGGGTCCGAATCGCCATAACGACCTCTTCCAACGCCGCGTTCCCGGCCCGTTCGCCGATCCCGTTGACGGCGCATTCGACCTGCCGTGCGCCGGCTTCGACGGCGGCCAACGAGTTCGCCACGGCCAGCCCCAAGTCGTTGTGGCAGTGAACCGAGATAATCGCTTTGTCGATATTCGACACGTTAGCCCGGATATCACCGATCAACCGGGCGAACTCCCCGGGGATGGCATAGCCGACGGTGTCGGGAATGTTCACGGTGGTGGCCCCGGCGTCGATGGTGGCGGCGAGGATGTCGTACAAGAACGTCCGGTCGGTCCGCGACGCGTCCATGGTGGAGAACTCGACATCTTTTACGGCGGCTTTGGCCCGCGTTACGGCGTTAACCGCCATCTTCAACGCTTGCGCCTGAGATTTCTGCATCATGTCGAGATGCTTTTGCGACGTGCCGATGAAGGTGTGAATCCGTTTCCGCTTGGCGGAGGCCAACGCCTCGGCGCAGGCGTCGATATCGGCGTCGACGGAACGGGCCAACCCGGCGATGATCGGGCCGGTCACCTCTTTGGCGACCCGTTTCACCGAATCGAAATCGCCCACCGACGACCGGGGGAACCCGGCTTCGATGATATCGACGTTGAGCTTGGCCAGTTGATGGGCCAACGCCAGCTTCTCGTCGATGGTCATGGAGAAACCGGGCGCCTGTTCACCGTCGCGCAAGGTGGTGTCGAAAATGAATACCTGGTCTTTTATCTTTTTCGCCGAGATCTTCTTGGCGCTGGCGGCTTTCTTTACGGTCATGGTCGATAGTCCTTCATCTATAGGCGACGCCACCATCGGGCGCATGGCCGGACGGGGGTCGGTTATGTGTGAAAACGGGGGTCTGTCGGTGTATTAAAGAATATATTGCGCGCGGGGCGCAAGGAGGGGGCGAAGGGTCAGATACAGGTGGGCGTTGACGCCCCATTCGCCGTTGGTCTCCATGGTCGTCTAATTATGGGGAGCGTCGGGGCGTCTGTCAAGGAGGCGACATGGATCGCCTCGTTTGGTATTTTTGTGAGATGTAACGTAAATAGACATAACACCAACCCCACTTCATCGGAGGAGTCAAACTTCCACGTTAAAATCATTGCAATGATTCGTTGCAATAAAGAGCGTCGTCAAAAAGATGTGCGGCGGCCTCCTCTCGCCGCGAACACTTTCCTTTCCCTCTCCCCCTCGATTGACGGCATCCCCGTTCCCCTTTAGACTTGTCGAAGCTTGCGGGGGACGCTCCCTCGTCGGCGCTGCGCCAACGCTTTTGGGACGACAGCTACTTTCATGCTTACGAATATCCTCCCCCCTCTCCTGACCGCACAGGTCGAAATGACCCGAACCCACATCTCCATCACCGACATCATCTCCCATGCCGGATGGGTGGGGCTTTCGGTGCTGATGATTCTGATACTCTTCTCGGTCATTTCGTGGGGGATCATGGTCCATAAGATTCGGCTCTTCGGTACGGTCCGCCGCGAGACCAACGAGTTCCGCGACCAGTTCTATCGTCGCGGCGTTCAATTGGAACAACTCTACAATCTGGCCAAGCGGATGAAGACCTGCCCCATGGCGCGGGTTTTTCTGGCCGGATACATCGAGCTGGCGGCCCAGTTCCGGGTGACGGCCCAAGGGGTGGAGCGGGAGGACGAGGAGCTCCTCCTCGAAAAGCTCGACTCGATCTCCCGCTCGTTGGAGCGGGCCACCGCCATTGAGGTGACCCGTCTGGAACGGTGGCTCTTTTTCCTCGGCACCACCGGCAGCACGGCGCCGTTCATCGGGCTGTTCGGCACGGTCTGGGGGGTCATGGAGGCCTTCGCCGCCATCGGCGCCACCGGAGCGGCCAGCGTGGCGGTGGTCGCCCCCGGCATCTCGGAGGCCCTTATCGCGACGGCGGCCGGGCTTTTCGCGGCGATCCCGGCGGTTATGGGCTACAACTACTTCGTCCACCGGGTCAAAACCGCCGCGACCGATCTCGATAACTTCTCGCTGGACATGCTCTCTCTTATCGACCGGGTCTACCTCAAACGGTCGGCGTAAAGGAGGATCGACATGGGCGCAGGTCTGCAAGGGGGCGACGGGGTCGGCATCGGAAAACGGTTCCGCCGGTCGTCGCCGATGATGTCGGAGATCAACGTCACCCCCTTCGTCGATGTTATGTTGGTCTTGCTAATCATCTTCATGGTCACGGCCCCCCTCATGAAAAGCGGGGTCGACATCGACCTGCCGAAAGAGGAGACCGGCCAGTCGAAGGTGACACGCGATCTGGTCTTTACGGTCAGTAAGAACGGCGCCGTCAGCTATCACGACGAGCTCGACCTGTCGGATAAAAAGCTGGAGGCGACCTTCCGCGATCTGGCGAGAAACCCCGGCTCGGAGATCTTCATCGAAGCCGACCGCAAAGCCGACTACGAACATGTGATGCGGGTAATGGCCATGGCCAAACGGGCGGGGATCGAACGGCTCGGCATGGTCACCGAAGTCCCGGCCCGCGGACGGTAGGGCGAAAGGAGCCGAAGGCCGATGCGTCGAGCCGTCCGCACCCAACAGGTGGTCGCCCCCCGGACCCGCGACATCGACACCGGGGCGAAGTTCGCCGGATCGCTCATCCTCTCCGCTCTGGCCCACACGGTGGCCCTCTCGGCGGTGATGGTCGGCTCGTGGCTGGCCGACGACGAAAAGAGTGTCAAGGTCGGCTACAAGGTCGAGCTGATCAGTTTGAACCCTTCCAAGAAGGCAGAGCGGTCGCAACCGTTAAAACCGGCCCCGGCGCCGAAACCGGTGGCGCAACCGAACCCGACCAAGCCGCAGAAGGTCGAAGCGGCGCCAAAAATCACACCGCTCAAAAGCCAAGCTCCCAAGCCGGTGACAAAACCGAAGCCGACCAAACCGGAGAAGGTCGAAGCGGCGGAGTCGCTCACCCCCGTTCGCCCGGTGGAGCCGGCCTCCCCGATCCGCCCCCCGGTCTTGCCGACCGCCGCGCCGGTCAGCCGTCCGATCCCCAGCGCCCCCACCGGGGGCGCCGCGTCGATGGTGCAGGGGGAGGAGACCGCCTACAGCTACTACATGCAGATCGTCAACGACAAGGTGCGGCAGAACTGGATCACCCTCGGCATCGACATCACCGGAAAACGGGCCAACCCGGTGGTCCGGTTCGACATCGACCGGGGGGGGAGCGTCCTCAACCCTCGGCTCGACAAAACCAGCGGCGCCCCGGCCCTTGACGAATCGGCGTTGGAGGCTATCAGGACCTTGGCTCTCCCGCCGCTTCCTTCCGAATACCCGACCGATTTGATGCGGATCAGGTTCACTTTCGATTACGAACAGAATCAGCGTTAGGAGTCTCATGCGAACCCCTTTTGTCATCGTGGCCACCCTCGCCACCCTGCTCGCCTCCCCCGTGGCGCGGGCCGCCGATCCGAACGCCATCCACGAATCGGGGATCAGCCGGAAAGAGTCGAAAGCCATTGGCGTCGCCATCCCCCCGTTCGAGACCAAAGGGGCCGACCCGCAAAAGCTCGGCGTCGCCGCCGCCCGGATCGTCGCCTTCGACCTGAAGTTCTCCGGCCATTTCGCCCCCAACGAGAACCTCGAACGAATGGCCGCCACCAGCGAAATCGATCGAAAAAACCAATCGATCGACTTTGCCGCCTGGCGTTCACTGACCCAGAACTTTCTGGTGAAGGGAACCATGGAGGCCCAGTCGCGGGGGAATCTGACCGTCTGGATCGACGTCTACAACGTGCAAAACGGCCAAAAGACGTACTCCCGCCGCTACAACGGCGCCGTGGGGCGACTGCGCGAGATGGCTCACATGTTCTCCGACGATTTCCTCAAACGGATCGTCAACGAAGAGGGGGTCGCCCGAACCAGAATCGCGTTCGTCTCGAAGGTGAAGGGGCGCAAAGAGCTTTTCATGATGGATTACGACGGGGCCGGGGTAAAACAGATCACCCACGACAATACGCTGGTTCTCTTCCCGGCGCTGAACCCGGTCTACAACCAGGTTCTCTTCACCACCTATCTCCACCGGAATCCCGACCTCTACCGGCTCGACATGGCCACCGGCGCCCGCTACCCGATCTCGCGGAAACTGGGATTGAACTCCACCGGCGACTTCTCTCCCGACGGGAAGAAGGTGGTTTTCTCCCTTTCCTACCGGGGAAACTCGGAGATCTATGTGGCCGGGATCGACGGGTCGGGCTTGAAAAAACTGACCCGCTCCCTCTCCATCGAGACGGCGCCCTGCTGGTCACCCGATGGGCGGCATATCGCCTACACTTCCGACCGCCCCGGCGTGCCGCAGATCTACGTCATGGAGGCCAATGGCGAAAACTCCCGCCGCCTCTCCTACGAAGGGAGCTGGAACGACGCCCCGTCGTGGGCCGCCACCGGCGACTGGATCGCCTTCTCGTCGCTTCAGGGGGGGCGGTATAATGTCGGTATGATCGACGCCCGCCGGATCGACGACGACCGGCGCCGCGAAACGATCCAACTGACCGGCGGAAGCGCGAACAGCGAAAGCCCGTCGTTCTCTCCCAACGGACGGCACATCTCCTTTATGTCGAACCGGACGGGGAAACGGCAGGTCTACTTGATGAACGTCAACGGGTCGAACATGACCCGGGTGACCAACCTTCCCGGTGGGGGATTCACCCCGGCGTGGGGAGCGCCGGAGAGCGAGCTACATCGATAAGAAAGAGGAAGCGACGAGGTGAACTTTTGGTTAAATCGAACGTTTCTCCCTTGAAAATGCAAGGGCTTTCTGATACATTGCACCGGAATGTAGATATTTCGGCTTGCGTATTTCTACATACCACGAAACCGTAGGTCTGGAGAGGGAGCAAATGATCCTGACACACAATAAGCTTTTCCGTACGTTCGTTGGCGTTATCGCGCTGGTCGGTCTCACCACTCTCGGCGCCTGCACGTCCGATGGCGCGAAAGACGCCGCGGAAGCCGGCGAAAATACCGTTGGCGAAAACACCGCCGGCGCCAACAACCCCGACGGCTCGGCGCCGATGGATCTGACCTCCGCTTCGGGGATGCTCACCGATGTCTATTTCGATTACGACAAATCGGAAATCCGCTCCGACGCCCGCGACGCGCTGGCGAAAAACGCCGAGTGGATGTTGGCGAACAAAAACGCCCAAATCCAAATCGAAGGGCATTGCGACGAGCGGGGTACCGAGGAGTACAACTTGGCTCTCGGCGAACGCCGCGCCAATGCGGTGAAAGATTACCTCGCCTCCCTCGGAGTGGCGTCGTCACGCCTTTACACGATCTCTTACGGTGAAGAGCTGCCGGTCGACCCGGGCCACACCGAAGCGGCTTGGTCGAAAAACCGGCGCGCCCACTTCCTGGTAACCGCCCAGTAAGTACTTTAGGCCGCCGCCACTGCGCCCCGTCTTCGGACGGGGCGTTTTTGCGACTATGCGTCGCAGGCGACGGGCGCGACCGGGGTACTTCGCACCCCCGGTAGTAGATTTGATCTCCGTTCCGGGGGTACTTCGCATCCCTCTCGTCAACAACTTCTTCCTCCTCATCCGGTTGAATATCGGCGGGGGAACGGCTATCCTGTACGCTTCTGTTTCCCATATATAGATAAGAGATTGTCCTATGGCTTTACGTCCCGTCGCGCTTCTGACCCTTGCGCTCGTCGCCTTTGGCGGCGCCGGATGCGCTTCCATGTCGCCGCAGGAACAGGAAGTCATGCAGGGGCAGATCGCGCGGATCGACGAGCGGGTCGCGGTCATGTCGAAAGGCGCCCGGATGCAGGCGGAGCTGACCGCCGATTTCGCCTCGTTGCGCCACTCCATCCTGACCATGACCGGACAGATCGAAGAGTTCAACGCCCGCTCGCAACGCCTCTCCGAACGGCTTGACCGGATGGAGAAGGCGTTGGCCGAGATGAGCCAGGTCTACCGAAGCGAAGTGTTGGAACGCTCGGCCGCCACCGACTTGCGGCTCGACACCCTGTCGCGGCAACTCTACGATCTCTCGTTGCAGAGTCTGGCGTTCATCGACCTGATGGAGAAGAAAAACGAGATCCCCCCCCGGACCCATCAACGAAAAGTCGACGCCATGCGGGGTGACGCGCCGACGCGCGAGACCGCTCTCACCGGCGACGAAGACGCCGATACGTTGTACCAACGCTCCTACCAGTTCTTCCTGGCCGGTGAATACTACAAGGCCGACGAAGGGTTCTCCCGGTTTGTCAGCCGCTACGCCAACACGACCCTGGCCGACAACGCCGCCTACTGGGTCGGCGAGTCCCGCTACGCGCTGAAGCAATATGGTCCCGCCGCCGACGCGTTCGATCTGATGGCCAGCCGCTATCCCCAAAGTCCCCGCGCCGCCGCCGCCTTGGAACGAAGCGCTACGGCCCTGCTGGCTTTGGGACGGACCGCGGAGGGGATCGACCGTTTGCGGAACCTGATCGCCCTCTACCCCGACAGCGACGAAGCCGTCACCGCCGGCCAAACCCTCCGCTCTATGGGGGTCGGCGAAAGGGCGCCGAAGAAACCGACGCCGACGACGACACCGGAACCGATCTTGACCCCGGTTCCCGACATTCCGCTCGACATGCCGACCGTCGACGCGGAAGAGACGCCCGCTCCCACCGCCGACGACGTGGCGACGCCGACCAACTGATCGACTAACCTTCATCCTGCAAGAGAGTCTTACAAACGTATGCTTACCTGGATTCGTGACGCCACCAACAGTCTGGCCATCAAGATTCTGTTCTTCCTGATCGCCCTCTCTTTCGTCGGCGCCTCTTTCATGCTCTGGGGCGACCTCGGGCCGGGGCGCCCCAACGTGGTCGCCGTCGTCGACGGCATCGAGATCACCAACAACCAGTACCAGCAGGCGCTCAAGCAGGTCGACGAAGCGGTGCGGGGACAGTTCGGCGGGGAGGTTGACCCGGCGCTGATGGCCCAGTTCGGCATCGGAACCATGGCCATGGCTTCCGTCGTCGACGACGCGTTGCAGCAACGGGCCGCCGAGAAGGCGGGGATCGTCGTCACCGACGCCGAAGTGGCCGATGTCGTCATGTCGATGCCCGACTTTCAAAAAGAGGGCGCCTTCGACCAGCGCCGCTACACCGACCTTCTCTCGATGAACGGTCTCTCCCCCACCACCTTCGAAGCCCGTGTTCGCCAAGATATGACCGTCCGCCGCTTGCGCACCCTCATCGAGCGGACCGCCGTGGTCACCGACGCCGAAGCCTACGCTTGGTACCAGTTTCAGAACCAGCCGATCACCGTCACCTACGCCCGGGTGGCGAGCCAGCCGTTGGCCGACAAAATCGACCCGACCGACGAGGAGTTGACCGCATGGTACCGGTCGCACGCCGCCGATTTCGAGGTCCCGGAAAAACGGTCGTTCAGGGTTCTCACCGTCGACGCCGACGCCTACGCCGTCACCGCCCCGGTCAGCGACGCCGAGATAAAAGAATATTTCGAGTCGAACCAGTTCGCCTTCTCCGCCGAAGAGACCGTCCACGCCCGGCATATCCTCATGCAGGTGGCCGCCGACGCCGACGAGGCGGCCGTCGCCGCCGGGAAAGCCAAGATCGACGCCGCACGCGCGCGCATCGACAAAGGGGAGTCGTTCGAGGCGGTGGCTAAAGAATTGAGCGAAGGCCCTTCGGCGCCGCAAGGGGGGGACCTGGGAAAGTTCGGGCGCGGTATGATGGTTCCCGAGTTCGAGACCGTCGCCTTTTCCACTCCGGTGGGGGTCGTCTCACCCCCGTTTCGCACCCAGTTCGGCTGGCACATCGTGAAGGTCGAAGCCCACAACGACGCCCACACCCCCAGCTTCGACGAAGCCAAGGACGACGTGGCCAAAAAGGTCCAGGCGGCCAAAGGGCGCCTCTCGGCTAAAGAGTTCGTCCAGAGCCTCGCCGGAACCGTGACGCCGGAGAAATTCGCCGCCGTCACCGACCAGAACCCGGCCGTACGGATCAACAGCTACACCCTCACCGCAGGGCCTACCGCCAACGGCGAGAAGATGCCCGAGGCGGCCCGGTCGGCGGTCTTCGCCCTCGCCGAGAAGCAGGTAAGCCCGGTCATCGACACCGCCGACGGCTACGCCATCGCTCTTCTCGATACTATCGAGCCTCCTCGCACCCCGCCGTTGGAGACGGTCAAAAACCTGGTCCTCGCCCGTTACAAAAACGAGAAGGGGCGCGAAGAGGCGGAGAGAATCGCCTCGGCTCTCGAAAAAGAGGTAAACGAAGGCGCCAACCTGAAAGACGCCGCCCAAGCCAAAGGGCTCCCGGTGGCTGTTACGGCGCCCTTTACCCGGCGCGACCTCTCCGCCGGCGGCGCCACCGACGATGGGATGACGCCGGAAGCTTTCGATCTGGCCGAGTTCGAAGCCCGCACCGCACCGAGCCGGGACGACTATCTGGTCTACACCGTTTCGTCGCGTGAGCCTCTCGACAGCGACGCTTTTGCCGACGCTCTCCCCGGTTTAAAAAAAGAGCTGCTGGCCAACAAGCAGGCTCGCGTCTACGCCGCCTACATCAAGCAGCTTCGTATCGAAGGGGAGAAGACCGGCGTCGTTAAGATTTTGCGGAAGCCTGACTGACACCGTTCACGACGAAGGCCCCTCGCCGACGCGGGGGGCCTTTTTTGTGGAGACGTCTCAAAGGTCAGACATCCTCTTCCCCTGACGAAAGTTTTTCGACGTCGCGTAACTTCTTCCCCATCACTCTCGTCCGGGTCTCCAACGCTTCGATCTTGCCGTAGGTTTCGTCGACTTTCTTTCGCACATCCTCCACGGCGCCGGTGTACTTTTCCCACTCGCCACGAATCTCGTGGAGGAGCCGGGCGACTTCTCCTGCCGACTCTCGCACGGCCAGCGTCTTGAACCCGACCTGCAAGCTCGACAGCAAAGCGGTCAAGGTCACCGGTCCGGCGATGATGACCCGCAGGTCGCGCTGTATTTGCTCGAAGACGCCGGGCAACGACAAGACTTCGGCGTAGAGCCCTTCCGACGGAAGGTACATGACGGCGAAGTCGACGGTGACGGGGGGGTTGATATATTTCTCGGAAATCGATTTCCCCTGTTCCTTGATCGCCTTGGCTAACGCCCGTTTGGCGTCCATGAGGGCGTCGCTGTCCCCGGCGTCGCGAGCGTCGACGAGCCGCGTAAAGTCCTCCACCGGGAACTTGGCGTCGATGGCCAACCGCAATGGCCCGTCGTCGTCGCCGGGAAGGAGCAGGGCGAACTCGACCCTTTCGCGGCTTCCTTCCCGCACGGCGACGTTGGCTTCGTACTGGCTCGCCGCCATCATATCTTCGAGCAACATCGATAACTGCACCTCGCCCCACCCGCCACGGGTCTTGACGCCGCCGAGAATCTTTTTCAAATCCCCCACGGAGGTCGAGAGATGGTTGACCTCCTGTAATCCCCGTTGCAATCCTTCCAGCCGTTGGGCGACTTGGCCGAACGACGAGTCGAGCCGTTTGCCGAGGGTTTCGTGCAAGGTCTGGCCGACGGCGGTTCGTATCTCGCCGAGCCGCGCGTCGCTCCGGCCGGCGTGGGAGTCGAGCCGGGCCAGCAACGCGTCGGTGATCCGTTGCACCTGCGCGGCCGATTCTTGCCGGGTGAGCGACAGTTCGCTGCGGAGCCTTTCTTCGCTTTCGTCGAGTCGTTCGTCGAGTCGCTCAACGCGGTCGATTCGTCCGCCGAGCCGCATGAGCGAAACGAAAAGTACCGCAAAGGCGAGAACGCCGAGGAGCGACGGGAGGTGCGGAATATCGGTTATCATGGGAAAAGTATACCTCATGCCTTCCGCCCTCGGTTCACGGTATCATGGCGTTTTCACCCGATGATGAGGAGCGGCTTCTTATGAAACCGGTGATTGGTATCACGGTCGATACGGGGGGGGACGAGCTTGACGCCGTCGGCGACACTCCAACGACGCCCTATTTTTGGCTGAAACGAAATTACGTCAACGCGGTGACCACGGCCGGGGGTATCCCGTTGATGCTCCCGATTCTCGAGGGATCAAAGGGGACGGATCGCTATCTCGACATGATCGACGGGCTTCTCATCTCCGGTGGCGACTTCGATATCGAACCGTCGCGCTACGGCGATGAGCGACTCCCCCAATGCGCGGCGCCGAAACCCGATCGGACGGCGATGGAGTTCGCTCTCTATCGGGGAGCGATCGAACGGGGGATGCCGGTTCTGGGTGTCTGCGGGGGGCATCAGGTGATTGCGGTCGCTCATAAGGGGACGCTCTACCAAGATGTGCCGACGCAAGAGCCGACGGCGATACGCCATTCACAAAGCCCGATACCGCCGTCGCAATCGAGCCACACTGTCCGTCTCTCGCCCGATTCTCTCTTGGCGAAGATCACCGGCAAGAAAACGCTGAAGGTGAATTCGACGCATCACCAGTCGGTGAAATCGGTCGGCGAGGGGGTAGCAGTGGAGGGTCGCTCTCCTGACGGGTTGATCGAGGCGATCTCCCTTACCCCTCCTTCGGGGAGCTGGGTGGTGGGGGTCCAGTGGCACCCGGAAGCGCTCTATCCGACCGACGAACCGAGCCGCAAACTGTTCGCCCGGTTCATGCGCGCGAGGGAAGAAAATACCATAAGAGTGGCTGAGGGGTGGGTATACCTTGGCGGCATGCATAAGCTATTCGACGGTCTTCTACCGGCGAAGCGTCTCTCGAAGAAGTCGTGCGGACTTCGTCCGCGGGGAGCGCCGCTACTTGAATATTACGGTTCGGGCGCCATACCGGACGATCTTCCGTTCGGCGAATTTCCGCAAGGCCGTGTAAAAAACCGATCGTTCAGTCTCGCGTCCGATTTCTCGCAACATCGGGGTGGAGTGGCTGTGATCGACAGGACGAACTTCCTGTGCGATGATCGGTCCGGCGTCGAGGTCGGCGGTGACAAAGTGGGCGGTGGCGCCGATGATCTTCACCCCGCGTTGGTACGCTTGCCCATAGGGGTCGGCTCCGGCGAAGGCGGGGAGGAACGAATGGTGTACGTTGACGATGCGATCGCTCCACTCGGCGACGAATTCTGGCGAAAGTATGCGCATGTAGCGGGCAAGACCGATGCAATCGATCCGATATTCCCGCAGTAATTCTCGCTGCCGCAATTCCACTTCCCCTCTCTCGTCAAACGGAATGTGAAAGAAGGGGACGCCGAATTTCTCGGCCAGATCCCGGGCGTGGGGTTGGTTGCCGATGACCAGCGGAATGTCGAAAGGTAATGACCCCAAGCGCCACTGCACCAACGCTTCGGCGAGACAATGCGGTTCTTTTGAAACGAATAACGCCAGCCGATCCCGTTCGTTGGCGGCGCTGATCTGAAAGGTCATCTTCAACGGTGCGGCGACGGACGCGAACGTTTCGCCGAACGCCGCCAAGGGGATGGCGAATTGCGCCATGTCCCAGACGACCCGCATGAAAAAGGTGTCGACCTCTTGATCGACGAACTGTTCCAGCTCCAATACGTTGCCGCCGTTCTCGTCGAGGAACCGGGTGACGGCGTGGACGATCCCTTTCCGGTCGGGGGCGGTGATCCGAAGAATGGCGGCGTTGGGCCGGTCGTTCATGACGGTGTGGTATCCAAAACGCCAAGGATACGACGGAATCCGGCTTCGTGACGTCTCCCTTCTTCGGCCAACGATCCGAGGAGATCGGCGAAGGCCCCTCTCCCCACCGGATGAGCGACGATTTCGCACCGCTCGTCGGCTTCTCCCTCTCGCTTGATGGCGAAGGGGAGTATCGCTTCTCGGGTCATATATCAATTCTTTCGCTCGGTTTCGTCCAGAGTATCATTCGGCGTCGTTTTAAATCCACTCCCCCTTTTTGGCGCCGTCGCAAAAAAACGCTCAAGCATTTCGTCGGTCGATCCGAAAAGAAATCATAAGCTGACAAGGATTGTCGGACGGTTCCACCAAAGGGGCCTTGCGCAAGGAGCGGTATTATGGCGTCATTGCAAGATTCTGATTTTAACGTCGTCCTGTCGAACATCGAACGTCTTTGCCTCGAATATCACCGGATGCAAAACCCTTATATGACTCGGCTTGTCAGCCATCGACAAGGGTTGATCAGCGAGGCGTTTCATCGAATAAAAGAGGTGACCGATCTCGACGAGGCCTATTCGATGGCCGACCGTCTGACCGGTCTCTTGCGGAGCAGCAACAAAGGGTTCGCCTGACCGTTATTACGGGAACCACGTATTAGGGTTGGCTTCACATGGATCGTGACCGCCCGAAGGTTTTGGGTTTGGGACTTCTTTCCTCCCTTGGCAAGTCGCTCCCGTTCTCACCATTCGGATAGGGGATAACACCTCTCTCCACAAAAGAGCCGCCTAGGCGTAGGCGGCTCTTTTTATTTGCCTGCCGTGATCACAAAAAGCCGCGTTCTTCGCACGCTCTGGACTGGATCGGTGAAGGTGGACACGTAGAGACTCCGCTATTCAGCCTACCGTAATCGCAAAAAGCCGCGGTCTTCGCACCCCCGGCAGTCGTTCTGGTTTCCATTCCGGGGGCATTTTCACGTCCGGCATCGTTCGGTGAAGTCGCCGTAAAATAAAAACCCCCAAGCCGGAAGGCTCGGGGGCGCCTGATCGTTTCGACGATCGCTTAATGATCGTAACCTTCTCCACGGGCGAGAGCCAACCGCGCCTCGGCCCGGTTCAACTCATGTTCCGCTTCGGGACGGGTCGCGTCGTCGAGGCTCATCGCCTCGAGCCGGGTAGCGGCGTCGTCACGAGCTTTGGTGGCCCGGTCGATATCGACGGCGTCTTTCGTTTCGCAGGTCCGGGCCAACACGTTGACACCGGTCTGGTGCACTTCGACATATCCCCCCGACACGGCGTAGGCGCGGGGCATCCCCCCCTCTTCGAACCGGATGAGACCGGGGCGCAGTTGGGTGAAAAACGGGCTATGCCCCGGCAGAACGCCGAATTCCCCTTCGGCGCCGGGGAGCGAAACCAGCTCGACGGTGGTTTCGGCCACGGAGCCGGTAGGGGTGACGATCTGGAGCGATATTTCGCCGCTGTCGGTCGTTTCAGCCATGGCTTAGGAGTCTTTCTTTTTCATCTTTTCGAACTTCTCGTAGGCCTCTTCGATCCCGCCGACCATATAGAAGGCCTGTTCCGGCAGCTCGTCGCATTCGCCGGAGATGACTTTCTTGAACGAGGCGACGGTCTCTTTGATCGGCACATAGCGACCGGGGGTGCCGGTGAAGGTCTCGGCGACGAAGAAGGGCTGCGACAAGAACCGCTGCACTTTCCGGGCGCGTGCGACGGTCAGTTTGTCGGCTTCGGAGAGTTCTTCCATGCCGAGAATGGCGATGATGTCTTGCAGCTCTTTGTAGCGCTGCAAAATGCCCTGCGTGGCGCGGGCGGTTTCGTAGTGCTCGGCGCCGATGATCAACGGATCGAGAATCCGGGACGAGGAGTCGAGCGGATCGACGGCCGGGTAGATCCCCATCTCGGAGATCCGCCGGTTCAGAACGGTGGTGGCGTCCAAGTGGGCGAAGGTGGTGGCCGGCGCCGGGTCGGTCAAGTCGTCGGCCGGGACGTAGACGGCCTGAACCGAGGTGATCGAGCCGGTTTTGGTCGAGGTGATCCGCTCCTGCAGGTCGCCCATTTCGGTGGCCAGCGTCGGCTGGTAACCGACCGCCGAAGGCATCCGGCCCAAGAGGGCCGAGACTTCGGAACCGGCCTGTGAGAACCGGAAGACGTTGTCGACGAAAAGAAGAACGTCGGCGTTTTCGACGTCGCGGAAATACTCGGCCTGGGTCAGCGCGGTCAGGGCGACCCGAAGACGGGCGCCGGGGGGTTCGGTCATCTGGCCGAAGACCAAGGCGACTTTGTCGAGAACGCCCCCTTCTTTCATCTCGTGGTAGAGGTCGTTCCCCTCGCGGGTCCGCTCGCCGACACCGGCGAAGCAGGAATAACCGGCATGCTCCATAGCGATGTTCCGGATCAGCTCCTGAATGAGAACGGTTTTGCCGACGCCGGCGCCGCCGAAGAGGCCGGTTTTGCCCCCCTTGAGGTACGGTTCAAGAAGGTCGATAACCTTGATGCCGGTTTCGAGCGGCACCGCTTCGGTCGACTGATCGACCAGCAACGGCGCTTCCCGGTGAATCCCCCAGCGGGCTTTGGCGGCGATGACGCCGGCTTCGTCGACCGGCTCGCCGATGACGTTGAGGATCCGGCCCAAGACTTCTTTGCCGACCGGGGTGGTGATCGCTTCGCCGGTATCGACGATCGACATGCCGCGGACGAGGCCGTCGGTCGATTCCATGGCGACGGCCCGGACCGTGTTCTCGCCCAGGTGTTGGGCGACCTCGAAGATCAGCCGCGAGCCGTCTTCGCGGGTGGCGTAGACGGCGTTGTAGATTCTCGGCAGTTGACCCGGAGGAAACTCCGCGTCGATGACAGGTCCGATGACCTGCTTGATCCGTCCCGTGGCCCCCGTGGCCTCAATCGCTGTGGTCATGCTGGTAAAAACCTCCGGCTTTCTATGCGGTTCGTCGGTTCGATACGTTGTCGATCACTCTATCCTTCAAGGGCGTCGGCGCCGGAGACCACTTCGGTGAGCTCGGTGGTGATGGCGGCCTGACGGGCCTTGTTGTAGGAGAGGGTGAGGGCTTCGATCATTTCTTTGGCGTTTCTGGTGGCCGAGTCCATGGCGGTCATCCGTGCGCCGTTCTCCGAGGCGGCCGATTCGAGCAGCCCCTGAAATATCTGGTTTTCGACATACAAGGTGATAACCCCGTCGAGCACCGATTCGGGCGACGGTTCGTATTCGTAATCGACGGCGTCTTCATCGGTCCGGGAGGATTCTTCGTCCCGCGTGGCGACCGATTGGATCGGCAGAAGCTGAATCGTCTGGGGAACCTGGACGACGACGTTCCTGAACTTGTTGTAGATCAGGTAGACGCGATCGGCCTTCTCTTCTTCGAACGCTTTCACCGCCTCGTCGACGACCTCACGGGCGTAGTCGATGGTCAGGTTCTTGGTGTAGTCGAGATGGCGGCTGACGATCGGGTGAGGGCGCTTCTTGAAGAAGTCGATCCCTTTCTTGCCGACGATCACGAAGGAGATTTCTTTCCCTTCGTTATCGGCGATCACCTGTTGGGCCGCCTTCAGCACGTTGGTGTTGAACGGCCCGCACAGCCCCTTGTCGCCGGAGCAGAGGACGATGAGCACCTTTTCAACATCCCGCCGCTTGAGCAGGGGATGGCTTTCGGTGTCGGCCTTGGCGGAGAGCCGTTCCATGACCTCCTGGATCTTGTCGGAGTAGGGGCGGGCGGAAGCGACCGCCTCTTGGGCGCGGCGCAGACGGGCCGCCGATGCGATCTGACTCATCGCGGAGGTGATCTTCCGCGTGTTCTTGACCGACGCGATGCGGTCGTCGAGATTTCCTTGAGGTTCGCCATCGCGTTAGCTCGAGATCGGGTCGGAGCGGTGCAGGAAGGGGCGTGGCGCTCAGCGCCTTGAAGACCTTCTTGAATGCCTTGAGGGCGTCGTGCAGAGCTTCGAGTCGACCTCATCTCGAGCTTCTTCTTGCCCGCGGTGCGGATGTTGTCGAGCAGAGCTGCCGCGGTTGTCCCGGAGCCAGGCCAGAGTTCCTCTCGAACTGCTGGCCAATCTGGCGACCGCATACTCGTCGAGGTAGCCCTTGGTACCCGCGAAGATCGACGCGACCTGGAGGGCCGACGTCGAGCGGGGCGTACTGCGGCTGCTTGAGCAGTTCGACCATGCGCTGCCCCGTTCGAGCAGGTCGCTCGGGTCGACTTCGTCGAGGTCGGAGGCGAACTGGGCGAAGGCCTCGAGCTCGCGGTAGCTGCGCCAGGTCGAGGCGCAGGGTGACCGGCGTACTTCCTTCATGGCCGGGATCTGAGCCGAGCCACCGACGCGGGAGACCGAGAGGCCGACGTTGATGGCCCGGCGCACGCCGGAGTTGAACACGACGGACACCAGGTAGCACTGGCCGTCGGTGATCGAGATGACGTTCGTGGGAACGAAGGCCGAGACGTCGCCGCCCTGGGTCTCGATGATGGGGCAGAGCCGTGAGCGAGCCCGCGCCCTCTTTGTCGGAGAGCTTGCAGGCGCGCTCGAGCAGGCGGCTGTGGAGGTAGAACACGTCGCCGGGGTACGCCTCGCGGCCCGGCGGGCGGCGCAGCAGCAGCGAGAGCTGGCGGTAGGCGACGGCCTGCTTGGAGAGGTCATCGTAGATGAGCAGGGCGTGCTTGCCGTTGTCGCGGAAGTACTCGCCGATGGTCACGCCGGTGTAGGGGGCAAGGAACTGCAAGCGGCGCGGACTCGGAGGCGGTGGCCGCGACCACGATGGTGTAATCCATCGCCCCGTGCACTTCGGAGCCGGCGCGACGACCGTGGGCGACGGTCGACTGCTTCTGGCCGATCGCCACGTAGACGCAGATCATGTTCTGCCCCTTCTGGTTGATGATCGTGTCGATCGCGATGGCGGTCTTGCCGGTCTGGCGGTCGCCGATGATCAGCTCGCGCTGGCCACGGCCGATCGGGATCATCGAGTCGATCGCCTTGAGCCCGGTCTGCATCGGCTCGTGCACCGACTTGCGCTGCGATGATCCCCGGCGCCTTGATCTCGACGATGCGGTTCTCGACGGTGTGCAGGAGCGCGCCCTTGCCGTCGATCGGCTGCCCCAGCGCGTTGAGCACGCGCCCGACGAGCGCCTCACCCACCGGCACAGACATGATCGTGCCGGTGCGCTTGACGGTGTCGCCCTCTTTGATGAGGTGCTCGTTGCCGAGCAGCGCGACGCCGACGTTGCCCTCTTCGAGGTTGAGGACCATGCCCACCACGTCGTTGGGGAAGGCGAGCAACTCGCCGGCCATGGCGTTGTTGAGGCCGTCGATGCGAGCGATACCGTCGCCCACGGTGAGCACGTAGCCGACCTCTTTGTTTTCGAGTTTATTCTCGACCCCTTCGAGCTTCTGTCTGATAACCGAGCTGATCTCTTCCGCTTTGATAGCCATTCTTCTCTTAAGCCTCTTGCTCTCTTCTGGTTACCGCTGGGCTCTCAGGGCGTCCAGCTGGTTTTTCACGCTTCCGTCGTACACCACACTCCCGATGCGGGTGACCACCCCACCGATCAGCGCCGCATCGACCGACACCTCCACCACCGCCTCTTTGCCGGTAAAGGCCGAGAGGCGTTGGACCAACGACTCACGGTCCGCTTGAGACAATTCGACGGCGGACGTCACTTCCACTTTCACCTTGCCCATGGCGGCGAACGCCTCGGCGGCAAGCTCTTCGGCCAATGCGGGAAGGAGATCCATCCGCCCATTGGTTTTCAACAACTCGGCCAACCGCCGGGTCTCGGTAGAGACGTTGACGGCGGTCAACACGGCGTCCAAGGCGCCCGATTTCTCCTCTGCGGAGAAGGCGGGGCTCCCGGTGACGTTTCTCCAATCGCGGCTCTCCTCCCACATCCGGGCGAGCGCGGTGATTTCGTCGGTCAAACGGGACAAGACGACCCGGTCGGCATAGGTCTCGACGCAGGCGACGGCGTATCGTTTGGCGATCAGGGTCTCTTTCAATTCATCCCCTCCAGCTTCGTCAGGTACCCTTCGACGAGCCGTTTCTGGTCGTCGGGGCCGAAGGATTTTTTGATGATCTCTTCCGCCATATCGACGGCGACGGTCATCGCCTCTCGGCGAAGCCGGTCGCGGGCCTGCTCGGCTTCGAGTTCGATCTGCCCGGCCGCTTTAGCGACAAGGGCTTCGGCTTCTTCTTTGGCTTGGGCCACGGCGGCGTTTTTCAGTTTCTCGGCGTCGCCCCTGGCTTCGGCCCGCATCCGGTCGGCCTCTTGAGCCACCTCGGCGACTTTCTTTTTTATTTCAGCCAGCCGGGCTTCGGCGTCGACCTTGGCTTTTTCGAGCGCGGCCCGCTGGGCGGCGATCTCGGTGACCCGCTCGGCCAGCATCGGCACGAGGAATCGTCTAATCAGATAGACCACCCCGGCGAAGATGACCAAGGCATTGAAGATGCGTGCGCCATCGAGACGCCAGGTCCACTCTTCGGCGAACTGAAGCCCACCCTCGTTGGCGAAGGCGGTTCCGGCGACGGACAGAAGGGCGAAGGAGGCAAGGGTTAGCGAGCGGACCATCAGACGTTCCTCCCAAGCAACCGACCGGCCAACGTGGCGGCGAACCCTTCGGCGTCTTTGGTCAGCTGGGTCGAGGCGGTGTTGACGTCGGCGGCGATGATGTCGCGGGCGGCGGTTACCTTGCCGTTGAACTCTTCGCGAGCCGACGCTATCAGCGCGGCGGTCTCTTTGGCGGCTTCGGTCCGGGCGTGGGCGACGATCTCGGCTGTTTCGTGGCGGATGTCGACGAGGGCCTTTTCGTATTGTTCGGCGAGGGTGTCCCCCTCTGCGCCGGCGCCTTTACCCTCTTGTTCCAAGTCGGCCAAACGACGTTGTCGTTCTTCGTAGGCGGCCAATGTCGGCTGGAAGATGAGGACGTTCATCAGCGTCAGCAGCACGAGAAAGTTCACCGCCTGCATGGCGATGGTCCAGTCAATGTTAATCATGCTCTCACCAAATTTAAACCGTGCTTCAACAGACGGGAGCCTACATAAGGCTATCCGGGTGACGAAGCGAATCCTGATTTTTTGAAGGGTCGATTCTAGTCCGAACCCGCCACGTTTTCAATGCAAATCAGAGTTCACTCTCGAATTGGGCCACGAGAGGACGCAAAGGCGGGGGCGCGCCACTGAGCGACGCCCCGTCCGGTATTCATCTTATGGGGTGAGTGACGGGGCTTGAACCCGCGACGTCCTGAACCACAATCAGGTGCTCTACCAGCTGAGCTACACCCACCACAGAAACGAAGGGGTGAATGTATACCAACGGCTGATGAAAATCAACAACCCTTTCGCCCCCTCACGGGTGTCCGGCCCCCATCGTTAATACGTGGGCGCAATCATCGACCGGTTAAGGAGCGCTGCGCGCATTCAGAGCGATTGTCCGAGCTCCCGTATCCGGTTCGCTCGTTCGGGGCGCCGTTCCGGCTTCGGCTCGCTTTGGCTCCGGGTTTCCCCATTGAACGAACGGCGCCACCACTGTTCATACTCGTTGCGACTCATCTCCCGTTTCGGTTCGCCGATCCCGGCGCGGGCCGGATCGAGATCGGCGTCGATCCCACGGGTGAGGAGCCGGTAGGCGGCGGTCACCTCCCGGAACCGAACGGTCATGGCGCGCGCGTTGTCGGTGGCGTCGGGGTGATAGCGTCGGGCGAGTTTGTGATAGGCGCGGCTGATCGCCTTTCGACCGGCGGTCTCGTCGACGTCGAGGATCGCGCGGGCGAGGGTCTCTTTCTCCCGCAGGTCGCGGCGCCAATCGTCGAAGGGGAGTTCGTTCTTCACGGCTTTATCTCACACGATAAGCGTCGGAGCCATTGACCTGCCGGGAAGGGCTCTTCCGGAATGACGGCAGGCGAAGGCCACCGGCAAGGGTGTCACTCGCCGCCGTGGTCTTGGGGATGGCCCAGTCTCTTTTCCATCACATGGTCGTCCATGATAAAACCGCCGCCGATATCGACCACCTGATCCCGCAGGATCTTGTAGCCCCAGTTTTTGTACGCCTCCACCGCTCCATGGTTCTCCCGGTTGACCGTCAGCCGAAGCTTCCCGGCGTTAAGCCGAGCCGCCTCGTCCTCCAACGCCCGTTGCGCCCCCCAGCCGACCCCCTTCTTCCGGGCTCGCTCCTCCAGATAGAACTTGCCGACGAACAACGATCCGGTGGCCGGTTCGTGCGTAAAGGCCAGATACCCCATCTTCGCGTCTCCCACTTCGTACGTCGCTTCGATCCAGAAATAGCGAGTTCCCGCAGCTCTCTGTTCGGCGATCGCCTCTTGGCTCTGGAACCGCTCGACCATGTAGTCGACCTGCTCCTGCCCGATAAGGGCGGGGAAATATTCGTTCCATATACGGGCCGCCATGGCGGCCAGATCGTCCAGTTCTTCGTCTTTTACTTCGACAAGGCGTACGCTCATGAGGGGAACTCCTGTGGGGTGGCGGGGACGTCTCTCCATTACAAATCGAAATGAACGACTTGTAAAGATTGACAACGTACAAAAAAAACCGCCCCCGAAGGAGCGGCCCTTTGGTATCGGCGAAAGAGACCTACCAGGGTGTGGAAAAACGTTTTCGAGCGCCCCCGGCACGAGCGAGAAAGCGGAGCGTATGTGGGAATACGTGAGCATGGCGTACGTAAGTACTTCGAGCGACGTTTCGACACCCCGGAGCCAACGCAGATAGTTTTTCCACGGCCTGCTACTCCCGGTTCCCCATGAGGCGGAGAATAAAGATGAACATGTTGATGAAGTCGAGGTAGAGCGACAACGCGCCGCTGATGGCCATCCGCTGGGCCATGGCGCCGTCCGCCCCGGCGTAGGCGCCCATGCTCTTGATCCGCTGGGTGTCCCACGCGGTAAGGCCGGCGAAGATCAAGACCCCCATCACCGAGATGGCGAAGTTCATGGCCGAACTGGCCATGAAGATGTTGACGACCGAAGCGATGATGATCCCGAACAGCCCGACCATCAGGAACGATCCGACGGGGCCGAGGTCGCGTTTGGTGGCGTAGCCGTACATCGACAAGGCGCCGAAAGCCCCGGCGGTGACGATGAAAGCCTGTGCCACGGAGGCGCCGGTGTAGGCGTAGAGGATCAGCGAGAGGGTGAGCCCGTTGAGAGCGGCGTAGCCCATGAAAACCGACATGGCGGTCATCAGGCTCATGTTCATGATCCGGGCCGAGAGCCAGAAGACAAGGCCGAGCTCGACGAGCATCAACGGGAAGAAGACGATCGGCTGCGCCACCATGGCCAGCAACGCTTCGTCGGCGAGGGTGATGGCCGCGACCAAGGCGGTGAGCGCAAGACCGCCGGTCATCCAACCGTAAACCTTCGACATGAACCGGGCGGATTCGGTGGCGGTGGCGGTGGCGGTGGCGCGGGTCGACCCGAATGCGCCGGGGACGTTGTTCTGTTCGAACATCAGCTGTAAGACCTCCAAAGGTGTAGTGCCGTTCTCTTATTGTATGGCATCGGGTCGTCGCAGAGTCAAGCGGTCGAATGTTTCAAACGGTAACGAAGTCGTTATAATCACCCGATGAGCATATTGAAAGTAAAACGACTCCACCCGGACGCCCGTCTCCCCCATCGGGCGGGCGTCGGCGATCTCGGCTACGACCTTTTCGCCAGCGAGCCGGTGACGATCCCTGCGCGGGGGACCGCTATCGTGAAAACCGGCGTGGCCGTTCAGTTTCCCGACGGGTGGGGGGGGCTTATCCGCGACCGGTCGGGGATGGCGGCGAAACAGCGGGTGATTGTCTCGGCTGGGGTGATCGATCACGGCTACCGGGGGGAGATCGGGGTGGTGATGAACAACTTGACTGACGCGCCCTTCGTCGTCGAACCGTCGATGAAGATCGCCCAGATGATCCCGACGCCGGTGGTCGATTGGGAGGTGGCGGAGAGTGACGAGATGACCGACACCGACCGAGGAAACGCCGATGGCTTCGGGCTCCATTCCCGGACCTACGTGGTCGGCGACGTTTCGACCGACGGTTACTCAAAAATCAGCTCCTGCTCGATAAGGTTCCGGGCGTTACTCCCTTTACGCGCGTTTGACGGCTCTTCCCCCACCGCGGTCGGCGACGGGACGACGGTTACTCAAACAATAGCCGCTCTCGACAAGGTTAAGAGCGTTATCCCTTTACGAGCGTTTGCTTGTGCAAAAAAACATGAGCAACCCGAAGGCCGCTCTGATCGAAGTGTTCCCCTCTTACAAGGAGTTGTTACATTACCTTTATGCTTCTCCAACACTTCTGCCCTGATCTGGTTGGTCATCTTGGGGTGCCAGTTCCGCTTTCGAGAGGGTGATCATCGTATCGTGGATGCTTTTCGATTTACCGGTGACCAGATCTTCGATGGCCCGGTCGGCGCCATGCTGGAGACCGTTGACCTCTTGCAACGATTCGGAGAGGGTATCGGCGAAGCTGGGGCCTTGGCTCTTGTCGTCGGAGAACTTCGGCAACTTGAGGGAGTCGCCCAACGGCGCCATGCTCCCCCGGATTTTCATATCGTCCATTATCGGCTACGCTCCTTTTCGCTCATCGCTTCCCCCTATTGGCCTTCGACTGCAGCGGAGATAATCGCTCCCCGCTTGGTTCGGGCCGCCATGACCGTCGAATACATCGTCCCGATCTCGACCATCTTGACCGTCTCTTTATCAAGGTCGACATTGTTCCCGTCGATCCTCGGCTCGGCGGTGGAGACGGTCACCTCGGGCCGGAACTCGTTCAGGTTCCCGTCGCTCCCCTGTATATGGCGGGGGTCGGTGGTTTTCATCTGACCCGTACCGCGATAGGCGTTCTTTAACTGTTCCTCGAAAGGCTTCAGATCGACCGCCTTGTATCCGGGCGTTTCGGCGTTGGCGATGTTGCTGTTGGCCAGCTGGAACCTCTGGTCATAGACGTCGAGCGCCTTCTTGGCTAGGAGCCCCGTTTTGTTCGCATACAGCAGATCGTTGATCAGTCCCATAACGTTCCTTTCGCTTCGACCACAAACAAAGCAAGGGTGGCGCCAAAAGAGTCGAGCCCGCAATATGACGAATACACCTTTTAATTCAACGTGTCACGTGAAGCACCCCCCTGTCAAAGGGTTGGCGATACCCGTTTGGGGCCGGGTAAAAGCGTCACGTTTCCGCCGATCCGGGTCGTGATACCATATCGCTGATGAGCGAATTCGAGATCGTCGACCCGGAGGAGGAGCCCCCTCTCCTGCCGGTTCCCCGGACGCAACAGGGGGAAGAGGGCCTTCAGCCGCTCGACCCGTTGCAGGCCTATATCAACCGGGTGAAGGAATATCCCCACCTGACCCGTGACGAAGAGGCCGAACTGGCCCGCCGTCTCCACGATACCGGCGACAAAGAGGCGGCCTTCCGTCTCATTACCGCCAACCTGATGCTGGTGGTGAAGATCGCTTTCGAGTTCCGGTCGCAGTTCCAAAACACCCTCGACCTGATTCAGGAGGGGAACTACGGCCTGATGCGGGCGGTGAAGAAGTTCGATCCCTTTAAGGGAAACCGACTCTCGACCTACGCCGCCTACTGGATTCGGGCCTATATGCTCAAGTATCTCCTCGACAACTGGCGGTTGGTGAAAGTGGGGACCACCAACGTCCGCCGAAAGCTCCTCTATAACCTGCGCGACGTCGAAGCGAAACTGCGGGCGGGGGGGGTCGAACCGGGTCCGAAGCTCTTGGCCGAGACCTTTGGGGCGACGGAGCAAGATGTGATCGAGGTGCAACAGTCGCTCGGCGCCCTTGACCATTCGCTCGATACGCCGGTGGAGGAGGGGTCGACCCGGACCGGCATGGACCTTCTCCCGGCGGCGGGGCAGGATGTGGCCCAAGAGGTGGTCGATGACGATTTTCATCGTCAGTTCAAAGAAGCGATCGCCCGGTTCGCCGTCGATTTAAAACCGTCCGATAGCGCCATCCTGCGCCAACGACTGTTGGCCGACGACCCGAAGACGTTACAGGAGATCGGCGAGGAGCATGGGATTACCCGAGAAGCGGTTCGCCAAGCCGAGGGGCGCCTCATGAAACGGCTCAAGACTTTCCTGCTCGACGAGATGGGGGATTTGGGAGAGATGTTCGATTAGAACCCGCCTTTGCGGAAGATCTTCTCCTCGCGTTTCATGAAGTCGATGCGCGATCAACATTTCCCGCCCCGCCCCCGCATGGGGGTCGGCGCCCCCTTCGGTCGGGACCGCACTGTCGCCCCTTTCTACTTTTCGACCGGGAAACGCCCCCGCTTCCATTCGGGGAATCCCGATGTGAGCCTGCGTGTCTTGTACCCGAGTTTTCTCAATTTCGCCACCGCCTCGAACGACAGCACGCAATAGGGGCCACGGCAGTAGGCGACTACTTCCTTCCCTTTCGGGATGGATTTGATGCTCTTTTCCAGTTCGCCGAGGGGCACGTTTATGGCGCCGGGAATGTGTCCCGCCTCATATTCCTCGGTCGGCCGCACATCGAGAACCGTCACCAGCCCGTCCGTCGCCCTGCGCCACAGCTCGTCGGCCTCGACCGGCTCGAGACGGTCCTTTCCTCGGAGATAGGCGTCGACCAGACGATGGACTTCATCCTGATGACGCTCGGCCACGGCGCGCAGGGCGACGATGACGTCGATCACCAGATCGTCGGCAAGCGCGTAATACACGTTCAATCCCTCCCGCCGGGCGACAACGATCCCGGTGGATTTGAGGTTCTGCAGGTGTTGGGAAACGTTCGCTTTCGTAAGCCCGCTCAGGGCCGCCAGAGCGTCCACGTGCCGCTCCCCTTGCGCCAGATAGTCGAGCAACTCCAATCGACTCGCGCTCGACAGGGCTTTCCCCACGAGGGCGAATTGTTCAAAAAGCTGTTTCTTTGCGCTCATGCCGCCTCACTCTTGGACCACGCATCAAGTAATCAACTGATCGCTTGATTACTATATCGATCTCGTCTATGATAACGCGCAAGGGTTCGCCCGGACAACCATGGAAACGCCATCGGAGGAAAGAAGAGATCATGAACGCGTCGTCATTGCTCATCATCATTTCCAGCGAACCGTACGCCGGATCGGATCGCGTGTGGAACGCGCTGCGTCTGGCGGAGACCGCCCGGGAAGAGGGGGGCGCGACCCGCATCTTCCTCATCAACGAAGGGGTGGACGTCGGGCGCCCCTCGCTCACGCCGCCGGAAAACTCTTTCGACCTGTGCGCCATGCTCACGGATCTCGTCGGCAAGGGAACCGTCGTCAAATATTGCAAAACCTGTATCGACCGGTGCGGCGTCGGCGAAGGGGAGATGGCCCCGGAGCTTCGGGTCGGCTCCATGAAGGCTCTCCACAAATGGATCGTGGAGAGCGACCGGGTGGTCACCTTTTAGGGGAGAACTGTCATGACACAAAAAATTGTCGTGCTCGGATCGTCGTTCGGCGGCTATCACGCCGCATGCGCGCTTCGAAAGTCGCTCGGACGATCGGTCGATATCCACGTGGTCTCCCGGGAAGACGCGTTCGTCTTCATCCCCTCGCTTCCGTGGGTCATGGCGGGGACGACCGATCCCGACGCGATCCGGTTCCCGGTGGCGCGTCCTTTCGAGCGTCTCGGCATCGGCTTTTCACATGACGAAGCGGCGCGCCTCGAACCGGCGAAAAACGTCGTCCACGGCGTACGCCAAGACTATCCGTACGATTACCTCGTCATCGCCACCGGCGCCGAACTCGACTATACGGGCGTACCGGGGCTCGACCCGTCCGAAGGGAACAGTTTTTCTCTCTTCACGATCCATCAGGCGTTGCAGGCGAAAAGCGCCCTCGAATCCGCTGTCGCCAAGGGGGGTGGCTCGCTGGTGTTCGGCGCCGCCCAAGGGGCGTCGTGCCTCGGCCCGGCCTACGAAGCGGCGTTCATCGTCGAAACGACGCTCCGCAAGAAGGGGATTCGCGACCGGTTCGATCTGTCGTTCTTCACGAACGAGCCGTTCCTCGGTCACTTCGGCGTTGGGGGGTTCGGCGCCATGACCCGGATGATGGAGGACGAGTTCGCGGATCGGGGCATCTCTTGGCGGGTCGACGCGAAGGTCGAACGGGTCGCCGAAAAAAGCGTGGAGCTTGCGGGGGGGGTGACGCTGGCCAGCGACTTTTCTTTGATCGTCCCGCCGTTTATCGGCTCATCGGCGTTCAGAGATATCGACGGTTTGACCAACTCGCGCGGTTTTATCCTCGCCGACGACCATCTCTCGAATCCGCACTATCCGAACGTGTATGTTGCCGGCGTGGCGTTGGCCATTCCTCCCTTCGGCGAGACGGCCGTGCCGGTCGGCGTTCCGAAAACCGGCCAGATGACGGAGGCTATGGCGCTCAGTGTGGCCCGTAACATCGCCGCCGACATCAGGGGAGGCGTAAAGGCGCCGGGGAAGCGCTTCTCCGCCATCTGCATCGCCGACGCGGGAGACACCGGCTTTTATCTCAGCGCCGACCCCTTTCTTCCCCCCCGCAACAGGCTCGTCCACAAGAAGGGGAAGTGGGCGCACTGGCTGAAGAAGGCCTTCGAGAAATACTACATGGCGCGTCTGCGCTATCGGTTGCCGGGGCTCGACTTCGGCTGGTGAAGCGCGTCGGCGATACTCTCGGCTCGGCCTCAACCGAGCGCGGGCGAGGGAGCGGAGCGTATGCAGTATGCGCGAGCGTTCCGAGCCACGCTTCGACGTCGCAGCCCCAACGCAACGGGCTTTCGCCGGTTCTCCGCCAAACGTTATCCCTCATGCGCGTCTTCGCCGCAGGGTCACATCTTTTTAACGGGGCGCGACGAGGGGCGGTCGGCAAAGCGTCAACGGCGGCGCCCGTCGCCCCCCGCGTAGGGGTTAGAACCGATACCCGACCTGCCCGTACAAGGTCGTCGTGGTGAAGTTCGTGTCGTAGCGGCTGGAGTAGATCGAGTCGACATCGAGGAATTCTTCTTGCGAATAGCTGAACTGGACCGTCCCGTAGAGATGCTTGCTCAGCCAGAAGGTGCCGGAAGCTTCGTAGATCCACTGGCTCAGTTCATTCGGCGAGCCGCTCTCTTGCTGCTGGTTGGTCAGTTTGGTGACGGTGATGTTGGCGTCGGCCCGGTCGAGCGATACGCCGACGCTGCCGGTGAAGATCTGGACGTCGGAGGTGAACCACTCCATGTTGGCGTAGCGGAAATCCCACGTGGTGTTGAAGAAGAAGTTGTAGTCGCGCACGCCGACGTAATATTGGTTGGCGTTTTTCCCGTCGTGTTCCCGCCACCGGTTGTCGAACCCGCCGTAGACGCCGATGACTTTGATGGGACGAACTTCCAGGCGCAACCGGGAGACGGCGTACCGCTCTTCGGAATAGTTCTCCTCGCCGATGGCCTCTTCGATGGAGAGTTCCCGGTTGATGGCCATGAAGTCGTTATAGGTGCCGGAGATCGAAAGCCAATCGACGGGACGGGCGGTGAGATGGACGAGGGTGTTGCTGGCGAACCATTTGTTCCAGGCGCCGTGCTCGCTGTCGTGGGAGGCGTCGAAATCGTGGTCTGCGTCGACGCTGGCCATCAGGTGCCACCACTGGGTCGCCGGCATCAGGTAGAGGGCGGCGTTGGCCCGTTCCCGATCTTTTTGCCCTTTGAAGTTGTCGATGGCGTAGCCGACGGAGCCGCCGACGTAATCGGTCTTGGTGGAGGCGTAGGCGCCGTAGGTGGTGAAGTCGGGGTTTACCCGGTCGTCGAACGGATCGGGACGCAATCCTCCGAAGAGACCGAGCGCGGTGAACTTGGTCAGCCATATCTTGGCGTCGACCCCGTCGACCCCTTGGGTGACGAACTCTTCCATGAAGGAGCGCCCCAAGGTCAGATCGACCCGGTCGAAGATTTTCTTGATCTTGACGTTGGCCATCAGGAGCCGGTTCGACGGCATCTTGTGGTTCCAGTCCCGCCCGTGAGCCGCCCGATAGCGCCCGTCGAGGTTGAACTCGATATCGTCCCGCCCGAAGAGCCGTTCCCCCACCAGCCGATAGTAGACATGGGAGATGGCCAAGTCGCGGTTCCCTTGGTCGCTGGAGTCGTTGACCCACAAGCCGCCGTAGGCGATCCGCCCGTGGATGGCGTCGACGGTGGTCTCTTGCCGGGCCTCATAGGCCGGATCGGTCTCGGTCTCGGCCATGGCGGAATGAGCGACGACGACCGACAGCAGAACCGCCATGGCGAAATGTCGCACGGCGCTCATCTCAGGCGCCCTCATCATCGCCCCCTCCCGCTCGTAAAGCCGAAGGATGTGGTGTTGTGGCACCCGGCGCATTCGGTGGGCCACCCGGCGGTGTGGGAACGCTGATAGTTGGCCTGATGGCAGGCGTAACAGTCTTGCTCCACCGACGCCCCCGGGTAACGGAGGGCGTAGGCGTTACCGCCGGAGCTGACGTGGCACAGGTTACATTCCCGTTTGATGATGGCGTGGGTCCCGGTGAAGGTCATGGTCTTGTGACTGATGGCGGTGGCCGGGGCGAAGGCGTAGACCGAATGGCAATTTTCGCAATCGATCCGCCCACTGCTGTGGAACGCGCCGCCTCGACTGTAGTCCTTCAGGTGGCAGGAGAAGCAGGCGCTGTTGATGGTCCGGTAGTAGCGTCCCCCGTGGCAGTCGGCGCAATCTTGGAACCGGTGGCCCCCTTCGAGCCTAAAGCCGGTCATCGCATGGACGAACTGGGTCGGATCCCAGTTGACGTTGTTATGGCAGTCGCCGCAAAGTCGTCCCATCTGGTTGAAGTGGGGATCGGTGTGGCACTGCGAGCAGTCGGGCGAGAGCCCCGAGAAATCGCCGTTCCCCTTCTCGTGGCAGTCGATGCAGATCAGCTGCTTGTGGGTGCCGTTGAGGGGGAAGGCGGTGTTGTCGTGGGCCGCCGGGGTCGGGTTCCAATCGCCGGTGCTGTGGCAGTCGGCGCACTTCCCGCCGTACTGCCCTTTGTGTTTGTCGTCTTTCTTGTGGCAGCCGAGACAGTCGACGGGCAACGGGCGCCAGGTCGCTTTGCCGTCGTCCCCTTTGGTGTGACACTTGTCGCATTTGGTGGTGCGGTGTTTGCCGATCAGCCGAAAATGGGTGTCGATCCCATGATCGAAGACTTCGGTCATGTTCTTCCAGTCGTCGACCACATGACATTCGACGCACTCTTTCTTCCCGAACAGCCCTTTATGGGTGTCGGCGTGACACCAAGAAGAGGCGCACGATTTGGTGTCGATGGGGCGATAGAGCAACCGCCGATCATCGTCGCCGTCGTAGTGGGTCACCAAGCCGTCGGGGGTCGGCTTGTGGCATTTCTCGCACTTGACCTGTTGATGCTTCCCGTGCAGTTTGTAGCGGGCCTGGTCGTGTTTGAAGAGCGTCGGTTTCCACCCCTGCTCGTTATGGCATGCGGCGCAATCTTTCCCGCCGAACTGCGGCCCATGAATGGCGCCCCGTTTCTCGACGTCGTGGCATCCGCTGTTGTCGCACCGTTTGGTGTCGATGGGGCGATAGATAACCCGACCGCCACGATCTTTCGTGTGGCAGGCTTCGCACTTCTCTTTGGCGTGTTTCCCCTTCAGCTTGAAGTCGGACTGATCATGCTTGAAGGTCGTCGGCGACCATCCTTTTTCGGTGTGGCATTTCTCGCACTTCTCCCCTTTGAACTGATCGCCGTGGGTGGCGCCCGATTTGGTCGACGAAGCGTGGCACCCCGACGCGGCGCAGGGGGCTTTCGGCAACCCTTCGTATTCGATGATCGCCGTCCCCCCGTCGTAGGGCGCCATTTTGCCGGTGGGACGGTGGCACTTGTCGCAGGCGACGGTGGCGTGTTTGCCATTCAGGTTCCACACACGGAACCGGGCCTGGTTATGGGAGAAGGTCTCCTCTTTCCATCCCTTTTCGGTATGGCAATCGTCACACTTGTCGTCGGCGAACTGGGTTCCGTGGACCCCGGCGCCGTTACGGGCCGCGCCGTGGCAGGCGACCTCTTCGGCGCAACGGGCGAACGCGGCGATTTTAAACGAGCCGCTCTTGTCGGAACCGACGTGACATTCGAAACATTTGGTGGTGGCGTGTTTGCCGCGCAGTTTGTATTTGGCCGTGTCGTGATCGAAACCGCCGATCTTCTTCCAATCTTCGTCGGTATGACACTTCTCGCACTTGTCGCCCAAAGCGCCTTTATGTTTGTCGTCCTTCTTGTGGCAGGTGACGCAGGCGTCGAACTTTTCGACCTTATAGATCGCCCGTTCTTTCGTGTTCCCTTTGTGGCATTTCTGGCAACCGGTTTTCTTATGGGCGCCGCCGAGCTTGAACTTGGTCTTCGTCTCGTGGTCGAACCTCACATCTTGGCCGACGAACGACCGGGCGTTGGTGTGGCACTCTTCGCACTTCTGGCCGAGGGTTTTGTCGTGAATATCCTTATGGCAACTGACACAGTCGGTGGAAAGACCGAGGAACGTCTCGTTCCCTTTCTCGGTTTTCTTGTCGTGGCATTTCTCGCACTTGGCCTTTTCGTGTTTGTCGGCCAAGGGGAAATGGACCATCTCATGGTCGAACCGGTCTTTGTGACCGCCGGGCCAACTCCCGACCACCATGTCGAAGTTTTTCCCCTTATGGTCCTTATGACATTCGATGCACTTCTTGTTGCGAACCGAGAGATGGCCGTGATAACCCCGGACGTAGTCGACCGAGACTTTAATCTCTTTATGGCAGTCGAGACATTTCTCTTCGTTCACCCCCCCCTTCAGGTCGTGGCACTCGGTGCATTTGGTGATCGAATCGAACTCGCTGTGGGAGGCGGCCAGATCGCCGGGGGAGACCAGACGCCCGAAGCCGAGCCCGATGTCTTGAGCGAAGGAGGTCGTCGGAGTAAAGGCGACCAAGGACAACCCCAGCCACAGCAATGCGCGGATAGACGGCTTGAACACCGGACAGTCTCGTATAGATAAGATGGATACAGCTTTTGGAACGACTTCAAATTAGTATGACCGTCTCTCTTTGTCAAAAATATTTCGCCGGGGTATGCTCTTTCCCATGAACAACGAACCGCTTCTTGACATTCCCCTTCCGGTCGACGCCCGTCAGGCGGGGGGTCGCCTTCTGACCGTCGGGTTCGACGGAACCGCCTACGACCGTCGTATCGGACGGATGTTCGACGAACTGGCGCCGGCCGGGGTGATCCTTTTTTCACGGAACATCGTCAACGCCGACCAGACCCGGCGGCTTGTCGGCGACCTGAAAAAACTGAACGAAGACCGGTACGATGGTCGCCCCCTCTTCGTCGCCATCGATCAAGAAGGGGGGCGGGTGGCCCGTCTCTCCCGCGATATGCCGACCTGGCCGACCGCCCGGTCGCTTGGGCGGGACGGCTCCGCCGAGCAGGTGGAGGATATCTATCGGCAGATCGGACGGACCATACGCAACCTCGGTTTCAACGTCGATTTCGCCCCGGTCCTCGATCTCGACACCAACCCCGACAGCCCGGTCATCGGCGACCGCTCCTTCTCCGCCGATCCCGAGAAAGCGGCTCTGTTGGGGCGGGCCGCCATACGGGGGTTGCAAGGTGAAGGGCTTCTGGCCTGCGGGAAACATTTCCCCGGTCACGGCGACACGAATCTCGACTCCCATCTCGACCTCCCGTCCGACAATCGCTCCGGGGGGCGGTTCCGCGACGCCGAGTTGGTCCCGTTCATCGCGGCTATCGAGGAGAAGGTGGCGATGATCATGACCGCCCACGTGATCTATCCCGCTTTCGACCCGAAACGCCCCGCCACGTTATCTCCCGCCGTGGCCACCGAACTGTTGCGCGGAGAATTCCGATTTGACGGTATGATCGTGGGGGACGACATGGATATGAAAGCCATCGCCGGACGATGGGGCGAGGCCGAAGCGACCTTGATGGCGATAGAAGCCGGGTGCGATCAACTCCTCGTCTGTCACGAGACCCCGCGACGGGAGCTGGTCCATCGTGCGTTGATGGAAGCCATCGAGACCGGCGCCATCGACGACAACCGATTCGCGGCGTCGCTTACCCGTATCGATAACGGATTACAAACGGCGGCCCGTTGCCGACCGGACGAGGGGATACTCGAAGGGGGCGGATGAAGTCGGCCCTGTCTTAACACCTGTCAACCACAAAGCGGCGGAGGCGCACGCCTCATCGACCGCGACTATTTATGAGAGCCGGAGGCGATTAAAAGTGACCATCGAAGAACTGCTCCGCGAGTACCGGATCGACGGCGACGACCTGCACCGTATCCGGGAGGTCGGCGTGTTCATGGAAGGAAGGCTCGACGAGCTGGCCGATTTCCACTACTCGTTACTCCTCGACCGCCCGGAGCTAAAAGCCTTCTTCCCCAACGACGCCACCATGAAACGGGCGCGGGCCGCCTTTATCGACTGGTCGGAAGACCTCCTCCGGGGCGAATACAACAACGCCTATTTCCTGAAAATCAACCGGATCGGCGCCACCCACGTCCGTATCGGCCTCCCGGCCCACCATGTGAACGTCCAGATGAGCCACGTTCGGACCTATCTGGCCGACGTGGCGGCGCGGCGGTGGGAGGGGAACGCCCACGAGGCGGGCCTTGCGGTGACGGCGCTCAATAAGGCGCTCGACCTGAATCTCGACCTGATGACCCGCTCCTACCGGGAAGAGGAGTTGCGGGTGACCTTCCTCTCCCACCGGATCGACACCTGGATCATGCGGACAGCCCGCTGGTTCGTCGACGGGTTCAACATGGCGCTGGTGCTGGGGCTGATCGTTATCGGGGTGATGGCTCTCGGCTTGGCGGCCGACGAAGTGATCCACTTGGCCGACCACCGAAATCTGGAACGGGGCGCCATCGGGGCTCTTTCGACGATCCTGATTCTCTGGGTGGTCATCGAGTTGCTCGACACCCAGATACGTCACATGAAAGGGAGAGCTTTCGCTATCAAGGTGTTCGTCTCGGTGGCGTTGGTGGCCGAATTGCGCCGGGTCTTGATCGCTTCCATCGAGCACACCGACCGGTGGGAGACGGCGATCCTGGCCGGGACGATCATGACGTTGGGAGTGGTCTATTACCTGATCTCTCGCATCGAAAAAACCTGACGCTCCCTCTCCCGGGGGTGGCTATTTCAACCTCTTCTCATCTATTTCTCTTTCGTTGACAGCGGCGCATAAATATTGATAATCTTTGCGGACACTTGTCGAATGGGTAGACTGCCACAGGCCGACGGCGCCATCCGTCAGCTCCCGTCGACATACATAAAGCTATTTCTACTGGGGGCCTTGCCGCGATGGAATTCACGATCGAACGGGACGAGTTCTATAAAGGATTGCAACGGGCTCAGGGTATCGCTTCTCCCAAGGGTTCTATCCCGATTCTGGCCAACGTCCTCATCGACGCCGAAGAGGGGGTCACCCTCTTCGCCACCAATCTCGACATCGGCCTGAAAGGCGCCTACGACGCCGCGGTGACCGAAACCGGGCGGGTGACGGTGGGGGCGAAGAAACTGCACGATATCGTCCGGGAACTCCCGTCGGGTCCGATCCAGATTCGGGCCGAAGACGACCGGCTCCGGGTGACGGCGGGTAAATCCCGCTTCAACCTCGCCACCGAACCGGCCGACCAGTTCCCCGCCTTCCCCGACTACGACGAGTCGAAACTGGTCTCCCTCGAAGGGGGGATGATCAACGAAATGATCCGCAAAACCAACTACGCCATCAGCCAAGACGAAACCCGGCTCACCTTGAACGGGGCTTTCTTCGAGATCGGTCCCGACAAAGCCTTGATGGTGGCGACCGACGGACATCGGCTCGCCTATATCCACCGGGAAGGGGCTTTCGGGGTCGAAGAGGTCGTCAAAGCGATCATCGCCCGTAAGGCGATCAGCGAACTCTCCAAACTGGCCGGGGAGTCGGACGAGCAGATCGGGTTCCTCCTCCACGACAACCACATCATGTTCCGCAAAGGGAGCCTGACGTTGGTGGTTCGGCTCATCGAAGGGGCTTTCCCCAACTACGAACAGGTGATCCCGAAGAACCACCAGAAAGAGGCGCAGATTCCGAAGGATATCTTCCTTCGCGCCTTGCGCCGGGTGGCGACCTTGGCCGACGAGAAGTCCCATATGGTTCGGCTGACCTTCGGCGACAACAGCCTGACGCTGGCCAGCGAAGGGGGAGAGGTCGGCGAGGCCCGCGACGAGATCGACATCGCCTACGACGGCGACGAGGTGATCATCGGCCTGGGCAGAACGCCTCTCTCTATTGGATCCCCTCGACGCCATCGACGACGATGCGGTCGATTCCAGGTTCACAAGATTCCCCTCTCGCTGGTGCTGGCCGCGCAGAGTGGAGGATGAGGTAGCGGAATCGTGATCGTACCGATGCGCCTGTAGCAAGGGTGTTGGAAACTATCTGCGTTGTCGCCGGGGTGTTGGAACCAGGGTTCGAAATCCTCGCATTCCCACATACGCTCGGTTTCGCCACCTGTTCCCCCTGCCACGCCTGCGGAATGCCCCCGGAACGGAAACCGAATCGACTACCGGGGGCGCCCGACAACGTTTTTCCGCACCCGGCTCGACGACCGCTGAAAAGCTCTCCACTCGCAGGCCCGATATACTTGGGGGACGCCGTTTTACCTCCGCACCAACCATCCAAGGAGGTTTTATGCGTCACCTGATTCTCACCCTCGCCACGGCCACCTTTCTCTTCACCCCTCTGGCCGCCCACGCCGAGGGAACCATCGTTCTCCAGAAGACGATCCCCTACGAAAAAGGAACCCGTATCCGCGAAGCGATCCGGACCGATTGCGATCTCGAAGCGAAGCTGGCGACTTTCCTGAAAGACTACGCCGAAGAAAACGGCTTTACCGTCGTGGCGGTCGATTCCTTCGCAAAAAACGAAAAACGCCCCATGCTCGAAGTAGTCATCACCGACGCCGTCGGCGGGGGCGGAGGGGCTTGGTCGGGGGCGAAATCGGTCTTTGTCGAAGGGAAATACAAAGTTGACGGCAAGGTAAAAGCCTCCTTCTCGGCCCATCGGAGTTCGGGGGGGGGATTCATGGGCGCCTACAAGGGGACCTGCTCGATCCTCGGACGTTGCGTCAAAGCCTTGGGACGCGACATGGCGGTTTGGTTGAAAAACCCCGATAGCGGCAACAAAGTCGGCGAATAAGTCGCCCGCCCCCTCCCCCCCGGTAACTTCTCCGCGCGGTTTTTCATAAAACCGGACAAGTGACCATCTTTTTTCTGCGCGACTCTTCTATCCTGAATACAGGAAGAGGAGCCTAACCTATGCAAACGATGGTCGAACTCGGACAGCGCGCCAACGTCTCCCGGATGAACTATATTCGCGAGGTCGAAGGATGGGCCATGCAGGTGTTGACCACCCTGCGTGACGTCCCCGACAGCGCCGACAAAAACACCCTCATGCGACAGGTCGACCGGCTCAAAGACGCCCGACGGGTTCGGACCAGCCAGCTTCCGGCCTACGCCGGAGGGCTCGCCATCCTAAGCGCCAAGATGAGCGGGCTTATCCACGGCCGGTCGTTCGATAGGGGCTATCGTAAAGAGAGCGTCATGGCGATGCTCAAATCGCCCACCATCCGACGGCTCTTCGATAGCGACTCGACCCAGATGACCGTCTTGGCCGAGTTTCTCGCCGTCGACCACCCCTTCCCCGGCCAGAGCGGGGCGAAGAGACATTAGGCGGCGTCCGGCCTTCCCGACCGGATATCTTCCCCTCAAAACATCTGAAGTCTTCACGAGCGGCGATCTTTCGGATCGTCGCTCGCCTTATATCGCCCCCCCTCGGCGAAAGAGCGGTCTTCGCCCGTCCGGAATTGCGCGGCAAGGCGCCCCCGGAGCGGAATTCCAAACAACTGCCCCGGGTGCGAAGACGCGCGAACCAGAGAATATCAGACGGCTCGCCCCACGCGTAGTGGCGTTCGTCCGGTTCAGGGCGCCGTTCACCGAAACAGCCCCCCCGGATCGGACATATGTCCCCGCAACCGATAAAAACCGGCGTTATATTAGCCGTGACCCCGGAAGACCGGGACAACGCGCTTGAAAGGCGCCATGCGAAGAGGAAGACGATGAAACCGAGCGAACCGACGGGAGCCATCAGGGGACGATCCCTTCTCGGCGCCCAGAGACCGAGCCGACGTCGCCACCGACGACGCGGCTTCACCCTGATCGAAGTCCTCGTCAGTCTCGTAATCGTGGCCGTCGGCATATTGGGGGTCACCGCCCTGCAAACCGCCTCCATCTCCACCGGGGTGCTGACCCGAACCGTCGATTCCTGCTCCGCCTTGGCCAGCGACGCCATCGACCGGATCTATGCCAACAGCGAACGCTGGGCCGACTACACCGGCGGTGGCGTGGGAGGCGTTTTTCGCGTCAGCCCCACCGAGGGAAACAATCCCCCCGCCGGCGCCGCCTTGAACGACTACAACGACCTCTTCCAAAGCATGGTCGACATGAAATTATCCGAGGCGGCCCTCGAGGTCACCATCGCCCCCGACATACCGTTAACCGGCCTTAACACCGTCACCGCAACCCTTTATTGGGACCACAGGGGAGACAGCAAACAATGCGTCGTCCAGAGCGTTATGCCCCGCTAAACCGCGGGCGCACAGGATTTACCATCATCGAGCTTTTGGTCGTTATGGGAATCGGCGTCTTCATCATGGCCGGGATGGTCCAGATGATGCGCGCCAACCGAACCGCCTTCACCATGCTCGACCAGATGCGTAACCTCGAAGAGAACGGTCGCGTCGCCGCCGACTTCATGTCGCGCGAGCTCCGCCCGGCCCGGCTCACCTCCCTCATCGCGCTCGACAACGGCGACGCTATCGACTATCCCGCCGCCGCCGCAGGGCTCGGCGCCAAACCGGGAACCGACATCATCCGGCTTTTCGACTCGGCGCTCCTCATCGACCCGATCTACATAGAACCGGGCGACTTTAACGTCAACGCCGCCAACGTCAAGTTTCTCGGAACCTATATGACCGGTTTCCCCGGTTACGATCCGGGTATGTCGAATCTGGCTCTCGGCAACCTGCTGGCCGAATATACCGCCCTTATCTACAACTGCGGCTCCACCCCCCCCCATCCCCGGACCGCAGGAGGGGGGCATTGCACCCAAAACATCACCGGCGGCGGCCCTGTCGCCGGGGGGACCGACACCCAGATCGTCTATAACCGAGGGGTCAACACCGACAACGCCAACCGACCCCACGACTGCTCCGGCGGGCAAGACGGATCGGTGGCCATCGATGCGGGCGCCTCGGTTTGCATCTCCATCGGTCACGAACTCTACTACTACGTCCGCGCCTCCGACCCGGGCGACCCGAATCCGACCAGCAACCCGCAGCTCGTCCGCTACATCCTCGGCTCGGGTCGGCACGAAGTGGTCGCCAACAATGTCGAAGATATGCAAATCGAATACGGGCTCGACACCGACGCCACTCCCGACGGGGTCATCGACGTCTGGACCCCCGGTTCGCCCGATCCTGCGGTGATGCCGACCCAAGACATTCTGGCGGTACGGGTCAGCTATATGATGTCGACCACCGGCGACGACACCGACAAGGCGGCGGAGACGCCGACCATCCTCTCGAACTCCACCATCGCCAACTTGGGGGTCGCCGATCAGAAACGACGCCGGGTCTTCACCCGAACCACCCGATTGCGCAACCCCACGTAAGCGAGCCGAAGCCATGAGACACACACCGACGATCCACCGATCCTTCCGCCCCCTCCGGACCTCCGGGCGTGACGGCGCCGTGCTGGTCATGTCACTGCTGTTGCTGGCGATGATCACCATACTCGGGGTCTATTCCGCCACCCGCTCGGCGGTGGAAGAGAAAGTGGCCGGCGCCAACGCGTCGTATACCGGCGTTTTCTATACCGCCGAAGCGGCCCTCTCCCACGCCCGAAAACTTCTGACCGACTCCTTCATCGAATACGAGTTCAACCAGATGGCGGCCAACGATCCGGCCCTCGCCCCCAACTGGAGCTTCGCCCTCGACGGGTCGCTCTACGCCCCCGCCGCCACCAGCTTCTATTGCGACACCGTCTGCGCCGGAACGGCGGAACTGATCAACGGGCCATGGATCGGCGGCGGCGTCACCGTCGTTAATCAGGCCAAAAGCGTCAACGGGGTCGCCTACACCTATACCGTCACCCTCTACGATAACGACGACGCCGGGGCGAACGACGTGAAGGGAAACGTCTGCGCCGCCGTCGCGCCCCCCCGGACCGACGCCACCTTCGATTGCGACGGGGTCATCATCATCCGCGCCACCGCCCGAGCATGGCAAGGAACCACCCTCTTGGCCGAGTCGATTCAGGAAGAATCGATGGGGTCCCAAATTACCAACGTAGCCCCCGTCAACGACACCACCGGTGGTCAAGGGGGACGCGTCGGAAAAACGAATACGACCGCCGATCTCGCTGACGTCGATATGTCCAGCGGCGGGGCGGTAATGTAACGGATTTAAAGGAGACAGAGCCATGAACCGGCGAATGGAACAAATGAGCCGCCTTATAATGGGGGTGGCCCTGACCCTTTTGGCCATGCTGGCGTCCGACGCCGCCTTGCGGATCGACCGGGAGGCCTGCGCCCAAGTGGCCGCAGGGTGCGCGGTTGGCGGCGAATTCACCACCCCGTCAGGGGGGTTCGTCTCTACCCAGTTCGACTTTAACAGCGCGTCCGTCGACGCCAACGGCTTCATCCAGCTCGACACCGGCGCCACCTCGCTCGACCCGAACAACATCGTCATCCCCTTCGAGCAGGACGTCTACACCACCTTCCTCCTGGAAGGGGCCGGTTACGTCTCCTCCATCGGTTGGTTCGTCCGGGGCGAAGCCGAAGCCAAACTCGGCTACACCTTGAACAGCCCCCTTAACTTCAACGACCTCACCAGCGCCGGGGTCGATGTCCACTATCTTTTCCGCTCCGTGGAAGATCAGAACAGCGGCTGCTGCGACGGCGGCGACGGCATCCTGGACAAATATTACACCGATACCGACGCCTATCTCGGCTCCTACCCGGGGGCTTCGGAAGCGAACCTGACCAGTTGGGGCTACACCGTCGACAGTTCGTCGATCCCCGGTTTCGTGGGGCAAGGGGCGGTCGATCCCCGCGACATGAAAAAATATATGGCGAAATTCGCCGCCAACACCGAGATCATCTATTTCCTTCACCCCAACGACGACATCGGCTCCACGTGGTACTCCAAGACCAATCTGAACAGCGACACCTGGAACCCGTCCTCCTCCAACAAACGGGACGCCCTGCTGATCTTCGACCTCTCCATCCCCTCCCCCGAACAGGGGGGACCCGGCACCGTCTACGATACCGGCGCGAGCCCCAAAACCGCCACGCAAGGGTTCGTGCCGATCCGCGCGCGGGACCGGCTCGGCAACCCCGACGGGAAGGCGACCTATCCGACCGACGGCTATTTCGATATCAAGATGAGCGGCACCCAGTCGATGCTGATGACCCGCTATGACCGTTACAGCCACTTCATGTTGGCCACCCCCCCCAACGATCCGTTCAAATGGATTCTCGGTGTGGAGGATTTGAACGGTGGCGGCGACGCCGACTTCAACGACATGATGATCATGATTCACCGGAAGACCGGCGGTACGGCCCAGCTCTCGGCGGCCAACGTCCTTTCTCCCGCCGATCCGAACGCCTACATTACCAGCGCCACCGTGAACGTCACCGACAGCATGCCGTGCGGCGGGATGACCTCCATCCGCTACTACCTCTCGGTCGACAACGGCGCCAACTGGACCGAACTGACCAACTGGAGTCTCGTGCAGGCCCCGTCGGAAGGGGGCGCCACGATCACCGACTGGACCTTCGGCGACCCGGCGGACACCTACCGCGAAGCGACCATCAACTTCATGGAGTTGGGTCTCGTGGGGCGAGAGTTGACATGGAAAGCCGAACTGGTCTCCGAGCTCGAGACCTGCATTCCGAAAATCATCTCCTTTAACCTCTCCTACGCCGCTGCGGTCAATACCGAGTTCTCCCGTTCGTCTCCGGTGGCTTTGGGGAACGTCCTCTATAACGCCTCCTTCGAAAGCCCCGACGCCACGTGGGTCGACAAGGAACTGCGGGGGCACTTGAGAAGCGTCGAGATCTACGATCCGGAGACGGCCCGCGACGCCACCGTGGGACTCTCCAACATCACCAACTGGGACGCCGGACAGGTCTTATCGACCCGGGGTCCGTCGAGCCGTAACGTCCTGACCCCCTCGGTTTCGATCACCTCGGTGACCAACGAAGTCGTCGGTGTCGGCGACGGAACCACCACCGACTTCACTTGGACCCTGCTCCACCACCCGGTGGTCCATTCCACCGTGAACATCACCGACGGAACCGAGATCTTCCATGACGTCCACACCGCCGGGCTTGAAGGCTCCCTGACCGGTCTGGGGACCATCGACCGCTATAGCGGCGAAATCACCCTCAGCTTCAACACCCCCCCCTCCAACGGAGCGCAGATCCTGGCCAACTATACGGCCTACGCCGTCTCGTCGAACCTGGCCAATTTCAGCGCCGCCACCAACACCCAGTTGGCGCTCGACAACAGCCAGGTCACCGACGCCACCGGCACCCACTTCGTCTACGACTTTAATAACGACGGCCTCTTCAACAACGCCGACGGAACGTGGCTCAAGAATTGGGTCGTCGGCTATCGTGACGGCGCCTCCACCCCCAAAGAGTGGCCGCTGGCCGCCCTCGACCACTCGACACCGGCCTACGCCGGGGCGCCCGGCATCCCGTCGTGGTATTACGGCGTCGACGTCACCGCCGTCCAGCGGACCTCGTGGGACCTCTTCCGTTGCGATCAGCGTCGCCGTCCCATGAAGCTCTACGTCGGATCGCAGATGGGGATGCTCCATTCCTTCTACGCCGGAGAGTACCGTCCCTACTATGTCGATCCTTCGCTCTTCTCCACGGCGGCCACCTGCACCACCGGAAACGTCGACCTCTACAAAGACGCCGTCAACACCCAAACCATCACCGACCCGGTGACCGGCGGCACCTTCCCGATCTATCCCGGCCCCGCCGGCGGGAAGCAGATCGTCATCAACAAAGGCTACTACGCCTGGGAGACCCGCGCCGGATCGTCCTTGGGAGCCCCGAACTACGGGGACGGAAGTGAGGATTGGGCCACCATTCCTTCCGACCAGTTGCCCAAGCTGAAGAACAACAAGCTCAGCGGTGACGACCACGCCAGCGTCGACGCCTCGCCGACCGTCGCCTTCGTCCAGTTCGCCGACGACAGCTGGCACGCGGTGGTCATGTCGGCCGAAGGAAACGGCGGCGACCATGTCTTCGCCCTCGATGTCACCAACCCCGACAACCCCACCTTCCTATGGGACTACGCCGACCCCGACCTTTTCCGCTCCCGCTCTTCCCCGTCGGTGGGGGTCGTCGGCCGGATCGCCTCTTCGGACCGGTGAAAGATGGGTTGTCTTCTTCGTCTCCGGCGTCAGCCAAGACGCCACCCTCGACCCGTCTATCTATATGCTCGACATCGAGACCGGTCAGGTGCTCAAACGGATCTACCTCTCCTCCGCCGGACTCAACGGCCAAGGGGGCACCCCGAGCGGACAGCCGGCCATCGTCGACACCGACGGCAACGGTTTTGTCGATCGACTCAATATCGGCACCGACAAAGGCTTTGTCTACAAGGTCAACCTTCCCGACAACCCGACGGCCACCGGCTCGGTCACCGCATGCGGAGCCACTTTCTTTAACGCCGGCCAGCCGATTTACGCTTCGCCTGCGGTCGTGGTCAAGAGCAGTGTCGACGGTTCCGGAACGTTGCAACTGAGAACCGTCGTCCTGTTCGGCACCTCCGACAGCCCGTGGCATGTCGATTCGACCGCCGCCGCCGGTACCACCTATAGCTTCTACGCGGTGGAAGACACCGACGGCAAAACAAGCTGCAGTTCCGGAACCGAGCTCTGGTCCATGGCCCTGCCGCCGGGACACCGGGTCTTCGCGTCGGCCTTCGCGTCGGCCAACCGGGTCTACTTCGGCACCACCACCGCCGATACCGACGACCCCTGCGCTCCTCCGGTTCTTACCGCCGGTGGCGGTTCGCCCGGATTGGGGAACCTCTACACCCTCGACCTCGAGTCGGGAGCGGTGGTCGACAACCAGAGCGGCATCGGCAACTTCACCTCGGCTCCGCTGGTGGACGATCAACATCTCTTCGTGAAGACATCGGACGGAACGTTGCGCCATTACGGCGACAACCTGTTCCAGAACCAAGGCGCGATCGGAGGGTTGGGTGAAGCCACCTCCTCCGGTTGGCGCGAGATCATGTAAAGGAAGAAAGCCATGCGGGGACGTAACGGTTTCACCATCGTCGAGTTGCTCGTCACCATGGCGATCATCGGCATCCTCTCCGCCATCGCCTTTGGCACCATCGCCGGGGTGACGCCGAAATGGCGCATCCAAGGGGCGGCCAACGACGTGGCGCAAGCATTCATGACCGCCCGGATCGAATCGGTCAAGAGGAACCTGCCGACGTTGGTCTCCCTTACCGGCGTCGGCGGAGCCGGGACGGTGGTCACGGTCGTGGTCGACACGAACCGAAGCACCACCGTCGACGGTACCGATACGACGCTGAAGACCTATACCATCGCCAACCATTCGGGGGCTTTCGCGTCGGCCGCCAACGACTGCAACGGCCCGGTGGCGCTCGTCGCCTTCTCTCCCCGTGGCACCATCAACGAGGTAAACGTCGCCGGCAACAGCGGAGCCCCACCGATAATCGTCACCATGGACAGCGTCACCGCCACGAACCCCGACACCTATCAGACCATCGTCGAGCGAAGCGGCATCGCCCGCGTCACCACCGGCTATAACCTTGCCGCCGCGTGCGCTGGCGCCGCTGGTGGCGGCGGTGGCGGCGGCGGCGGTGGCGGTGGTGGCGGCGGTGGCGGTGGTGGCGGTGGTGGCGGCGGTGGCGGCGGTGGCCGTCCGTAACAGCGCAACCGATCCGATAGCCGACGGGGCGGGCCTTTACGAGGCCCGCCCTTTTTTTGCGCGCGTCGTTCTGCGCCGAAGACATCTCGCCCAAGAGGAGCCGGGCTGGTATGATAGGGGCCGGATGATCAGACCAACGCAACGAATCTCATGACCGATTTGACCGAACGGATCGTCGCGGTACGAAACCGTATCGAAAGGGCCGCCCGCCGTTTCGGGCGCGATCCGTCGGCGGTGACGTTGGTGGCGGTGACCAAAATGAAACCGGTCGAAACGGCCATCGACGCGGTGAAGGCCGGGCTCTTTGATCTGGGCGAATCGCGAGTGCAAGAGGCCCGCGACAAACGTCCGGCGCTCGACCCGAAAGCCCGGATCCATATGATCGGGCCGTTGCAGACCAACAAGGCGAAATATTGCCCCACCCTCTTTTCGCTGATCCATTCGATCGATCGGCGCGAACTGATGGAGGCGTTGGAAGAGGCGGGACGGAAACGGGAGACCCCCCTCGAAGGGTTGTTGCAGATCAACGTCTCGGGGGAGCCGCAAAAATCGGGCTGCTCGCCGGACGACGCCGAAGCGCTGCTCGCCTACGCCGACGAACTTTCGTGGTTAACGATCCGGGGGGTGATGACGGTCCCTCCCATGGGGGACGACCCTGAAGAGGCGCGACCTCATTTCAGGCGGTTGATGACGCTGCGAGACGAGCTGGCGAAACGAAACTGGCGACGGACGACGCTGGCCGTCGTTTCGGCCGGGATGAGTGACGATTTCGAGGTGGCTATCGAAGAGGGCGCCACCATGGTGCGGGTCGGGGGCGCCCTTTTTGGCGCTCGTCCGGCGAAACGATAAGCGGGAGCATGTGATGCGAAACAAGAAGAAAATCGCCGTCATCGGCGCAGGGTTCATGGGGAGCGCCTTGGTGCGGGGGCTGTTGCGCGGCGAAGCGGCGGCGCCGTCGTCGCTGATGGCGGCCGACCCGAGCGACAAGGCGTTGGCCGCGTTGCGCGAGGAGTTTCCCGATCCGCCGAAAATAACGTCCGACAACAAAGAAGCGGCCACCTTCGCCGACATCCTCATCGTCGCGGTGAAACCGGGAATGGTGGGCGATCTTCTCGCGTCGCTAAAACGGATCGTCGGTAAAAAGACCTTGGTCGTCTCGGTGGCGGCGGGAGTCACCATCGAGACCCTCGAAGGGGGGCTGGTCAACGGTGCGCGGGTGGTGCGGGCGATGCCGAACATGGGCGCCGCCGTCGGGGCTTCGGCCACCGCTTTGGCCAAGGGCGCCGCCGCCACCGAAGAGGATCTCCGTCTGGCCCGGTCGCTCTTCGATGCGGTGGGAGAGACGGTCGTGGTCGACGAACCGATGATGGACGCGGTCACCGGATTGTCCGGCTCCGGCCCGGCCTTCGTCTTTCTCTTCCTCGAAGCGCTCATCGACGCTGGGGTGGAGCAAGGGTTGACCCGCGACACGGCCCGGACCTTGGCGACGCAGACCCTCTTGGGAGCGGCGAAAATGGCCACCTTTGGCGACCTGCATCCGGGTCAACTGATCGACCGGATCACCAGTCCCGGCGGCACCACCATCGCGGGGCTGGCCTATCTGGAGAAGGCCGCCTTCAAGGGCGCCGTCATGGGAGGGGTCGCGGCGGCCACACGACGCAGCCGAGAACTGGGGAGCAAGTAGAACATGTACGTTATCGGCAACTTCTTCATCGCCCTCGGGCAGATTCTCGGCTTGGTCCTGAGCCTCTACGTCTATGTGGTCATCGCCCGGGCGTTGATCTCGTGGGTCAACCCCGACCCGTACAACCCGATCGTCCTCTTCCTCCATCGGATCACCGAACCGGCGCTGCAACCGATCCAACGGGCGATTCCGCCGATGGGGGGGCTCGATCTGTCGCCCCTCATCCTTATCTTCGCCATCTATTTCGTAAAGATGTTCGTCGTCACCACTCTGGTCCAGTTCGGCTACAGCCTCTCCGGCGGCCCGGTTATGTGACGTGGCGCCATCCCCTTTCGATCTGACCGAAGAGGACGACGGAGTCACCTTCGCCGTCCGCCTGATCCCCCGGGCCGGGAAGAGTGGCGTCGTCGGTCTTCACGACGGGGCGCTCAAAATACGGGTCGCGGCGCCCCCGGTCGACGGGGCGGCCAACGAAGCGTTGATCGCCTACGTCGCCCGCCTTCTCAAGATTCCGAAACGGGCGGTCACCCTCGCGTCGGGTGAGACGTCAAAGAACAAGCGGCTCCGGGTAACCGGGGTCGATAAACAATCCATCCTCGAACTGATCGCGAAGTAGGCATGCCCGAAACAATCATCTTGGTCTTGGCCGGCGTCACCGCCCTTGCCATCGGCTGCCAATGGCTCGCCTGGTTCCTGAAACTCCCGGCGATTCTCTTTCTCCTGCTGGCCGGGATAATCCTCGGTCCGGTCACCGGGCTCTTCGATCCCGACCCGGTCTTCGAAGATCTCCTCTTTCCGTTCGTCTCCCTCTCGGTCGCGCTGATCCTCTTTGAAGGAAGCCTGACTTTACGGTTCCACGAGATCGCCGAGAGTGGGAGGGTGATCCGTCGCCTCTTGACCGGCGGTTTGGCGACGACCTGGGTGATCATCGCCGTAGCGACCCGGTATCTGCTCGACGCGTCGTGGGATCTTTCGTTTCTCTTCGGCGCGTTAGTGGTGGTGACCGGGCCGACCGTAATCGTCCCGATGCTTCGCACCGTCCGCCCCAACGCCAAGATCGCCAACCTCCTCCGATGGGAAGGAATTCTGATCGATCCGTTAGGCGCCATCCTCGCCGTGTTGGTCTACGACTTCATCATCACCGAAGCGGCGGGCGATCCTTTCATTCATACGGCCCTCTCCTTCGGCTCGATCATTCTCGTCGGCGCCGCGTTGGGCATGGGGGCGGCGCAGATACACGGCGAACTCCTCCGCCGTTTCTGGTTGCCGGAATATCTCCATAACGTGGCGACCTTGGCTGCGGTGATGTCGGTCTATGCGGCCAGCGATTATCTGGCCGACGAGTCGGGACTTCTGGCGGTGACGATCATGGGCGTGCGGCTGGCCAACATGCGCGCCGTCCCGATTGAGAAAATTCTCGACTTTAAGGAGAGCCTCAGCCTGCTGCTGATTTCGATTCTCTTCGTGTTGCTGGCGGCGCGCATCGACTTCGACGACATCACCGCCCTCGGCTGGGGCGCGGTCGGGGTGTTGGCGGTGATACAGTTCATCGCCCGCCCCCTCAAGATTCTGGTGGCGACCTGGGGGTCGAGTTTTACGTGGCAGGAGCGAGCGCTCCTTTCGTGGATCGCGCCACGCGGCATCGTCGCCGCCGCCATATCGTCGCTCTTCGCCTTTCGCTTGGAAGAGCTGAACTACCCCTTCGCCCCCCTGTTGCCGCCGTTGACCTTCATCGTCATCATCGGGACGGTGCTGTTGCAATCGCTCACCGCAGGGTGGCTCGCCCGTCGCCTCGGCGTGGCCGACCCGGAACCGCGCGGGTTTCTGGTGGTCGGGGCGAACCTAGTGGCCCGGACCATCGCCGGGGCTTTGAAGGAGGCCGGGTTCCGGGTGACCGTGGCCGACACCAACTGGGAGAATATCTCCAAAGCCCGGATGGAAGGGTTGAGCTTCTATTTCGGCAACCCGGTCTCCGCCCACGCCGACCGACGACTCGACCTCGTCGGTATCGGACGACTGCTCGCCCTCTCGCCCCAAGGAGAGCAAAACGCGCTGGCGACGTTGCGCTACCGCCCGGAGTTCGGGCGCGACGCGGTCTACGCCATCCAGACCGCTGTGGAAAAGCAGAAGGGGGAGAAGCATATCGTCTCCGCCGAGCATAAGGGATTCACCCTGTTCGGCGAGGAGATCACCTTCAGCACCCTCGCTTCGTCGATAGCCAAAGGCGCCGAGGTGAAAAGCACCAAGCTCTCCGAGGAGTTCACCATGGAGGCGTATCGGCTGAAATACGGATCGCGCGCGTTGCCGCTCTTTACGATCAACCCGAAAGGGAAGATCGGCTTTTTCGTCACCGGCGGCGCCATGGCCCCCGGCCCCGGCTGGACCGTGACGAGCTTGGTGGAAAGCGACGACTCCTCCCCCTAGCCGCCCCGTCAGCCAGCCGATAGCGTCGGTTCCCTCAGCAGCCGAGAAGGCGGCGGCAATATTATCTCATCCCATCGTTTGAGTTATAATTACCCTGCCAGCGCCAATCATTCACAGGGGGAAATCATGCGAAAAACGATCTGGTCAATCATCACTCTCGCCATAGCCGTCTCCATTACGCCGGAATCGGCTCCCGCCCAAACCTATGAATGCGCCTATTCCGAGACGAACCAGCATCTCGTCGTCGGCGACTTCAGCGCCTGCACAGGCGCCGATGCGGCGTTGTACGGAGAAAATGCAAGCGCCGCCGGAGCCGGGGTCGTCGCCAGCGGCAATCTCTATGGTGTCTATTCCACCGCTTCCGCAGTCAACGGAACCGCGCTTTGGGGGGAATCCACATCCACCACCGGTTACGGTGTCGGCGTGAAAGGCTTCACCCTGGGATCAACCGGAACCGCTATCGTCGGTCGCGCCATGGCCACCAGCGGGGCGAACATCGGCGTCCTCGCCAGAACCGATAGCTCCGACGGAATCGCCTTGAAGGCATGGAACTACGGGGACGATGTCAACGGATTAGCCGCCGTCCTTAGTGGCAAGGTTCTCATCACCTCGGACCTTCAGGTCTACGGAAACCTCTCCAAAGGGGGAGGCTCGTTCAAGATCGACCACCCGCAGGAGCCGAAGGTGAAGTATCTCTCCCACAGCTTCGTCGAGAGTCCCGACATGATGAACATCTACAACGACAACGTCCAGCTCGACGCCGAAGGGAAGGCGACGGTCTCCATGCCGGGCTACTTCGAGACGTTGAACAAGGAATTCCGGTATCAACTCACCCCGGTCGGAGGGGGGGCGCCGAACCTTCACGTGGCCACCGAAATCGACAAGGGGACCTTCCGCATCGCCGGAGGGGCGCCGGGGATGAAAGTCTCGTGGCAGGTCACCGGCGTCCGGAACGACGCCTACGCGCAAAAGAACCGGATCGTCGTCGAGGAGTATAAAGCGACCGCCGACCGGGGGAAATATCTCCACCCGGAGGCTTTCGGCGAACCGAAAGAGAGGGGGATCGCCTACGTCACGACCGGGGCTGACGCCCCCCGCCTAGCCGCCGCCGGGAAGTAAGCGCGACGACAACGAAGGGGGCGCCTCGGCGATGGGGCGGCCCCGGGTCATTCCCCTCTTCGGCCCCCCTCCTGTAGCATCTCCTCGTACGAACTCCCGGTCCTGCCGATGAACAGCACGACGAACGGGCGCGGCGACCGTCGTCTCATATTCTCTCTCCGTGATGATTTCGCGTCATTCTACGTGGTCGCACGCCCATACCCAGAACTCCCTAACGACCATGCGGAGGCGTCACCCATTCGGCGAAGGGGGCGCTTTCAACGATCGCGCCCCTCTTGTCGCCAAGAGTGCGCTTCGGTTGAGAATACGTTCTGGAAGCGGCGCAACGGGGCCACGAACGCCGCCAAACAGGAGACGAGTTCCGGTCCCTGCCAGTTTGGCCTGGCAATTCTCCATAGCCCTCCCCTCCCCCGCCGAATCTGGTAGAATCTCTCCTGTTCACCACTCTTTCGCAGGATTTCCGATGCGCCACGTTTTCGCCGCCGTTTTGATCGCTTTCGCTCTCTCCTTCGCTCCGGCGTGGGCGGACGAACCGATGTCGCCGAAGGTCGCCGGGGTGGCGGTCGATTACGATCAATCGATCGAACGGCTTTTCGACGCCTCGCTCCACGCTCTCCATGTCCTGAAAATTCCGGTGGAACGACGCGACGCCGACGCCTATACCGCCGCTATCGTGGCCCGTCGCGGGACCGGTTCTGCGAGGGTGCATGTCACCATCACGCGGACCGGCCCCATGGCTTCTCGCGCGGCGGTCTCCTCCAGCGACCATGACGATGCGCTCGTTTCTCTGGTTCACGAAAAAATCGCCGCCGCCCTTCGGTGACGGCGCCTGAGGTTCCCCATGTCTTCTATCGCCGTTTCCACCTCTTGGCTCTCTTTCTCGGTCACCGACGGGGAGGAGATGCTTTTTCGCATCGCCGATCTGGGCGCCGATACTATCGAAATCGACTATCGAATGTCGGTGTCGACGTTGCGGCAACTGGAGATCGCTTGCGCCAAACGAAACGTGACGCCGGTATCGATGCATGCGGTCTGTCCGGCGCCGGACGACAAAAGCAACCACCGCTCCGCCGAACGGTTCTCGCTGGCCGACGAGGATGAGGAGAAACGGGCCAGCGCGGTCCGCGATGTGGCGGAGACGATGCGCCGCGCTTCGGGTATGGGGATCGAACGGATCGTCGTCCATGCCGGATGGGTTCCGATGCCTTCGGGCGCGGCCGAGTTGCGACAAGCCTTCGACGAAAGAAAAACCGGTACCGTTGAAGGAATGGAGTTGGTCAACGATCTGAAAATCGCCCGGCTGGCGGCCCGGGGAACCGGCTTCGACCAGTTGCTCAAAAGTGTCGACGGCCTCGCCGAGGCGGCTCTTCGAACCGGCGTCAAGGTCGGCGTCGAGAACCGCTACCACCTGAACGAATATCCGAACTACGAAGAGCTGGCGATTATCCTGCTTACCTTCCCCGACGCGCCGGTCGGGTTCTGGCTCGACGTGGGCCATGCGCAGGCGCAGGAGAACCTCGGCGTCTGCCCCCATCTCCCCTATTTAACCGAGTTCGGCGACCGGATCGTCGGGGTCCATCTCCACGACGTCATCGGCTACCGGGACCACCTCCCCCCGTCGAACGGGAAAGGATCGGTCGATTTCACCGCGATCCGCGGCTACCTCCCCGCCGACGCCCCGTTGGTCTATGAGCTACGCGCCGGCGTCCCCGACGACGAAGCGGCTCGCGGTTACGCCCGCCTTGCCCAACTCATGCGGGGCTGACCGGCGTTGACCCGCATCGGCGTCGACCTGAGGGCGTTACAGGGAGGATTCAAGGCCCACAAGACCCGCGGCATCGGTGTCTATACGGCGGCCCTTATGGCCCGCGCCGACGACGCCCCGGAGGGTATGGAACTGACCGGATTCCACGATCCGAAGTTCGAGGCCGACCTCCCGCAGCGGTACGGTTCGACGCCCCTAATCCGCTCGGGTCTTCTCACCTATCTCGACCCGTGGCTGAAGGAATATATCCGTCAGCATACGTTCCTGAAGGGGACTCTCGACCGTCACGCTCGACGCGAAGGCATCGACCGCTATTTTTTCCCCTCCCACCTCGACGCCCCTTCGGGGTTGAAAACGCCGACGGTGGTGACGGCTCACGACATGATCCAGCGGGCGTTGATGGAGATTCGCGGAGCGACGTTCAAAGATCGGCTGCACGTCAAGAAGCAGTGCGAGGTGTTGCGGCAGGCGGAGAAGATCATCGCCGTCTCCTCCCACACGGCCGACGATGTGGTCCGGTTCGCTAAGGTCGATCGAAAGAAAATCGTCGTCATCCATAACGGGGTCGATCCGGCTTTCCGACGTCTCGACACCGTCGATGGCGCCCCGGTGAACGGCCACCCTATCCCCGACCGGTTCGTCCTGAACGTGGGGGGGATCGACTGGCGAAAAAATGTCGAGCTTCTCTTCGACAGTTTTTCACGGCTGCTGGAAACGCACCCCGACCTGTCGCTGGTAATGACCGGGGCTATCGAAAACGATCCCCGCTACGCCGGGTTCAAGGCGGAGATGACCCGGCGGGGTCTGGCCGACCGGGTGGTGGCGATGGGGTTCGTCTCGACCGACGATCTGATCCGGCTCTATAACCGATGCGAGGTCTTCTTCTATCCGTCGGTCTACGAAGGGTTCGGCCTGCCGGTGGTGGAGGCGATGGCTTGCGGAGCGCCGGTGATTTCGACGTCGGTCTCGTCGATCCCGGAAGTGGCGGGGGAAGCCGCCCTTCTCTTCAGTCCCGACCGTCCCGAAGATTTCGCCGACGGGTTGCGCCGGGTGATCGAGGAGCGGTCGCTCCGTGATGAACTGTCGGAGAAAGGAATAAAACGGGCCATCCGATTCAGTTGGGACGATTGCGCCCGCGACACGTGGCGCACCCTTGCGGGCGGCTAGCCCGCCGGAAACCGTTATCGGGGCGGGCGATGTAAGGCGAACGGGAAAGCGGAGTGTGCGCGTAAGCGCATGATCGTTTCACGCTCGCGTTCGACACCTCGGCGGCGACGCAGATAGGTTTCCCTACTCGTCGGAGGTGTGATCGACCTCGTAGGAGCCTTGCGCGTCTTTCTTTTGGAACGTCGTGAAAACGTCGGCTTCCTCCAACAGGGCCACCAAGTCGGTGTCGAGCTTCCCTCGCTCGGCTTCCCCCCGCAAGATCGAGAAGGCTTTCGATAACGGCATCGCCTTTTTGTAGGGGCGGTCGCTGGCGGTGAGGGCTTCGAGAAAATCGGTGATGCAAAGCATCCGGGCTTGCAACGGCATCTGCTCGCCGCTCAACCCGGAGGGGTACCCTTTGCCGTCTAAGGTTTCGTGATGCGACCCGGCGTAAAAGGGGGCGTTTTTCAGTTTCGACGGGAAGGGGATCTTCTCCAACATCCGTTGGGTCACGACGATATGGTCCTGCATGATCTGCCGTTCTTCGTCGGTCAGGCTCCCTTTGCGTATCAGCAGAAAGTGCATCTCTTCGTCGGTGATGATCGGGGCTCCGCTGGTCGGGTCGGCGTAGCGGGCCCGGATGCCGTTGAGCCGGGCGATCCGTTCGTCGTCCATGAACTCTTGCGGCTCGTTGCAGGAGAGGGCGAAGGTGGCGTCGTCGTCGAAGGTGGCCAAGGTGGCGACGAGATCCTCTTCGATGGCGGCGACCCCTTCTTCTCCCGCGCCGTTCCGCAACGCTTCGATCTGCCGTTCCCGGGCGTCGGCCCGCATCCCTTCCTTCAACCGGGCGAACCGTTCGGCCAAGAGGGCCACCCGGTCGTAGATCCCTTCGAGTTTGGTCGCTTTGTCCATGATGTGCTGGGGGGAGACGATCTTGCCGATGTCGTGCATCCACCCGGCGATCCAGAGTTCGCGGAAGTCGTTCTCGCTGAACCGGACGTCGGCGAACGGGCCTTCGGCGGCTTGGTCGACCGCCTTGGCCAGTTCCATGGTCAGCCCGGCCACCCGACGGACGTGGCCGTGGGTATATTTGCTCCGGGCGTCTAGGCCGGTGGCCATGACGGTCAAGAAGGCTTCGAACAGCCGTTCGGTCTCCAACAACAGACGGCTGTTGTTGATCGCCACCGCCGCTTGGCTGGCCAACGACTCGGCCAGGATGACGTAATGCTGGTCGAAGGGGCCGAGATGACCGGTGACCGGATCGACGCAGTTGACCAGTTGCAACGCCCCGATGACGGTCCCTTCGTGGTCGGCCATCGGAACCACCAGCATGGAGCGGGTGAGGTAGCGCTGGTCGGCGTCCACTTTTTTCGGGCCGGTGAAGTCGAAGAGGTCTGAGGTGTATACGTCGTCGATGTTGACCGTCTTGTTGTTCAAGATGGCGTAGCCGGAGACGAAGGAGGAATCGAGAGGCAACGGCGGGATGTTCACCGGGTCGCCGCTTTGCCCTCCCATTCGAATGCCGAGGGTCTCGTTGCGGCTGATGGCGAACCGAAGAGATTCCCCTTCGCGCAAGTAAAGGGTGCCGCCATCGGCGTTGAGAAAGCCGCAGACCTCCTCGACGATTCGCTCCAACAGTCGGTCGAGATCCCGCTCCACCGAAAGGGAGACGCCGATGCGGGACAAGCGGGTGATCATATCGAGTTCCCGCTCGTCTATCGTCCTAACCGCCGACTCCGGCGAGGAAGGGGTCCCCTTAACCATCGTCGGTCACTCCAAAACCCCCTTCGCCCTCCTGCCACCTCATCAGAATCCGCTCGATGGCGCCCCCGATTCGTATAAGCGCTTCCAAGCGTGAACCACCTCCGGATCGAAATGAGCCCCGGAACTGCGGAGGATTTCGGCGTGGGCGTCGTCCATGCTCCAGGCTTCTTTGTAGCATCGTTTCGCCACGAGCGCGTCGAAGACGTCGGCCACGGCGCAGATGCGGGCGGCCAAGGGGATCCCCTTGCCGGCCAGGCGGTCGGGATAGCCGGTGCCGTCCCATTTTTCGTGATGATTCCGGGCTACCTGCCGGGCCGTTTCGAAAAAGGGGCGGGAGGGGAGAATCCGTTCACCACGAAGGGCGTGCTCTTTCATGATGGTGAACTCTTCGTTGGTCAGCTTCCCCGGCTTTTTCAGAATCTCGTCGGGGATCGATATTTTACCGACGTCGTGCATGATGGTCGAATAGCCGATATCTTCGGCCATGGCGTCGGGTAGCCCCATCTGTTTGGCCAACGCCTCGCAGAAACTTTGAATCCGGTAGACATGGTTGCCGGTGGAGTCGTCTTTGGCTTCCGCCGCCACCGCCAGCGAAAGGATGGCGTCGATGTTGGCCTGCCGCAGCTCTTCGGTCCGATCCCGGACGTTCTTCTCCAGGTTCTCGTTGAAGCGGGCCATCTTCTCGTTGGCGCGGCGCAATTCTTCGTAGAGGTTCTTGACCCTCAGTTGGCTGTCGATCCGGGCGATGAATTCTTCGGACGAGAACGGTTTGACGACGTAGTCGTCGGCGCCGGCGTTGAGAAGCCTTTTGATGTTCTCTTTTTCCGAGATGGTGGTCGAGACGATGATCGGAACGAACTGAAACCGGGCCTCCCCCCGAATCTTGGCCACCAACTCCCGCCCGTCCATTCGGGGCATGTTGATGTCGGTCAGGATCATGTCAAAGGCGGTGGGAGCGGCGTTTAAGGCTTCCCATCCGGCCTGTCCGTCGGGGGCGTGCTGTACGGTGTGACCGTTTTTTTCGAGCAGATAGGTGGTGATGGCCCGGATCGTCTCGGAGTCTTCCACCAGCAAGATGTGCGACGAACGACGTCCGTCGCCGGGTACCCCGTCGAGAGTTGGAGTGACCCAGGCGGCCAGTTGGCCGGGACGGAACGGTTTGATGAAAACCTCTTGCACCCCGGCTTTTTTGGCCCGCTCAACCTCGGTTTTGCTGTCCATGCCGGTGACGATGGCGATGGGGGTGTCGCGGGTCAACTCGCTGATCTTCAGTTCGCTGATCAGGTCGACGCGCCCCTTTCCCCGAAGTGCGGTAGCGAGGTCGACGAGGGGGATCAACCGGTGACGGGAGGCGCGAGCCTGCTCGAGACCCTCTTTGGCGTCGAGGGCGAAAACCAGCTCCCCTTCGATGGCGTCGAGCTCATCCTCGAGGATCAAACGGGAGACCGGATGCTCGTCGATAACGAGGATCTGGTTTGTTTGGCCGGTGGCGGTCATAGGTCGTCAGGCTCCCGGTTACTGGTATGGGCCGGTCGGTTTCCGGTCTCAAGCGCGCCTCCTATGCTATCATTTTTCATCATGAGACTGTTGGATCGCTATCTCTTCTCCGAACAGCTCAAGCTGTTCGTCATGGCCTCCCTGACCCTGCTTGCGGTGCTGTTGCTCGAGAAGGTCAATTTCCTCTCCGACCTCCTATTGGGGCAGGGGGCGTCGTTTCTCGTCATCGGAGAAACGTTGCTCTATCTGGTCCCCACTTTCTTGGGACTGGCGGCGCCGTTGGCGATTCTGATGAGCTCTTTGATGACCTTCTCCCGGATGTCGGCCGACAACGAGATCACCGCCATGCGGGCGTCGGGTATCAGTCTCTATCGGCTCCTCCTGCCGGTTCTGACCCTCTCGACCATCGCCTTCGCCGGCTCCCTTTACCTCTCGACCTCGGTGACCCACCGAAGCAATCTGGCCTTCCGCGACACGGTGACCGAGATCGTGAAGACCAATATCGCCATGGAGATTCAGGAACGACGCTTCTCCTCTCGATTCCCCCGGTTCACCATTCATGTGGCCGAGAAAAAAGGGGATGTGCTCTACGGCGTCTTCATCGCCGATAGCCGGAACCAGGACTCCCCCCGGGTTGTGGAGGCCGACCGGGGACGGATCATGGTGGCGCCGGAAGGCGATCGGATCATTATCGATCTGGCCGACGGGGTGATCCATACTATCGACCCGAAAGACGATACCTACCAGACGTTGGCGTTCGAAACGTACGGAGTCGGCGTGCCGCTGGAAAGCGATACGATCGGAACCGGGGAAAAGGAGATTCCCCAGATGTCGATCCCGGAGTTGCAAACCCAGATCGATTCGATCAACCAACGGCGGGTCAACGGCGAACAGATCAAGCCCCCCTCGGCGGAGATCGTGGCGTTGCACCAGAAATTCGCCGCCCCCATCGGTTGCCTGGCCCTCGGCCTCCTCGGGGCGCCTCTCGGGATGATGAGCCATCGACGAGGAAAGTCGGGGGGGTTCGGCCTTGGGGCGATGATGATCGTCGCCAACTATCTGGTATGGATGGTGGGGCAAGGGCTCGGGTCGGAGGGGAAAATCCCCCCGGCGTTGGGGGTCTGGGCGCCGAATATCCTGATGGGGGGGATCGGGGTCTATCTGATTCTCCGGGTATCGAAAGACACCATGCCGACGCGCCTCGGACTTTGGGTGGCGGAACGGTTCCGTAAATTGGGGAAACGACGGCGATGAGCGAACTCGACGCGACTCTTTTCTTCGTCGTCAATAACGGCTTCTCGACCCCATGGCTCGACGGTCTCATGACCTTCTTCACCGTGGCGGGCGACCTGATCGGCTGGGTCGCCTTCGGCGTTCTCTTTATTCTCTTATGGGATAGGGCCAACGCCAAACGTCGGCTGATCGCTTTCGCGCTGGCGCTGGCGGTGACCGGCCTCGCGGTGAGCGTGATCAAAGTGGTGGTTGATCGGGACCGTCCGCTGGAGGCGTTCAAACAGGGGATCGACGCCGGGGAGGTGACGATCCGTACGCCGTATCATAAGCTCGTCGCCCGGTCGTTCCCGTCGGGTCATACGCAGGGCGCTTTCACGGCGGCGACGTTTTTCGTTCTCTACTATCGACGACGAGGAGGGCTCCTGCTCGCTTGCGCCACGTTGGTGGGGGTGTCGCGGATATACGTTGGCGCCCACTATCCGTTGGACGTCGTGGCGGGGGCCATGTTGGGGAGCGCCGGGGCGTGGCTGGTCTATGCGCTCGACAAGGAAGCGCCCTTTAAGCGGGACACGTCAAGCTAAGGGCTTACGACGCTGCGGGGCTTTTCTCTTTCCGGCTCAGCTTTTCTTTGGCGATCCGGTATTTCTTGCGGAACCGAACGAGAAGTTTCTTCGCCCAATAGAACTCCGAAGCGAGAATCGCCAACCCTATCGGGATCACCAGCACCGCCGGGCCGGGGGTGACGAACATGACGATCCCGATAAGGATCACCGTCACCCCGACGACGAGGATGACCAGACGCCGCACCCGTTTGTAGGCCCCAATAGCCATGGAGGTGGCGCCGTTGGTGGGAGGAGGGGGGTCGATTGAAGGGTCGGTCACTGCTCTTTATCCGGTTTGCGTATCGTGTCAATCTACTATGCGAGGGGGCGGAACCGTTGTCAATGACTCTTGGTCGCCGCGTCACCCCCCACATAAAGGCGGCTCCGGCGAGCGAAGCGCTACGTCCTTACATTGTCCGTGCGGATACGCGAAACTTCTTCGGGACGGAAACCGAATCTGCGACCGGGGGGCGCCGACGAGCGCCGGATTTTATTGATCGATCCCCGACCGTAAAAAACCCTGCACAGGAGTGCAGGGTTTTAGCGTTCCGGGGTTCGGTCCGGTTGTCGGCAGGGTCGGCTGGGGCCTGAAGCGTCAGACGCGCCCCTCCTTAACCACGTTATCAAGAATCGCTGTGGCGACGTCGTTGGATACCGGTTGTCGATAGGTTCCATCGGCGATCTGCGCTTTGATCTGCGCCAACCGGCTGACCCGTCCAATGTCCGGCTTGCTCTCCATGGCCAGTCGATAGGCCTTGATCGCCGCCTGACTCCGCTCGGAAACCTGCGTGGTCACCGTCGCTTGTTCTTTGGCGGTCGGTTCGGCCGACCCCTTCTTGGCCACGTCACCACGGACCGATTCCCGGGACCGATCCGCCTTCTCATTCTGGCGAACTTCCTGGGGCTTGCCGCCCGTGATTCTGTTAATGACCATCTTCCTTGCCTTTGCTCTGGGGGAGGGTCCATCCTCTCCCGTACCTATTTATCGGCGCCGAGAGGGGGAAGTTTAGCCCTTTCTCAACAATCCCTGCCGAGAGTGAACTATCCGCACCATGTATCTTTTGCATGATACGCGCCTTCCACAGAGAGGGTCAATCGGTAATCCAACGGAATAAAGATCGAAAATATTTTCCAAAACAGGACATTTGTCCCTTTAGATTTTCCTTTTTTGACCGATACTACCCATAGGAAGATGTGCGTACCACGGACGGGGCGTCGTTGCCGTAACGTGGGAGGTATGTCATGGACGCTGGTGGCGCTGGACGATACGGATCGATCGGGACAAATTTCAGTTTGTCGAGAACCAGCACCCCTGCCGCCGGAAACTCCCGCGCCATGAAAGCCAATTCCATCCCCTCTCTGTTTAGCTTGGCGCAGAGCCAAACCCAAAACTTCATCGCCACCGGCAAACAGATCGCCCAAGGGGCTACCGGGAACTCCCGCATCAATATCAAGGCGTAGCGTCACTCGCCACGACAGCCCCCCGGCCGGTCGGTCGGGGTTTTTTCACGCCTATCGTTTTGCGCAAAAAGACCCGGCCCCAAAGGACCGGGTCTTCGAACGCGCTATCCGAGAAGCGTTATTTCTTCTCCCCGTCGGCGCTGGCTTCCGTCGAGTTGTCGACGAACTCGGCGTCGACCACGTCGTCAGCCGGTTTGGCTTCGCCCCCCCCGGGAGCGGCGCCCTCCTGTTCGGCCTGAGCCTGTTGGTAGACCACTTCGGCCAGCTTGTGCGAAGCGGTGGTCATTTTCTCCAACGCTTCTTTCAACGGCGCAGGATCGCTCCCTTTCATCGCCTCTTTGGTCGCTTCCAAGGCCGCTTCGAGCCCTTTCCGATCTTCCTCGCCCAGCTTGTCGCCGTGATCTTTCAGCGATTTTTCGGTCGAGTAGATCATGGCGTCGGCCTGGTTGCGGGCTTCGGCCATCTCTTGGAACTCTTTGTCTTTGTCGGCGTTGACGGCCGCTTCGTCGACCATCTTCTTGATATCGTCTTCCGACAGGGACGACGACGAGGTGATGGTGATCTTCTGCTCCTTACCGGTTCCTTTATCTTTGGCCGAGACATGGACGATGCCGTTGGCGTCGATGTCGAAGGTCACCTCGACCTGCGGCATCCCGCGCGGCGCCGGCATGATCCCTTCCAGATGGAACCGACCGAGAGTCCGGTTATCCCCGGCAGTAGGGCGCTCCCCTTGCAGGACATGAATCTCGACGCTGGTCTGGTTATCGGCGGCGGTGGAGAAGGTCTCCGACTTTTTGGTCGGGATGGTGGTGTTCCGCTCGATCAGCTTGGTCATCACGCCCCCTAAGGTCTCGATGCCGAGCGACAGGGGGGTGACGTCGAGAAGGAGGATGTCCTTCACGTCTTTGGAGAGGACGCCGGCCTGAACCGCCGCGCCGAGGGCGACGACCTCGTCCGGGTTGACCCCTTTGTGGGGGGCTTTGCCGAAGTAGTCGGAGACGAGCTTTTCGACCATCGGGGTCCGGGTGGAACCGCCGACGAGGATCGCCTCGTTGACTTCGGAGGGGGAGAGGCCGGCGTCTTTCATGGCCGCTTCCACCGGATGCCGGGTCCGCTCGACGAGGTCTTTGATCATCCCTTCGAATCGCGAGCGGGTGAGAGTCACCTGCATATGTTTCGGCCCGGAGGCGTCGGCGGTGAGGAACGGCAGGTTGATCTCGGTCTCGGGGGCGCCGGAGAGCTCTTTTTTGGCTTTCTCGGCCGCTTCTTTGAGCCGTTGCAGGGCCATGACGTCGCCCGACAGATCGATGCCGGAGTCTTTCTTGAACTCGGCGATGAGCCATTCGATGACCCGCTGGTCGAAGTTGTCGCCACCAAGATGGGTGTCGCCGTTGGTCGATTTGACCTCGACCACGTTGTCGCCCAGTTCGAGGATCGAGATGTCGAAAGTGCCGCCACCCAAATCGTAAACGGCGACCATCTCGTCTTTTTGTTTGTTCAGGCCGTAGGCCAGAGCGGCGGCGGTCGGTTCGTTGATGATCCGCAAGACCTCCAGTCCGGCGATTTTACCGGCGTCTTTGGTGGCTTGGCGTTGGGCGTCGTTGAAATAGGCCGGGACGGTGATGACCGCTTGGGTCACCGTCTCGCCAAGGTAATCTTCGGCGGCCCCTTTCAGCTTTTGCAAGATCATGGCGGAGATCTCTTCCGGGTTGTACTGTTTGTCCCGGGTGTTGACGTGAACCCCGCCGGCGCCGGAGCCTTCGACCTTGTAGGGAACCATCTTCATCTCTTCGTTCACTTCGTCGAAGCGGCGTCCCATGAAACGCTTGATGGAAAAGACGGTGTTTTCGGCGTTGGTGATCGCCTGGTTCTTGGCCGCTTGGCCGACGAGAGTCTTGCCGTCTTTGGTGAAGGCGACCACCGACGGGGTGGTCCGGGCGCCCTCTTGGTTGACGATGACTTTCGGTTCGCCCCCCTCCATAACCGCCACCACCGAGTTGGTGGTGCCGAGGTCGATGCCGATGATCTTGGCCATGCGTTTCTCCTAAAGCATTCGAGTCAATAAGTTATCGATATTTCGTCACGCCCTCCGGTAAAAAGGGGAGCGGGGATTTCGTTCACCTGTTGGGGATATAAGACGACAAGTGGGGGACGTCAAGCGAGGAGGCTCAAATATTGGGCGATTCCTCCCTTTTTAGGGGGTCTCGGTCAAAAGAGAGCGGCTCGGCGGTGAAAGCCGGGTGACGTCGGAAAGATCGCCTTCGACCGCGGCGCCTATTCGCGTTCGCTCCTTATTCCCGGGGGTTCCGCATCCCCGATGGTGATAATAATGGAGCGGCCTACGGCGCGCCGAAGTAAGGAGAGCCGTCAGTTTGCTACAATGACCTATCAACCCCGAAAGGAGCCTTGTGCTGACACGCGAAGGACACGCCACGTTGAACGGATTTTTAGACCGTCTGAACTACGTCTGGATATTTATGCTCGGGTTGATCGGGCTCTATGCAGGGGTGACCCTCTTCATCGTCCGGGGGGGGATGAACCTTCTGGGGGTCGATCCGACCCTCTTTCCCCTCTTTACCGCCTCGCTCGCCCTCATCGCCGCAGGAGAGATCGTGGCGATGCTCTGGCTCGACCGCCGGTTCAAATCGTACGAAAGCCTTCAGCGATTTTTTGAAGGACGGGGCGCCACCGCCCTCAACATCGAAATCCCCGACCCGAAGAACCTCGACGACGACAAGGCGGCGTTGGCGATTCTCCCCCACTATTTTCAGGCGGCGGTAATCCGCTGGTCGCTGATCGAAGTGGTGGGGGTCTACGGTCTTGCGTTGGCCTTCCTGACCGGCCAGACCTTGATCCCGTCGATCTTCTTCGCCATAACGGCGGCGTTGCTGGTTTGGCGACGGGCGAGCATCGAAGAGGTGGAAGCGATGCTGGCGACGTTGCGGGAACTTGACAAAGAAGCGGGGTAGAGGATCACCCCTCCTTAAGCCGTCGGCGCCGCGTCTCCACGCAAGAGTGAGCGCCCGTGGCCGCCAACGCCTAGTGGATAGCGAATCGCTCTCGAGAGGATCACCCCTCCTTAAGCCGTCGCGCCGCGTCTCCACGCAAGAGTGAGCGCCCATGGCCGCCAACGCCTAGTGGATAGCGAATCGCTCTCGAGAGAATCACCCCTCCTTAAGCCGTCGGCGCCGTGTCTCCCCGAATGCGTGAGCGCCCATGGCCGCCACGCCTAGTGGATCGCCTTTTCCAGTTCGGCTAAAGCCGCCTCTTTCTTGGCCAGGTTCCCCCGTAACGCCCGTTCGGCGAACCGTTGGTAGCGATGGGTCCCCCCCGTCGATGATCCGCTTCTCGTCGGCCAAAGTCTTCTCCAACAGCGCATGCATCTTGACGAACAGAGGGAGGGTAGCGCCGGAGATATCTTCGAGCACCCGCTCTTTCCCCTCAATACCAGGCGCCAACCGTTCCTGCACTTGGGTCATCCGAGCCCGGTTGATCCCGTGGGAGGTCAGCTCCTTGTCTCTGGCGATCTCGGCGGTAAGGAGCCGCCATATGTCTTCGTGGGTCGCCGACGGGAAAGAGAGCCCTGCCGCCAAAACCGGCGCCGCGCCGATGGTGAAGAGTATGGCGAGGGCGACCACTCCCGCTCGTCGCCACGAACCGATGCTTTGTCTCATGGACGGCTCCTGTTATAATCCCGCTTCAATCCAAGGAGACCAGTATAGATGAAAGCCCCGCTGATCCGTAAGCTCGAAGCCGAGCTGGAGGAGCTGAACCACGAATAGCGCATCACCCTCCCGGCCGAGCTGAAGCGGGCCGCCGACTATGGCGACTTATCCGAAAACGCCGAATACGACGCCGCCAAAGAGCGGAAACGGATGGTCGAATCGCGCATTTCCGTCCTGCAAAAACGGATCAGCGAGATCCTCTCCATCAACATCGACAATATCCCGACCGACCGGGTGGGGCTCGGCTCCACAGTGACCCTGGAAGACCTCGACAGCGGCGACGAAATCATCTACCACTTCGTCTTCTCCGAAGACGTCGATCCCGAAAAGGGGAAGATCAGCCTCGCCTCCCCCATCGGCAAAGGGCTCGTCGGTCGCTCGGTAGGAGACGAGGTGAAAGTCGTCACCCCCAAAGGAGGACGCCAATTCGAGATCACCGATCTTCTGACCTACCACGACAAAAAAGAAACCGAGAAGGGGTAACCCTCCACGATCACCCTCCAAAACCCGCAAGAAAATGCGGCCTTTTTTTATTCCCGCCCCCCCCCCGCGTTGGGGGTCGATGGAAACAGACACTTGACGCCGAACCTACACCTGTCAAGGCCACCTATTTTTGGGTAACGACAGGAATCTCGCCTCCCCCGCGTTGGGGGTCGATGGCGAAACCGGCCCAGACCAGAAGCCACAACGCCAGCCCCGCCACGCCGATCTCATTCGAGCCGGGCGGGGGTGGGCCGAAGACGTTGGCCAGATACATCACCCCCAAAAAGAGCGCCAACGCAAAGAAGCCGATCCGTCGACGCCCTGTCGGGAGCGCCGTCCGCCAGAAAAACCACGCCCCACCGAAGAAGACGGAGTATTCGACGATCATCGTTCCGGCAAGCGAATTCCATAACCCGAACCCGAACTTCTCGCCGCCGGGATAGAGCGGAAGGTCGGGGCGATGAGCGATCAGATCGAGAAACCAGTGGCTCGCCACCAACGCCGCCAACAGGACGCCCCCCGCCATATCGCGCCGCATCAGCGCAAAGACGCCACCGAGCAAAAGACCCCACGCGATCACCCCGAAGAGAGAATGGGTATACGGATACGAAACGAAATCGAGCGGCGTCACCACGGTAATCCCCGGCTCGACCTTCACCTCTTCCAACCCGGCCAACAATAGCAGGGGCCAGATCAGGTCGATAAGCGACGAGGCGGCGATCAGCCAGCCGAGCGAAATCTTTGGAGCGACTTTCTTCGCCCCCATAGCGACACCATAATGCGCGATGAACATCTTTCGACACCGTATGTTTTGGCAGGTTGCGGAAAAAACCCCTTCATCTCCTTTTCCCCCCGTCCGCCAAAAAGCGCGGTTTTTAGCGGACTCCATTATTCAGTCACGCGTCGTTCCCGAAAAACGCCGGTACGTTTTGACAGCTTAATCTCGTCTCGACATCTTAACGTCCAAACACCGAGTCGGGGCGACGAAATGCGGCTTATGCGAACCGCAAGCGCAAGCCTGTTCTTAACGTTCTTCTAACCCACTTTTCTCCTTCCGCCCCCTATACTCCCCCCATACCAATCACCGGAGAGGCTTCCGGGGTTGGCGCATAACTTACGCCTTTATAAACGAAGTTCTGAGGAGAACAGATCGAATGAAGAAGTCCGTAATCGCTTTCGGAATGGCGGTCGCTGCGGTGACCATCGCCATCCCCGCCACCGCCTCGGCGAAAGACAAAGCCGTCATCTATGAAAACGGCGATACCAAGATCACCGCTTTTGGTGACATGCGCTTCCGATGGGAGACCGACACCACCACCCAGACCGGCAAAGACGACAAGACCCGCTCCCGCCAACGGATTCGGCTTCGCTTCGGCAACGAGATCTCGTTTAACGAGAACTTGACGATGGGATACCGGGTCGCCACCGGCGCGCTCGACAACCACTCGACCCACCACGACCTTTCCATCATCGGCGGCGGGAAAGACGAAGGAACTTTCGGCATCGACCGGGGTTACATCAAACTGAAGTTCGACTCGCTCTGGGCCTGGTTCGGCAAAAAAGGGAATATCATCTGGGATCCGATGAGCGCCACTTGGGATAGCGACCTGCAACCGGAAGGCATCGCCCTTGGCTTCAAAAACGAAATGTTCTTCGCCTCCGTCGCCCAATACCAGCTCACCTACTCCGGGTGGGACGACAAAAACGACACCATGCTCGCGTACCAGTTGGGCGGCGAGTTCGGCGGCGACATCAAAGTGAAAGCGGCCGTCGGCGGCTACGCCATCACTGAAGAAGACGCCGACAACGCCGATTCCTCCTACATGGTCCCCGGCGGAACCGCTTCGTACAACCACATTCTGGCCGAAATCACCGCCAAAGAGCTTCCCCTCTCTCCGGTCCTCGGCGCCATCTTCGTCAGCTCCGACGTCGAAGACAAATACATCGGCGACGGCGTCGAGTCGGCCGACAAAAACGCCATGGTGATCTGGGCGAAAGCCAAGCTCCCCGCCGATGTCGGCCTCACCCTCGCCTACCACGACATCGGGTTCGCCGGCGCCACCGGGCTCGGTTGGTTCACCCAAGACGACTTCCCCTACACCAACAACTACACCGGTTACACCGTGCAGGTGTCGAAGAAAGTGTTGGATCAGATGAAAGTCGGCCTTAAGTACTACAGCCAGACGACCAAGAACGAAAAGATCGCCCCGACCGAAGCCTACGAGGCGATGATCGGCAAAGGAAAAGATCGGACCCGCATTCAGCTCAACCTCGACGTCTCCTTCTAGGAGGCGCGGTCCCCGGCGAGGGGTCTATCCCGCCCTTATAGAGTATGACCTCCACCGGTTAAGTACGAGAGACCGGCCCTTTTCGGGGGCCGGTCTTTCTCCGCCTGCCGTTATCACAAAAAGACCGGCGCTCGTTGGCGCCTCGGGCTCGACAGGTTAAACGGAACAAACCGACCCGCATACGTTAGAATGAAGGATTGTAAATTTTATTGGAACCGTATGATTGACACACCGACCGGCCTCGACCGAGACCGTATCGTCGCCGTCTTGGAAGAGGCGGCCATCGCTTTGGAAATCTTGGGCGAGAACCCGTTTAAAGTGCGGGCCTATTCCGGCGCGGCGCGCGCCCTCGAATCGCTCGAAGAAGATCTCGACCTCCTCATCGCCGAAAAGCGACTGACCGGCGTCAAAGGGATCGGCAAAGGTTTAGCCGAAAAGATCGTCTCCCTACGCGCCAACGGCGCCGACGACGAAATCGACCAGCTCATGCGACGCCTTCCGTCGGGAATTTTCGAGATGCTGGCCATCCCCGGATTCGGCCCGAAAAAGGCGAAAGTCGTCTGGGAGAAGCTGGCCATCACCACCGTCGGCGAGCTCGAATACGCCTGCAACGAAAACCGGCTGATAGAGCTCCCCGGCTTCGGCGAGAAGACGCAGGAAAAAATCCTTGTCGGCATTAAAAACCTCGCCCGCTATGCCGGTCGCCGGCTCCGGGTCCGGGCCGCCGAAGAAGCGGTCGCCATGCTCGCCCTCATCGAAGCCCACCCGGCGGTGATTCGGGCTTCCATCGCCGGTTCGTTTCGGCGCGGGTTGGAGACGGTCAAAGATATCGACCTGGTCGCCTCGTCCGACAACCCGACGGCGGTCATGGAGGCTTTCGTGAAAGCCGACGGGGTGGAAGAGACGATCGGCGCCGGAACGACGAAAGCGTCGGTTCGGCTCGCCTCCGGGTTGCAGGCCGACTTGCGGGTCGTCAGCGACGAGGAGTATCCCCACACGTTGCACCATTTCACCGGCTCGAAAGCCCACAACGTGGAGCTGCGCGGCTACGCCAAAAAGAAAGGGTACGCCATCAACGAATACGCCCTGACCCGTGGCGGCGAGACGATCCGGCTGGCCGACGAAGCGGGGCTTTATGAAGCGTTGGGATTGGCCTACATCCCGCCCGAACTGCGCGAAGGGATGGGGGAAATCGACATCGCCGCGAAGGGGGGAGAGCCGTGGAGCGATCTGATCACCCCCGACGACATCACCGGGGTTTTTCATCTCCACACCACCGCGTCCGACGGGAAGAACAGCCTCCTCGAAATGGCCACCGCCTGCCGCGACCGGGGCTGGTCCTACCTCGGCCTCTCCGACCATAGTCGAAGCGCCTTCTACGCCGGGGGGCTTTCCATCGACGACCTGGCCCAACAGAGCGACGAGGTCGACGAGGTGATGGCGAAGCTCCCCGGTTTCACAATCTATAAGGGAATCGAGTCGGATATCCTCGCCGACGGTTCGCTCGACTATCCCGACGGGGTCTTGGAAAAACTCGATTTCGTTATCGCCTCGATCCACGGCGGGTTCGTGGCCGACGAGAAAAAAATGACCGACCGGATCGTCGCCGCCATCGAGAACCCTTTCACCACCATGTTGGGTCACCTTACCGGGCGGCTCCTCCTGACCCGCGAAGGGTATCCGGTCAACACGCCAAAGATCATCGAAGCCTGCGCCGCGCATCGAGTCGTTATCGAGTTAAACGCCAACCCTCATCGGCTCGATCTCGACTGGCGCTATCTGAAAGCGGCCACCGACGCCGGTGTGGTCATCTCGATCAACCCCGACGCCCACCGGGTCGCCGGGCTCGACCATGTGAAAGAAGGGGTGATGACCGCTCGCAAAGGGGGGCTTGCGCCGCGCCATATCTTGAACGCATGGGCGCCCGACAAAGTCGACCAGTGGTTGACGAGCAAACGATGACCCCCAAAGAACGGGCGAAGAAAATCGACGCCCATCTGAAAAAGCGCTACCCCGGCGCTTCGTGCAGTCTCGACTATCGGACTCCGTTCGAGCTTCTCGTCGCGACCAGTCTCTCGGCCCAATGCACCGACGCCCGGGTCAATATGGTCACCCCTCCCCTCTTCGCAAAATGGCCCGACGCCCACGCCATGGCGAAAGCGAAACTGGTCGATCTCGAAGAGGCGGTCCGCTCCACCGGCTTTTATAAAAACAAAGCGCGTGCGCTTGCTTCCATGAGCAGAGACCTCGTCGACAATCATGGCGGCGACATCCCCGACACCATGAAAGAGCTGACCGCGCTGGCGGGGGTCGGTCGGAAAACGGCCAACGTCATTCTTGGCAACGTCTTCGGCGAACCGGACGGGATCGTGGTCGATACCCACGTAGGGCGCTTGACCCGCCGATGGGGGTTGACCGAAGCGACCGACCCGGTGAAGGTGGAGGCCGAACTCGCCCCATTGTTCCCGCGAAAAGATTGGACCGGCTTTTCCCATCGAGCGATTCTTTTCGGGCGGGAGCTTTGTCAGGCGAAGAAACCGCTCTGCGGAGAGTGCCCGTTCTTTGAGCGCTTCTGCGCATGGCCCGACAAGGGGAAGTTCGTGTAGGGGGCGCCATAGACCGGCGCCACGCTGACGTATCATCTCCTCCAATCGTGTCGGCAACTATTGCCGGGTACTCCGTCGGGTATCGTCGCTCACCATAAGGCGAGGGGGCGCTGTGAACATATCTGCTTATCTATCATACATATACACCAGCCGCCCCCGGCGGCGCCACCGTCAATAATCGGGCGCCATCCTTGCTTCTCTATCGAAGCGAGCGCTCTGAGCGAACGGAAATATTTGCGCGCAAGTTTTGGCGACCAGGAGCCGATAGATTAGGCAGGACAGAAAAACGTTATCGAGGCAGGCGCTGGCAGGAGAATCGAGATGAAAAAGCGAAGCGTCTACGCAAATACGTAAGCGTCTCAAGACTCGGTTCGCCACCGCAGCGGCCACACAGATCGTTTTTCTAAACGAACGGGGAACACGGACGTACCCCGAACGAAACTAAGGATAGGGATAATGAGAATCGACGGAATCGAACCACTCAAAAATACACCCGGCGTTGACCCGGCCAAAAAGAGCGGCGCCACCGGAGGCTCCTCCTTCGCCGACATGCTCTCCGGAGCCATGGGGGGCGCCAAAGCAGGATCGACGGCCAATGTCGGCGGCGCCGGCCCGGTCTCGTCGGTCCCCTTCATCGTGCCGCCCGTCGCCGCAGGAGGTCCGTCGCTTGACGCGCAGGCGACCGGCCTGCTCGACTCGTTCCTCTCCGACATGGATATGCTCCAAAACGGTCTCGCCAACGAGGAGCTACCGATGGATCAGTTGCAAGGGATCATCGACACGCTGGCCTCCCGGAAAGACGAACTGGCCGCGATGATCGGCAAAATGCCCGAGGGTGACCTGAAAAACCTCCTGACCGATGGCCTGACCATGGGACTTGACCAGCTGGCCCAGTATTACGCCAACAAAGGATAGCCGCCTGCGGACCGACAAGGACCGGCCTTCACGGTCGGTCCTTTTTTTTGCGCGCTTCAGGGAGTAAAGTAGGGGAGACGTCCCCCCACACGAGAGGAGCCATCGCCCTATGGGAACGCAGTATCGTCGGATGACCGACGCCGACCGGATATTTATCGCCGATCAAAAAGTCTTCTTCGTCGCCTCCTGCTCGAACGCCGAAGTGAACCTCTCCCCCAAGGGATACGATACCTTGCGGGTCATCGACGACGAGACCGTCGTTTATCTCGACTATCCCGGTTCCGGCGACCGGACGGCGCGGGACATCGGGGCCGACGGGGCCGTCACGATCATGTTCACCGCTTTTACCGGGAAGCCGCTCATCTTGCGCCTTTTCGTGAAGGGAGAGCTGATCGAGAAAGGAACACCGGCTTTCGACGAGCTCCTCCCCCGGTTCGCTCCGGTGGAGGCGGCGTCGGTCCGGCGGCTGATTCTCTACCGGGTCTATGCGGTGGAACGCTCCTGCGGTATGGGGACGCCGTTGATGACCTACCAAGAAGAGCGAAACGCTCTGCGCGACTGGGCGGTCAAAAAGGGCGCCGACGGCTCGATAGCCTCCTACATCGCCGATCACGCGACCCCTCCCGATCTTACGAAGCTTTCCCCATGACCGCTCTGCGCGTCGCGTTCATCGGCTTGGGGGGGGCTATGGGTCGCCCGATAGCGGGTCGTCTCGTTGGCGCCGGTTTTCCGATGACCCTCTGGAACCGTACCTCCGAGAGGGGCTCGGCGACGAAGACCTCGCCGCTATCGTGAAGATCTGTCTCCCCGACTAATCAGGCGGGGATGGTTTCGTAGAGCCAACATTCGACCGACCCATGGCCGATCTCGATAGAGACCGGCGCTTCGACTTCGCATCGCTCCATGACGTCGGGACAACGGGGATGAAAAGGACACCCGTGGGGCATGGCGAAGATCGACGGGACCGAACCGGGAATCTCTTTGAGCCGTTCGCCCCTCTTTCCGCGTGACGGGATCGACGCCAGCAAGCCTCGCGTATACGGATGGCGCGGTTCGTCGAACAGCTCCCCTACCGGGCCACTTTCGACCACCCGTCCGGCGTACATCACCACCACTTGATCGCAGGTCTGGGCGACGACGCCAAGGTCGTGGGTGATCATGACGAACCCGGCCCCGGTCTCTTTTCGCATCTGGTTCATCAGGTCGAGGATCTGCGCCTGAATGGTGACGTCAAGGGCGGTGGTCGGTTCGTCGGCCACCACGACCTTCGGGTCGAGCGCCAACGCCATGGCGATCATCGCCCGTTGCCGCAACCCGCCGGAGAGCTGATGGGGATAGGCGTCGATCCGGCTTGTCGGATCGGGGACGCCGACTTTGGTCAGCGCTTCGATGGAGCGGTCGCGCGCCTCTTTTTTGCCGACACCCCGATGGAGTCGAATACCTTCGCCGATCTGGTCGCCGATGGTGAAGACCGGGTTCAACGCGGTCATCGGCTCTTGGAAGATCATCCCGATCTTCTCGCCACGGACTTTGCGCATCTCCTCATCGGAGAGCTTAAGCAGATCGGTCCCTTCGAACAGAATCCGCCCCCCGACGATCTTGCCGGGTGACTGAATAAGGCGCAAGATCGATAAGGCGGTGACGGTCTTGCCGCAGCCCGACTCCCCCACCACACCGACCGCTTCCCCGGCTTTGAGGCTATAGCTGACCCCGTTGACCGCATAGGCCACGCCGTCGGCTCCGGCGAACCGGACGGTCAGATTGTCGATCTCTAATAGTTTTGTCATGGGGAGATGTTACCCCGTTCCGTTGACAAGCTAAAGAGCCGGTCTTATATTCCCGCGAGACAGACATAAGAGGTAACCGATGAACGCTATCAAAACGACGCTACTCCTTGGGGCCATGACGCTACTTTTCGTCACCGGCGGCGCCGCCCTCGGCGGGGAGCAGGGGATGGTGATCGCTTTTATCTTCGCCGTCGGGATGAACTTTTTCTCCTACTACTACAGCGACACGATGGTCTTGAAACTGTACAAGGCCAGCGAGATTCATGAAAGTGAAGCGGGGCGGCTCTACGCCACGGTTCGCCGGTTGGCCGAGCGGGGGAACATCCCGATGCCGAAGATCTATATGATCCCGTCGGAACAGCCGAACGCTTTCGCCACCGGTCGCAACCCGGAGAACGCCGCCGTGGCGGTGACCCAAGGAATCACCCGCATCCTCTCGGAAGACGAACTGGCCGGGGTCTTGGCCCATGAACTGGCCCACGTCAAAAACCGAGACATCCTGATCGGAACCATCGCGGCGACGTTCGCCGGGGCGATTTCGATGTTGGCCAACTTCGCCCAGTTCGCCATGCTCTTCGGCGGACGATCCGACGACCGAGGGGGCGCCAACCCTTTCGTCGCCATCGCGATGATGATCCTCGCCCCGATAGCGGCGATGTTGGTGCAGATGGCGATCTCCCGCACGCGGGAATATCAGGCCGACCGGACCGGCGCCGAGCTGATGGGAGACCCGATGCCGTTGGCGAACGCGCTGCGCAAAATGGAGCAGGCGGCTCATCGTGTTCCGATGCGAGAAGCCGAACCGGCCACGGCCCATATGTTCATCGTCAGCCCCTTGTCGGGGAACCAACTGGCATCGCTTTTCTCGACCCACCCGCCGATGGAGAAACGGATCGCGGCGCTCGTCGCAATGCGGCAAGGGGCGGTCGGTTCCTACGGCGGCGCAGGGGGATTCTGACGGCGAAGCGACCGGCGGATGTTGCATCCGCATGGGTCGAGGCGGCGAAGACGCCGGTCGGTTATTCGACGGAGTAAGGCCCCCCGCCGCGACGCGTAATCGCTGTTCGCGACCGGCGGATGTTGCATCCGCATGGGTCGAGGCGGCGAAGGCGCCGGTCGGTTATTCGACGGAGTAAGGCCCCCCGCCGCGACGCGTAATCGCTGTTCGCGACCGGCGGATGTTGCATCCGCATGGGTCGAGGCGGCGAAGACGCCGGTCGGTTATTCGACGGGGCAGAGCCCCCCGCCGCGACGCGTAGTCGCTAATAATGCGACCGGATGACGTCGTGGATTCTGAGAATGCCGACCGGTTTCAGGTTCTCGTCGACCACCGGTAACGCCGAAATCTGACTGGTCCGCCGTTCCATGATGTCCAACGCTTCGGCGGCGGAAGCGCTCATCGAAATCACGCTCGGGTTAAGAGCCATGCTCTCGATCACCGGTCGGTCAAACCGGCTCTCATGCCCCTCGACGATAATCCGTTTCAAATCGCCGTCGGTGACGATCCCCTTGATCCGCCCGTTCTGATCGACGATGGAGACGGCGCCCATCCGGTCGCGGGCCAAGACCGCCACGGCGTCGCGCAACAGATGCCCCTCCCAACAGGTCGGGTTTTTCGTCCGGTCGATCATGTCGGCCACCAGCGCCGTCAACAACCAACCGAGTTTCCCCCCCGGGTGGAATCGGGCGAACTGATGGGGGGCGAATTTCCGGGCCGCCATCAAAGCCGAGGCGAGAGCGTCGCCGAGAGCCAACGTATTGGTCGTGGAAGCCATCGGCGCAAGGTTCATGGGGCACCCTTCGGCCTCCACCGACAACGGCAAAACGACATGCGCCCCTTTGGCCAGCGAACTGGCGGTCTCGTTGGTGATCGCGACGATCCGGTTCCCCTGCCCCCGAAGGAACGGGATGATCTCGACCGTCTCCCGGGTCTCGCCGCTTTTGCTGATGAGAACGGCGACGTCCTCTTCGGCGATGGCGCCCATGTCTCCGTGCAAAGCGTCGGCGGCATGCATGGCCACGGCGACACTCCCGGTAGAGGACAAGGTAGCGGCGATCTTGGCGCCGACCAGACCCGACTTGCCGAGACCGATAACGAAAATTTTTCCTTTACAGTCAAAACAGACCTGCACCGCTTCGGCGAAAGCGGCGGAACGGACGACCCCCTCCATCCGGGCCAACGCGGCCCGTTCGTCGACGATGGTTCTGGCGGCGGCGTCGATGGCGTCGTTAAACTCGGGGATCTCCATGGGGCTCCTGTTGTTGTGAAGTGTCATTATAGCCGGGCGACGCCGGTTCGGGTACCATACATCCCATCTTCTCCCTTGCAAGGAAACGCCCATGCCTATCGCCCGCCGGATCGAGACGATGATGGCTCGGTCGAGCTGGATCAGAAAAATGTTCGACGAAGGCGCCCGCTTAAAAGCCGAATTCGGCGACGACGCGGTCTTCGACTTCTCCCTCGGCAACCCGGTGGAGGAGCCCTCTGCGCGGGTGGTCTCGGTCATCAAGGAGGTGGCCGCCGACACCACACCGGGGGGGCATCGCTACATGCCGAACGGGGGGTATCCCGCCGTCCGCGAGGCGGTGGCCCAAGCGTTGGCGAGCCGCTCGGGGCTCCCCTTTACCGGCGCCGACGTCGTCATGACCGTCGGGGCGGGAGGGGGCCTGAACGTCGTCCTGAAAGCGCTTCTCGACCCGGGGGACGAGGTGGCGGTGGTGGCGCCCTATTTCGCCGAGTATCTTTTCTACATCGACAATCATGGCGGATCGCCGAAGATCGCCCAGACGACTGCGGGGTATCAGGTTTCGGCCGCCGAGATCGAAAGAGTCATCTCCCCCATCACCCGCGCCCTTATCTTGAACTCGCCGAACAACCCGACCGGGGCGGTCTATACGGCTGAAGCGTTAACCGACGTCGGCGCGCTCCTCGCCCGGAAAGGCGCCGAGTATGGCCGACCGATCTGGCTGATCATGGACGAACCGTACCGGAAACTCCTCTATTCCGGTTTCTCCTGTCCCGACCCGTTCGGGTTCCACGACCATACGTTGCTGGTGACCTCCCACTCGAAAGACCTGAATCTGCCGGGGGAGCGGATCGGCTATGCGGCGGTCTCGCCAAAATCTTCCAACCCGCCGAAGGTGATCGATGCGTTGACCTTGACCAATCGCATCCTCGGTTTCGTCAACGCTCCGGCTCTCATGCAAAAGGTGGCGGCGCGGCTCCAGGACGAGGCGCCCGACATGACGACCTATCAACGGAACCGGGATCTCCTCGTCGAAGGGCTGACGAAGATCGGCTACGAACTGACGCCGCCCGGGGGGGGGTTCTACCTTTTCCCGAAATCCCCTTTGGACGACGATCTTGCGTTTGTCGAGCTACTCAAAAAACGAAACGTTCTCGTGGTGCCGGGAACCGGGTTCGGCTGGCCGGGGGCGTTCCGCATCTCCTTCGCGGTCGAGACCACGACCTGCGAACGGGCGCTCACCGGGTTCCGCTTGGCGTATGATGAGGCGAAGTCTTTGGGAAGATGACCCTCGTCCCACACACCCGAACGAAAGAGCCCCCTGTGAACCGACGTCCGCCGAAGTATGTACGATGGGTCATCGCGCTCTCCATCGCCGTGTCGAGTTCGCTTCTCGGCTTCGCGTTGTGGGATCATCCCTGGCTCGCGACGGTGGAACGGCTTTCGGTCGATCTTCGAATGCGGATGCAGGAGAGCGACCCGCTCTTCGGGGCGAAGGTGGTCCTCATCACCATCGACGACGAAGCGTTGGCGCCCTATCCCTACAAGCTCCCGACCCCCCGCCCCCTGTTGGCGGCGTTGATCGAGAGGGTGGTGAGCTACGGCGCCGCGAGCGTCGGCGTGGAGCTTCCGCTCGACGACGCCACCATTCCTGCCGACGACGAGCTTTTGGACGCCGCTCTCGTGGCGACGCCGCGCGAAGTTTTGGCGGTCTTCACCAACGCCGACGCCACCTCGTTGCGTCGTCCGCTCGACCGATTCTCCCGTACCGCCTACGGTTTCGGCGTCACCCTCGCCGACGACCAGATGACCCCCGCTTCCATTCGCAAGGCGCCGTTGGCGGTCGAGATCGAGGGGGAAAAGCGCCCCTCCTTCCCGGTGGCGGTCTATCTTGCGTCGGTGGCGGTGCGGGGCGACCCCTTCCCCGACGTGACGGCCCTCAACCGATTCGCTCCCTCATTGGTGGCCGACGGCGCCGCCTCGTTCCCCATCGACTTTCATCCTCTCTCGCAACCGGGGGGAGGGATCGACCGGATCGACGCTTCCGATCTCCTGGCCGGAACCGTCGATCCGGCCCGTCTGCAAGAGGAGGTGGTCCTGATCGGCGGGGGAAAAGAAGAGGCCGGCATGCGCCACGCGACCCCTTTCGACTACGACGGGGGGGCGGCGGGGGTCGGGCGAAGCTGGATCACCGCCAACGCCGTCGCCACCCTTATGGCCGGGACCACCATCTCCCACGCCTCGCAGGAGGGGGCGTTCGCTCCTCATCTTGTTTCTCTCGATCATCCTGACCGTGGCGCAGGTTCGCTATGGCTTACCGTCGCCGCAGGGGGTGGCGCTGGCGCTGATAGCCTTCTACGCCGGGGGGAGTCTCCTGTCGTTTCTCCATTTCCGCCACCTCCTGCCGGTCGGCCAGTTTCTGCTCGCCATCGTCATCACCTATCTCGGCTCCGCCCTCTACCTGTCGGTCACCGAAGGACGAGAGAAACGGTGGATCAAAGGGGCTTTCTCGCGCTACCTCTCGCCTGCCTACGTCGATCGGCTTATGGCCGACCCGGAGGCGCTCGAGCTGGGGGGGGAAGAGCGGGAGCTGACCATTCTCTTCACCGACATCGAAGGGTTCACCACCATCGCCGGATCGCTCCCCCCGGCGCAGGTGGTCTCGCTGCTCAACCGCTATTTCTCCAAGCTTGCCGATGTGGTGGTGGAGCATGGAGGGACCCTCGACAAATATCAGGGGGACTCGGTGATGGCCTTTTGGGGGGCGCCGCTCCCGTCGGCGACCCATGCGGCCGACGCCGTCTCGGCGGCTCTGGCCATGGCCGAAGCGTCGGAGCGGCTTTCAGAAGAGTTGGCCGCCGAAGGATTCCCCCCCCTGCGCACCCGGATCGGGGTCAACACCGGACCGGTGATCGTCGGCAACATCGGTTCCGAACGACGATTCAACTACACCCTCATCGGCGACGCGGTCAACATCGCCTCCCGTCTCGAAGGGGGGTGCAAATTCTACGGCGCCCGGACACTGATCTCGACCGCCACCGCCGATCGGCTCGACGACCGGTTCACCCTCCGCCGACTCGACCGGATCGCTCTGAAAGGGAGAGAAGAACCGTTGACGGTCTACGAGGCCGTCGGCGGACCGGAGACCTCTCTCTCCCCGTCGATGGGGGAGACACTCCCCCTCTTTGCGGAGGGGGTGGAGGCCTATGGCAAAGGAGCGTGGGATGAGGGGATCGAGCGATTCGAAGCCTGCCTGGAACGGCTCCCGGACGATCAGCCGAGCAAAACATTATTGGAGCGGTGTCGTCGGTATCGGGCCGAGCCCCCCGCCGACGATTGGGACGGGGTCTTCCGACCGGGAGCGAAGTGAGCCTTGCGCTCCTCTGCGCCCCACGTTTCGAAAAAAGACGCGGTCTCTGTCGGCTCAATCATCGACGGGTCGAGGGAGAGAATGAACCGCTCTGTCGACGCATCCGAGCCCTACGGATTCATCTTCTCTTTCAGGAACGCTCGCACCGCCTCGTCTTGCCAGTCGCGGGCGCCGTCGGCCCGTCCCACCACCATGGCCGCCGGACTCACCAGATACGACGTCGGCAACGAGACCACCCCCCACGCTCGCATGGCGGTCCCTTCCGGGTCGAGCAACGTGGTGAGGGTCAGCTCTCTTCTCCCCATCCAGCGGGCCACTTCGCCTGCCTCGAGTTCGTCGACGTTGATGGTCACCACCTGAAGGCGCCCTTTCATCTCGTCGGCCATCGCCTGCAACGCCGGGAGTTCGGCGATGCACGGCCCGCACCAGGTGGCCCAGAAATGTACGAGGGTCCAGCCCTTTCCGTCGGGAACCTCCGCCTTCCCCCCGGAGAGAGCGGGGAGGGTAAGGAGCGGCGCCGGGGCGCTCGTCTCTTCGTGGGGATGGGTGCGGCTCTCGATCTCGGTGACACCGAGCATGTAGCCGATGACCGACACGACGATGATGACGGTCATCGACCGGGCGGAAAAGAGAGGGGAGGCGAATATCGATTTTTCTTCCATCGGTCTATTATAACGGCATCCCCCATTTTTCGCGGAGGAACCTATGGAATCGATCTCTCCGGACCCGGCCACCTTCGCCCTGCCGAAAAAGACGATCGCCTTTTTCCGACGACTGGCCGAGAACAACAACCGGGCATGGTTCGACGAACATCGGGCCGATTATCGGTCGGATGTGGTGGAACCGGCCATGGAGCTGACGACGCTGTTGGGAGAGGCGTTCGAAAAGAAGGTTGCGCGGCTTCGGTACGAACCCCGTATCGACGGCTCGATCTTTCGGCTCAACCGGGACGTCCGATTCAGCAAGAACAAGGCGCCCTACAAAACGAACCTCGGGGTTTTCGTCTGGAGCGGCGCCGGGAAACGGGTCGAATCTCCCGGTCTCTATTTTCATATGGAACCGGGCGAAGTCTTCATCGGTTCCGGCATCTACCGAATCCCGCCGGAGAAGATCGACCGGTTCCGCCGATTCGTCGACGCTGGGGGAGACGCGTTGGCCAAGGCGGTGGCCGCCGGGGCGAAGAAGGGATTCGCTTTGGAAGGGGAGACGACGGTTCGGGTTCCGCGCGGCTTCCCGGCGGATCACCCGTACGCCGATTTCCTGCGCCACAAAGGGTTCTATTTATCGAAGCGCCTGCCGGTGTCGGCGGTGACGAAAAAGGGGGTTTGGCGCGACGTTGATTAAGGAACTCCAGCCGACCGTGGCGCTGGTGAACGCGCTGGCGAACGGGCTCGGCTAGAAGAGGCGCTCATCGAAAAAGACGGTCTCTTCCTGCGGTTTCCGCGACGAGGGGGTCTCTTTCTCTCTCAGGTCGTCCGGGAGTTTGGTCGGGTCTCCCATCCGCCCCACGGCGACGCCGCATACGACGATATACTCCTCCGGTCGACACCGAGTTTCTCGTGAATCTTATCGACCTCGATCCCCCCCATGGCGTGGGTATAGAGCCCCATCTTTCGCGCTTGCAACGCCAACGCCATCCATGCCGCGCCCCCGTCGAAAAGGGCGGTCCGGTTTTCCTTTCCGTCGAGGCTGAAATGGCGTTTCACCAGAACAAAGGCCAATACCGGCGCTTTGTCGGCCCAGATCTGATTGGCCGGTTTCAAGAGGCTTCGAAAGAGATCGAGCCGCTCTCCGCCGTCGGCCACCAGAAATCGCCACGGCTGTTCGTTGAAAGACGACGGCGCCCAGCGGGCCGCTTCGAAGATCACCTGAAGATATTCCCGCGGGATCGGTTTCGGATCGAAGGCCCGGGGGGACCAACGCTCGGGGAACTGGAGGTCGACCGGATGGTCGACGATACGGCGGTTGACGGGGTCGTTCATCGGCTCCTCCACCAAGATAGTCTGGCCCGACTATGGCCGGTCGTTTCGCCGATGTCAAGACGTCCGGCTGGCGTTGGCTTTCACTTGGCGCCAGAATGGGGGAAGAATCTGGAGCGAGCCGAACATGACCGATGGAAGCGGAAAAAGGGTGCTGGTCGTCGATAACGACGCGTCGATCCGTAGGGAGATGGGGCTTTACCTCGAAAAGCTCGAATACGAGACGGTGGAGGCGGCCAGCGGCGACGAGGCGTTGGCGCTCCTTGCCGAAGACGACCGGTTCGACCTGATCCTGCTCGACCTCCACATGCCGGAGCGGACCGGGCTGAAGACGTTGGCCGATATCGCCGGCCTTCACACCGACGGCTCTTCCATTCCGGTCATCATGGTCTCGGCGGCGACCGACAAGAAAAACGTCATGGATGCGATCCGGCTGGGCGCCCGCGATTTCGTGATCAAACCGTTCGACCCGGCGGCGTTTTTCCATCGCATCTCCCGCTGGACCAACAGTCGGGTGGAACGGGAATGGGAGCGGCTCGACCCCCATATCGGCAGGACGCTAAGCGTCACCTTCGAGGCGCTCGACGCCGCTTGGAGCCGAGGGGAGAAAGGGGAGCCGATCGACTACGCCCCTTTCGCGGAGGTGGGGGATATGATGGCCGATGTCGCCTCCGACCGGGAGGGCGCCGCCACCCTGCTCGAAGCGATGCGCCAACACGACGGTTATACCTTCGTCCATAGCGTGCGGGTCGGGACCTATCTCACCCTCTTCGCCAAAGGGCTCGACTTCTCCCACCGCGACGCGGCCACGGTGGCCGCCGGGGGGACGTTGCACGATATCGGCAAGGCGCGAACCCCCTTAAACGTCCTGAACAAGCCGGGGCCGTTCGACCCGGACGAATGGTTGATCATGAAAGAGCATGTGGACCACACGCTCGAAATGATCGGGTCGGCGCCCGGTATCCCGCCGGAGGTGGTGGAGATCGCTTGGAACCATCACGAAAAAATGGATGGAACCGGCTACCCGCGACACTTGGCGGGGGAGGCTCTCTCGACCCTGACCCGTATGGCTTCTATCGTCGACGCTTACGTAGCGCTTACCGACCGGCGGGTCTATAAACCGGCGATGCCGCCGGAGAAGGCGTTGGCGACTCTGGCCGCCGATCCGAACCATTTCGATCTGAAACTGGTCGCGGCTTTTAAAGAAAAGGTCTTCCGCCACCACACCCGGTAAGCGGAAATAGCCCCCCCCTCCTCTTCTCCTTTCGGTTCGCGAGGGGGTGTGGGAGAATCGTCGGCATGAAGACAATCATCGTCACCATCGGCGACGAAGTGACCAGCGGTCACATCATCAACGGCAACGCCGCCTGGATCGCTCGCCGGCTAGAGACGGTCGGCCTTACCCCCGACCGGGTCTTAAGCCTGCGGGATGACGAAACCGTACTCGTCCGGGAGATACGCCACGCTCTTCGGAACTATCAGCTCGTCATCCTCACCGGCGGTCTCGGCCCCACCCACGACGACGTCACCAAACCGGCGTTGTGTAAAGCTCTCGGCGTCCCTCTCGTGCGGGACCGGGCGGCGCTGGTGGCGGTGAAACGCCATTTCAAAAAGCTCGGCGCCGCCATGCCGGAGAATAACCTGGGCCAAGCCGACATCCCCAAAGGCGCCGTCGCGTTGCACAACCGGGTTGGCACGGCGCCCGGCGTTTATGTCGATCGGGAGGGATGCCTCTTGTTCGCTCTCCCCGGCGTTCCGGCGGAGATGCGGTCGCTGATGGTTCACGAGATTCTTCCGATCCTCAAAGAGCGAGCCCCCGAAGCGGCGCTGGAACGGACGATCTTGCACACCGTCGACATCGGCGAATCGACCCTCGCTTCGATGTTAGACGAGGCAGGGCTCATCCCCGCCGACGGGATCGAAGTGGCGTTCCTCCCCCACATCGGCGAGGTCGACATTCGCCTCACCGCCACCGGCGCCGACCGGGTGGAGGCGCTCGACCGCCTGCGCGACTATCGGCGTCGTCTGAAAAAGGTGATCGCCCCTTGGTACTACGGCAAAGAGGGGGATACGTTGGAGCGATATCTCGCCCGCCGCTTCAAAAAGAACGGGCTGACTCTGGCCTCGGCCGAATCGTGCACCGGGGGGCTGTTCGCGGCGACCCTGACGGCGCAACCGGGCGCCAGCGACTATTTTGTCGAAGGGGTGGTCACCTATAGCGACGAGTCGAAGATGAAACGTCTCGGCGTAAAGGAAAAGACGCTCGAAACCTGCGGGGCGGTCTCGGCGGAGGTGGCGGCCGAGATGGCCAAGGGGGTCCGAAAATCGAGCGGCGCCGATATCGGTATCAGCGCCACCGGTATCGCCGGGCCGACCGGCGGCACTGACGAGAAGCCGGTGGGGCTGGTCTGGCTGGGGCTGGCGACGGCGGACGACGTGAAGACCCTTGAAGTCCCGCTATGGGTTCGACCGAAAAACGAACCAACGCCGAACGGTGCGACGTATGTTAGTCTGGCTCCGTTCGGAACTCAAAGACCTTGGGAGCGGTGACAAATAAACCGTCCCTGCCGGTCGAGTCGATGGTCGGCGTAGCGTATCCCCGGAATGGAAACCAAACCATGCGCCGGGGATGAGGACGACCACTATTTTTCAATAACAGCAGGAAACTAAAACCGTGGCTCGTCCCGTGATTATCGCCCCGTCGCTTCTCTCCGCCGATTTCGGCCGTCTGGCCGAGGAGGTGAAAGCGGTCGAACAGGCAGGGGCCGACTGGCTCCATGTCGATGTGATGGACGGCCATTTCGTGCCGAATATCACCATCGGTCCGTTGGTGGTGAAGGCGCTCAAGAAATACGCCGCCATCCCGCTCGACGTTCACCTGATGATCGAGAACGCCGATCAATACATCCCCGACTTCGCCAAGGCCGGGGCCGATATCATCACGGTCCACTACGAGGCGTGTCCTCATCTCCACCGGACGATCGGGCTGATTAAGAGCCTCGGTAAAAAAGCGGGGGTTTCAATCAACCCGCATACGCCGCCGTCGGCGCTGGAGGAGATATTGCCCGATATCGATCTTATCCTGATCATGTCGGTGAATCCGGGGTTCGGCGGTCAGTCGTTCATCGAATCGACGCTGGATAAGGCGGCGCGACTCCGAGAAGTGATCGACGATAACGAGTTCGAGATCGATCTCGAAATGGACGGGGGGATCAAACCGGAGAATGCGGCTATCGTCCGGGATGCGGGGGTGAACGCGCTGGTGGCGGGGTCGGCGGTTTTCGGGGCGGATGATTACGCGAAGGTGATCGCGGCGCTCAGAGGGTCTTGACAACACTCGTTTGAATGTCTATTATCGCCTCTTCTCTAGCGCGGGCGTAACTCAGTGGTAGAGTGCAACCTTGCCAAGGTTGAAGTCGAGGGTTCAAATCCCTTCGCCCGCTCCACACCCCTACGCGGGATGGCGCCGCCCTTACCGTTATCTCCAATCGACCGCCGCTCGCTGGCGGCTCTCGACCGGTTAAGCGCCCGACGCGGGTGGCGATGGGCGCCACCGCTTACGCGTCGCGCCGGTGTCTACGCCCCCTCCCCAACGACAGCTTAAGCCCTTGCGCACGACCGGCGACGCCCCCCTCCCCTATTCCAACATCCTGATTCTTCTCTCTTTCCCTTTCCGCTAAAAAACTCTCAAGGCTTTTCCTCCCGTCGCCGATAGGGAGGAAGGATAACGAGAGATTTTTGTCATGGATACGTCACAACTCACCAACGCAGCCAGCCAACCCCAGAAGGCCCCGGCGTTCCATTTCGCCGGCGGCCTCTCTTTAGACCTCTCCTACTCCCGCGCCGAGTCGCTTTCGATGTCGGCCCAAAAGCAGACCGCCGACGGGCAGACCGTCTCTATGCGGCAGGATATGAGCCGCTCCTACGAAGCGAGTCTCTCGGTCGACGTCTCGTTCCTCTCCCGCATCGAGGGGGCGGCGCAGAAGATGGCCAACATCGACCCGCAGATCTTCGACAAATGGCAGAAGGAGGCCGGCGACCTCTTCTCGATGTCGGACAAAGATTTTAACGAGTTCGTCGACGCCACCAACCAGATGTTCGACGAGGTCGAAAAGGCGCTCGGCATGGGACCGAACGGGCTCGATTCCATCGCCGGGTTCATGACCGGGCAGGTGAAAGGGTTCCTGTCCGATGTGCAGCGGAATCAAGACTATATGAACGCCAATCCGCTGGGGCAGGGGGAAGACCTCGGGCTCGGCGTCCCGGCGTTGATGGATCAGCGTCTGGCGGATATGCCGGATGCGTTGGGAAAATATCTCGACCAGATGCGACAGCAGATGGACGAGCGGATGCAAGCCTTTGGGCAGGAAGAGCATCAGCCGCTTCTTATGCGGATGCGGACCATGTTCCAAGAGCTGCTCGACCGGTTGGCGTCGAAACGGGCCGACGAACCGGAGTCCCCCGCCGTAAAAGCGGATCGGGATGACAAAACGACCCCTCAACGGGACGAAGCGGCCCGGTCGTTGTCGCTGAACATGAGCGCCTATAAAGAGGAGCGCCACGCGATCTCGGCGTTGATGAGCTACGCCGCCCAGATCCCGACCGGGGACAAGAGCCAAGCCCCCGACACCCCGTTAGAGGTCGCCGCCTGACGGACGGCGATTGACTCACTCTCCGGCGAAGGTTCCGCCCACGGCCCACGTCTGGCTGACGAAATAGATCGTATCTTTCGACAACTGCCCCACATAGACCGGATCGATCTGCCGTTTGGAATGGGCGTCGACCGGGCCGATGTCGTGCTCGGTCGCCTCCCCCCCTTCGACCATGGGGCGGACCCCCACCACCACGCTGGAAAGATCGCGGTCGCCGTCGTTGCGAATCCAGCCGATCAATGTCAACGTCCGTTTGTCGTCGCCGATCTCAAGCTTGAGCGCCTTGGTAGGGACATATTTCTGCACGTAGCTGTCGGCGTCTTGTTGCGGCAAAAGGGCCATGATCCGGTCACATCCGACGCTCCCCGTCACCAGACAGAGGGCGATTCCGAAGAGTCCCCACCGCTTGACGTTCACCATCGTTTCTCCCCTTATTGAAGTTCCCCTTCCGCCAGTTTACCCCCAATACCCCCGCATCGTCGATGCCCGGTGTAGAATAGGAGCCTGTTCATCACGCACAAACCGGACGTTTAAGATGACCGAAAAAGAGACCCTCACTATCGCCGGGCGAACCTTCTCTTCACGCCTCCTCATGGGGACCGGCAAGTTCCGCTCGTCGAAAGAGATGAGCGACGCGCTGGCCGCATCGGGTTCGGAGATCGTCACCGTCGCCTTACGCCGAGTCGATATCAGCGATCCCAAAGATCACATACTCGCCCATGTCGATCCCGCCCGCTATCTGATCCTCCCCAACACCAGCGGCGCCCGAAACGCCGAGGAGGCGGTGAAGCTGGCGCGGCTGGCGCGCGCCGCCGGGGTGTCGGATTGGGTAAAGCTGGAGGTGACCCCCGAACCCCGCTATCTGTTGCCCGACCCGGTCGAGACGCTAAAAGCAGCGGAAATATTGGTGAAGGAAGGTTTTATCGTCCTCCCCTATATCAACGCCGACCCGATTCTCGCCCGGAAACTGGCCGACGTCGGGACCGCCACCGTCATGCCTCTCGGCGCTCCCATCGGCGCCAATCGGGGGGTTCGAACCCGCGACATGATTCGGATCATCATCGAACAGGCGACGGTCCCGGTGGTGGTCGACGCGGGGCTCGGCGCCCCGTCGCATGCGGCGGAAGCGATGGAGCTGGGCGCCGACGCAGTTCTCGTTAACACCGCCATCGCCGTGGCGGGCGACCCTTCGATGATGGCGACGGCCTTTCGCAAGGGGGTCGAAGCCGGACGGGAAGGCTACCTCGCCGGGCTCGGCAAACCGTTGGAACAGGCCGAGGCGAGTAGTCCGGTGGAGGGGCTTCCGTGGGGATGACGACGTTCCTTAACGTCTGGCGCTCGATGAGCGAGAGCGCCATCGACAGCGCCATCGCCACCATCGACCGGACGCCCGACGCCGACGTCGCCACGGCCCTTACCCGCCGTCCCATCAACGGCGCCGGGTTCCTCGCGCTCCTCTCCGAGGCCGCCGACGGTCGGATCGACGCCATCGAACAGGCGGCGCGCGACCTGACGGCGCAGCGGTTCGGACGGGTGATCAATCTCTACATCCCTCTCTACCTCTCAAGCTACTGCATCAACAACTGCGCCTACTGCGGGTTCGGGCAGGACCAGTCGTTCAAACGGGTGACGCTGACGCTCGACCAAATCAGGGCCGAGGGGGAACGGCTCTACCGCGAAGGGTATCGGTCGGTCTTGCTGGTGGCGGGGGAAGACCCGAAAGAAGTCCCGGTCGATTATCTCGAACGGGCGGTAAAGGTCATGAAGTTGATCGGCTTCGTCTTCGTCTCGGTGGAGGTGGGGCCGTTGGCGGTGGAGGAATATCGCCAGCTTGGCGACGCCGGGTTGGATGGGGTTACCGTCTATCAGGAGACCTACGACGAAGAGCTTTACCGCGACGTCCACCTCTCCGGCCCCAAGACCCGGTTCGAACATCGGCTGGAAGCGGCCGATCGCGTCGCGCAAGCGGGGATACGTTCCGTCGGCGTCGGATTCCTGCTCGGACTCGGCGACTGGCGCAAAGAGGCGTTGGCCTTGTCGGCCCACGTGCGGCATCTGAACCGACGCTACTGGCAGACCAGCGTTTCGATCTCGTTCCCTCGTATCAAAGAAGCGCCGGGAGACTTTTTGCGCGAGCGCTCCCGACCGGTGAGCGACGCCGAACTGAAACGGTTGATCTTCGCCACGCGTCTCCTCTTCCCCGACTCGGTCCTGACCTTGTCGACGCGGGAACCGGCCACCTTGCGCGACCGGCTCTTCGGCGCCGGGATCAACCAGGCCAGCGCCGGATCGAAAACCGCGCCGGGCGCCTACGCCGGAACCCCCGACGTCGACGACGGCGAGCAGTTCCCGGTGGTCGACGAACGGACGCCGCAAGAGGTGATGGCCGCCATACACGGGTTGGGGCTGGAGTGGGTCTTCAAAGACTGGGACACGAACTTGAAACCGGTGTCGTGATGAAGGTGCGACTAAACGGCAAAGAAAAAACCTTCGACGGCGCCATGACCATCGCCGATCTCCTCGCGCGCTTAAATTTACCCCCCGGCCCGGTGGCGGCGCAGGTGAACGAAGAGATCATCCACCGCGACCGGTACGATGCGCACATAATCAACGACGGCGACGTGATCGAGATTTTCACGATGCTGGGGGGGGCTGATTCCCTCCGCACGGCGAATAATAACGGCGTCTCGCAACCGGTACGAGACGCCGTATCGAAAAAAAGCGCTCCCCCGCTTCACATACCGGCGAGGATGTCGTTGAACCGTCTCGCCGCTTCGCCGTCGACCACTTCATGAAGCGATCCGCCGTGGGAATCCATGGTGACGACCACCGGGAACTCGACCACTTCGAACTGCCAGAAGGCTTCCGGCACGCCGAATTCTTTGAGCTTATGGACTCCCGGCACTTTCACCACCTTCTCCGCCAGCACCTGCGAGGCGCCGCCGATAGCGTGGAAATAGACGGCGCCGGAGGCTTTTAGCCCGTCGAGGGTTTTCTTTCCCATTCCCCCTTTGCCGATGACGCCCCGCACCTTATACTCGGCCAACACGTCGGCCTGATACGGCTCTTCCCGGATCGACGTGGTGGGACCGGCGGCGACCACCGACCATTCGCCTTTGTCGTCTTGCGCCATCACCGGGCCGCAATGATAGATGACGGTCCCTTCCAACATCTCGCGGATATCTTCGGGACGTTCTTCGACCATATATTTATGGGCCCGGTCGCGGGCGGTGACCATGACGCCGGTCAACAAGACTTCGTCGCCGACTTTCAGCTCGCGGATTTCGGCTTCCGATACCGGCAGGTTGATCTTACGCATAGGCCACCTCCCCTTTCGTAATCGTCATCGAGCGGCGCCGGTAGGCCCAGCACATGTAGGTCACGGCGACGTAGTAGGAGGCGGGGATCCGGTCGACCACCCCGGCTTTGGCGCCGAAGAGGGTGGTGTTGCCGCCGAACCCCATCGGCCCGATGCCGAGCGAGTTGGCCTTCTCGACGACCCATTCCTCCAGCTCGGCCAGATCGGGGTTCTCGTTGGTGTCGGCCAGATCGCGGTGGAGCATCTCTTTGCTCTTAAGGTAGCTGGTGGCCCGGTCGCCGCCGATGCCGATGCCGAGGACGCCGGGTGCGCATCCTTTACCGGAGGCTTTGACCACGGCGTCGAGGACGACTTTCTTGACCCCGGCCAGGTCGCGTCCCGCTTTCAGCGGGGTGTTCGGCAGGGTGTATTGAGCGCCGACGTTTTCGCACCCTCCCCCTTTCAGCACGGCGACGACTTTGAAATCGTCCCCGTCGGTTTGGTGGAACTTGAGCGACGGATGCCCTTTCCCCAGGTTGTCCCCTTTCGAATCTCCCGTGAGGGTGTCGACGACGTTGGGGCGGAGGTAGTGGCGTTCCGTGGCGGTGACGATCGCCTTTTCAATGGCCGTTCTCATGGCCGATTCCCTGAGACCGAAGGGATAGTAGATGTCGAAGGTGACGGTGCCGGTGTCTTGGCAGATGGGGCGGGACCCGTCTTCGGCTTTGGTGGCGTTTTCGAGTAGCGTATCCATGGTTCGCCGGGCGCGGGAGCCGGGCTCTTCGAGGTCACGATATTTTTTAAGGGCCGCGACGACGTCGTCGGGCAGTCGGGAGGAGACGAGACGGGTCAGCTCGACGAAGGCGTCGGTCAGCCCCGATTCGTCCAGTCCGAGAATCTCCCTCATGGTAGCTCCTCTCTTGATGACGTAGGTCTGGTTGGAAAGGTATCATGGTAGCATCATTGCCCTTCGACCGGGATAACCCAACCTTTCGAAAGTGAACCATGACCGAACTCGAAGATATCAACGGCGAGATCAGCCGCAAGTACCAATTCCTCATCGACGATATGCAGGCGGGCGATTCGTGGCGCCTCTTTCGCATCATGGCCGAATTCGTGGAAGGGTTCGATCTCCTTTCGCGGCAAGACCCGATGGTCTCGGTCTTCGGCTCGGCCCAAATGAAAGCGGGCGACCGCTATTACGCGATGGCCGAGTCGCTGGGGCGGAAACTGGCCGACGCCGGGATCAGCGTCTTGACCGGGGGCGGACCGGGGGGTGATGGAGGCGGCGAACAAAGGGGCGTTCGAAGCGGGGGGGGTCTCGGTGGGGGCGAAGATCGACCTGCCGCTGGAACAGAAGATGAACCGCTACGTTTCGGAGACGATTACGCTCAAGCACTTTTTCGTCCGGAAGGTGATGCTGATTAAATATTCGCAGGCCTTCGTCATCTTCCCCGGTGGGTTTGGAACCTTCGACGAACTGTTCGAGGCGTTGACCCTGACCCGGACGCAACGGATGTTGCCGTTCCCGATCATTCTGGTGGGGGTCGATTATTGGGATGGGCTCCTGACCTGGATGAAGGATAAGACGTTGGAGTGCGGCTATATCGACCGCCCCGATTATCAGGCGATCATGGCCACCGACGATCTCGACCGGGTGATCGCAACCTGCCAACGGTCGATTGTCGATTCGACGAAGGCCCGCTGGCTGACCAAAGGCCGCGGCGACTGACCCCTATGCGGGGGAGCGACGGGATCCGCCGTCGGCGAAAAAGAGTCGGCGCCTTCGCCGCCTCGATATGGACTGACAATAGACCGGCCACGCGCCGCCTTTCAGCGCTCAACAACAATCTTGACGGTAACCGGAGTGGATCATGACCACGTGCATCGAATGCGCCGCAACCTTCGAGCCGGGGACGGCGACCTTAACCGTCGGCGACGAGTCGGTCGATCATCTCCTGACCAATCGATGCGCCCCCTGCGAAACCGATCGGGCGACACGGTTCGGCGGACGGTGCGACAACTGCGGCGGACTGATCCCTCCCGGTACACAGGTGGGGGTGACGCCGACGTCCGACGGCGGGGTCCGGCTCTTCCACACCACCTTCGACTGCTCCCCTGCGGGGAACACTTTTTACGGCGTCTGGGGGGACGGGAAACTGGCCTCGTCGTTTAACAAAGTGGAGCAGTGCTGACCCCGGCTCTCCTCTTCTTCTTTGCGTTTCTTCGCCGTTGTGGGAAAGCCGGGGGATACGTTTTCGACTTGCGCCACCACTTCACAATTGCGGGAATGCGTCGATGCTTTCTATCCGCTCATGCCGCTCTACAAACGGTCTAACGCTGTCCATCGGCTCTCCCGGCGGTTCCGGCAGGATCAAACGCATTCAGAGAAAACTAGCAGGGCGCGCCTTGGGATTTTTAAAGAAAGCCAGCCCCCTCGCTGCATTGAGAGTGAGCCGACAACGGAGACGGCGAGAGCAGAAAGCGTCGGGGGAAATGCACCCGTAAGGGGGTGGCGATGCGCGCCCGTGCGACACCGGTCTTAACCGGTCGAGGGGGAGGCGCCAACGAGCGCCGGATATTGATCGGGGGGGTGAGGAGTATCGCCACCCCGCGTTGGGGTTGGTAGCGGGGAGAGGATTTGAACCTCTGACCTTCGGGTTATGAGCCCGACGAGCTACCGGACTGCTCCACCCCGCACCAGACGAATGGGGAGTCTACCCCTGATGGCGTTCGGTGTCAACCGAAAGCCGCGCAATGTTAGTTGACATCTGTCCGCCGCGACGGAATCATAGAGAGGCCAAACCTACTGCCACCGGAGTAACCTCGATGCCCTTGACCCCACGGGAGACCGCCACCCTCATCAGCGTGGTCGAGCGGCACATCGCCACCGGCGATCCGGTCGGCGCCAGTCACATCGCCCGGTTGCCGTCGTTTAAGCTTTCGCCAGCCACCGTGCGGAACACCTTGGCGCAACTGACCGACGAAGGGTACCTGGCGAAGGAGCACTGTTCCGCCGGGCGAACCCCAACCGACAAAGGGTACCGGGCTTTCGTCGATCTTCTCGTCGCCGTCGATCCCCTCACCCCCGAAGAGATCGAAGGGATCGACGACGCCACCGGCGCCGCCACGTTGCGCGAGATGGCCGAAACCCTCTCCACCCTCTCCCACACGTTGGCCCATCTCTCCCGCCGGGTCGCCCTCGTCGGTCTCGCTTCGTGGGTGTCGCCTCCGTTACGGTCGTTGCATCTGCTCCGGCTCGACGACGATGTGGCGTTGGCCGTCATCGTCACCCAAGGGGGACTCGTGCGCAATCAGGTCATCCCGGTCCCGGCCGATTTCTCGCAAGAGATGATGGAACGGGTCGCCAATTATTTTAATCACCGGTTCAGCGGCATGCCGCTTACCGCGATCCGGCAGAAACTAACCGAAGAGGGGATGACCCTTTCCGAACGGGCCGATCTTCTCGTCCGTTGGGTCCGGTCGTTGGTATTGGCTATCGACACCGCCACCCACGATGCGCCGGTCATCGTCGACGGCGCGACCAATCTTCTCACCGGATTCGGACCCGACGCCGTCCGCCTGAAAGAGGCGATGGAGACCCTCTCCGAACAAAGCCGGATGACGGCCCTTCTTACCGAACTCCTCAAAACCGAAGGAATGCGGTACATTATCGGCCAAGAGTCGGGGATCGAAGGATTCGACGACCTGGCGGTGGTCGGTCGCTCCTTCGCCGGAGTCGACGGCGCCATGGGAGCCGTCGGCATCATCGGCCCCAAATGCATGAACTATAGAAAAGCGACCGCTCTCGTGGCGGCAGGCGCGCAACGCATCAGAAAACGATTGGCCGACGCCGATCTCCATTGACCGGAGGAACCGAACAAAGCCGTGAACGAAACCGACCGCAACCCGACCGATCCCGACACCGAACTCGACGACTTCTCCCTCCCCGACGAGCCGGGCGAGCCGATCGATATCCACCCTCTCCCCGAACCGGCGGAGGACGAAGTGACGCAACTGCGCGCCCAGGTGGAGAATCTGCAAAAAGAATTGCGGCAGCGCGAAGGGGAGTTCCGCGAGATGAACGACAAAGCGCTCCGCGCGCTCGCCGACGCCGACAACTATAAAAAACGGCTCGTCCGCGAAGGGGAGGAGGCCCGTCGCTACGCCGCCCTCAAGACGGTCGAAGGGCTCATCCCGGCGCTCGAAAACTTCGAGAAAGCGGTGCAGGCGGCCCGGATGGAGAGCGCCGATCTGGCCAATCTTCGCATCGGTGTCGAGATGGTCTACCAGCAGATCATGGAGCATCTCAAAGGGGAAGGGCTCGAAAAGCTCGACGTGGTCGGCAAACCGTTCGACCCGGAACTGTGCGAAGCCCTCGGCATGGTGGAAAGCGACGAGGTCGACGAAGGGGAAGTGGCTGCGGAGCTGATGCCGGGATACCGGTTCAGAGACCGGATCATCCGCCACGCGAAAGTGCAAGTCGCCGCACCGAAAGCTTCCGACACGCCGGGTGGCGAAGAGGCCTAGCAGGGTGTGGAAAAACGTTTTCGAGCGTCCCGGAGCCAACGCAGATAGTTTTTCCACGGCCTGCCAGGCCATCGTCACGACCATTCGGGGTGCATATCCCCGCCGCCCGTATTAGAATGTTTCCAATTTTTTACCCTTAGGCAGTCAACGTGAAAAAACGAGCGTTCAATTTTCCTCCCGAAGAAAAAAAGGCGATCGCCGGTCTCGCTTCGGTTCTCTCGGCCCGGATGTTCGGGCTCTCTATTCTCATTCCGGTCTTCTCGGTCTACGCCATCGGCCTTCCCGGGTCGACCCCCTTTCTCGCCGGGATCGCCTTTTCGGTCTACGGCCTGACCCAGGCGTTGTTGCAGATTCCGTTCGGCTACATCTCCGACAAGTTCGGACGGAAACCGGTGGTCGTCGGCGGGTTGGCGCTCTTCGCCGCCGGGTCGATCCTCGGCGCGTTGACGACCAATATCTACGTCCTGATCTTCGCCCGGTTCATCCAGGGGGCGGGCGCCATCGCCTCGGCCTGTTTCGCCTGGATCGCCGATCTGACCGACGCTTCCCGCCGGAACATGGCGATGGCGTTTATGGGGATGTCGATCGGCGGCGGTATCGTCGTGGGGATGATTCTGGGACCGGTTATCGCCGGATACACCGGCGTCCGGTTCCTCTTCTGGATAGCGGCGGTCCTTTCGGTGGTCGCAATTATCGTGACGGCGTTTATCTTGAAAGAACCGGCCAAAGAGGCGACCCACGCCGAGTTTTCTCTCAACCCGATGGTGGCGCTTCGCTACGCCATGGAACCGAATCTTATCCGGCTCGATCTGGCGGGGATGTTGGTGAACATGAGTATGATCGCCGCCTTTTTCATGGCGCCGATCAAGATCGCCGAACATTTCGCTACCAGCGAACTGTGGAAAATCTATCTGCCGCTGGCTCTCTTCGGCGGCATGGCGATGATGTTCTCCTCACGTGCGGCCGATAGGGGAGCGGCGAAAAAGGTGATCACCGGGTCGCTTGTCGCGGTGGCTATCGCTTTTGCGGTCATGGCCCATTTCCCGTCGATCTACGGACTCTTGGCCGGATTCGCTCTCTTCTTTGCGGCCTTCTCGGTGTTGGAGGCGACCCTCCCGGCGGCGGTTTCGAAACTGGCCGACCCGACCCACAAAGGGGCGATCATCGGGGTCTTCAATTTCTCGGTCTTCATGGGGACATTCTTCGGCGGGATGCTGGCGGGGCTCCTTGCGCTGTCGCAGGAGAAACTTTTCTTCTACCTGATCATGGGATTCTGCCTCATTGCGGCGGGGTTGATCGTCTCGGCGCCGGGCCTCGATAAGAATGAAGAAGAGGTCGTTGAGGGGTAGAAGAGATCAGGCGACGGCGGGGAGGGTGATGGTGAAGGTGGTCCCGACCCCCACCTCCGACGCGACCTCAACGCTCTCTCGGTGGGCTTCCACAATACGCCGCACGATGGCCAAGCCCAGTCCGGTGCCGTTGCTTTTTCCTTTGGTCACGAACGGCTCGAAGATCCGACCGATATCTTTTTCGGCGATCCCTTTTCCGTTGTCGCCGACGGTGATGACCACTTTTTCTTCGACGATTCCGAATCGCACCGTCACCCGACCGTCGGGAGGGGCTATCGCTTCCAACGCGTTGCTCACCAAGTTCACCAAGGCGCGGATCAGTTTCGATTCGTCCCCCATATGGCGCCTTCCCCGGCGACTTCGCAGGCCAAACGGACCCCGTTCTCCTCGAAGGTCGGCGCCATGCTCTCGCTTAATCCTTGGGCCAAGTGGGCCGACGTCAGGGGGACGGCGGCCAGTCGCGCTTCGTCGCCGCGCGTATATTCCAACGTCTCTTCGGCCAGCGACTGAAAGAGGTCAAGCTGCTTTTTGATAATCGTCAGGTATTCCCGCCGCGCGATATCGTCGGTATCGGCCTCTGCCATGAGCGACGCGAAACCATAAATAACCGCCACGGGGCTACGCATGTCGTGGACCATCGTAGCCGCCAATCGCCCCAACGACGAGAGTCGTTCCCTCGCCAACAGTTGTTCGACCAACAAGGCGTTCTGGATGGCGGTGGCGACGAGACCGGCGAGGATGGTGACGATCCGTTCGTTGTCTTCGTCGAAGGCTTCGGCGTCGTAGCTACTCATGTTGAGCGCCCCGAGTCGTTTGCCGCCGTAGATAAGGGGCGCTACCAACATCGAGCCGATCCGCACCCCGGCGTCGCGGGTGACGTAGCGGGGGTCGCCCGCCACATCCCGCACGAGGATCGCCCGCCCCGCCGAGAGAGCGTAACCGGCCACGCCGAAGGTGGCCGCGAAGGAGGGGGGGTCGTTTTCCGGTTCGAAAAAAGTGGCCCGTGGGTCGTCGATCCCACGGGCGGCGCGCAGAACAAGATCGCCGGTCGTTTCGTCGACCAGCATCACCGAACAGTTCTCCGGCCCGATCTCGTCGACGACGATCTCTAACGTCTTGTCGAGAATGGCCCGCAAATCGACCGACCCGGCCAAGGCGTCGGCGATGCGGCGCAAGGCCGAGAGCTCGCGCACCTTGTCGTGAAACGCCCGATTGGCTTCGGCCAACGCTTCCACATAGACCTGACGGCCCGATGCGCCGCGGGTTTCGTCTGCCGTCATCGTCACTCCACTTCGACCGCTGTTTTTGGCACGCAGATAGCTTTTCACCATCCCGCTCGATTATACCCCTTCGGGATTGGTCGTCTGTCGGGCATAATGACCGGAGACCATCGACCTTGTTGAAACGACCATGAACTCCGCGAAACCCCCCATCTCCCCCCGCGACCGGACGACGGTATCGCGCGCCATGCGGCGGGTGAAGGGGAAGGATACGGCGCCGGAGCTCCTCTTGCGCAAAGCCTTGTGGCGACGGGGCCATCGGTATCGGCTCCACGACCGGCGACTGCCGGGATCGCCCGACATCGTCTTCGTGGCCCGGCGGGTGGCGGTCTTCGTCGACGGCGATTTCTGGCACGGCGCCCAGTGGCGTCTGCGGGGGAAGAAAAGTTTGGCCGATCAACTGCGCCACGTGAACAACCGGGACTATTGGATGACCAAGATCGAACGAAACATGGCCCGCGACCGGGCCAACAACGCCGCGCTCAAACGGCTCGGCTGGCGGGTGGTGCGGATTTGGGAATCGTCGCTCAAACGGTCCCTCCCCCGACAGGTGGCCCGGGTCGAGCGGGCGCTGACCCCGTGAACGGTCATTTCGTCGAACAAGGTACGCCGTCTAAAATCGACTTTCTCGAATTCTTCGCCGGGGCCGGGTTGGTCCGGCTCGGGCTGGAAACGGCCGGGTTTCGCGCCGTTTTCGCTAACGATATCGATCGGGCGAAAGAAAACATCTACCGCGACAACTTCGGCGGCGACCACTTCGTCTGCGGCGACGTCCATACCCTTTCGGTCGCTTCGTTACCCCCGGCCCAACTCGCCACGGCGTCGTTTCCCTGCGTCGATCTCTCGTTGGCGGGGGGGCGGGGGGGGTTGCGCGGCGGACGGGAGTCCTCCGCCTTTTTCGGTTTCACCCGGCTCCTCAGCAAACTTCCGGCCAGACGTCGCCCCAAAGTGGTTTTGATCGAAAACGTCGTCGGCTTCTTGACCTCCGGCGACGGCGGCGATTTAAGAGAAGCCCTCCTCACCCTCAACCGGCTCGGTTACCGGGTCGATCTTTTCACCCTCGACGCGCGACGGTTCGTCCCGCAAAGTCGCCCCCGTCTCTTCATCGTCGGGCACAAGGGAAAAAGGGTGTTCCCCGAGCGGTTCGAGAATCGCCCCCCCTCGCTGGCGTCGGCGCGACTCGGCATGGTCGTGGCGGCCCTGACCGACGAAATCGCCTTCTCGTTCCTGCCGATCCCCGCCCCCCCCGAATCGCCGACGACGACGCTGGCCGATCTGCTGGAGCCGAAGGGGGGTGTGGTGGCCGAAGGAGCGGACGGCGGCGTTGCTGGCGCAGATGCCGACCAAAGATCGAGACCACCTCGAGCGGGCGGCCGCTCGCCGTCTGAAGGTGGTCGGCGCCCTTTTCCGGCGAGTCCGCAAAGGGAAGGTCGTCGCCGAGGCCCGATTCGACGGGCTGGCCGGATGTCTTCGGACGCCACGAGGGGGGTCGTCAAAACAGATCGTCGTCGCCGCCCGTGGAGGGGAAATCGTCGCCCGGAATCTGACCGCCCGCGAGGCGGCCCGGTTGATGGGGGTTCCCGACAACTATCGTCTGCCGCAACGGGAGAACGCCGGGCTTTTCGCCTTCGGCGACGCGGTCTGCGTCCCGGCGCTGGCTTGGATCGGACGAGAGGTGTTGCGTCCCCTCTTCGATCGGCGATAATCCTCTATTTTTTGTCGAGGGTTCCGAATCGCTCGACATGAATCCCACCGTCGGGACGGTCGGAAGTCGGTTCGGCGAACCCCTCTCCCTGAAGCATTTCCGACACCCCTTCGACCATCCGGGGATGACCGGCGATGAAGATGTCGCAGGTGTCGGGGGTGGGGGCGAAACCCCAAACGCGCTCGATAGACCGATCCTTCCATAGCTTCTGCACGAACCCGACCGGTCCGTTCCATGTGGTGTCGGCGCCATCTTCGTTACTGATAACCGGCAGATAGGCGATATTCTCGCAACGATGACTCATCGACGCCAGTTCGTCCCGGTACCCCAATTCCCACGAGTGGTAGGCGCCGTGGAGTATGGCCACCTTCCGTTCCCCACCGCAGGAGATCTCGCTTCGAATCATGCTCATATGGGGAGCGAGGCCGGTGCCGGTGGCGACGAAGACCAGATGATGGTCGGGGGGGGCTTTGTCGATGGTGAAGAGCCCGTAGCAACGGGGTGAAAGAAAAAGGGGGTCCCCTTCCTTGAGGGCGAAGAGCCGGGGGGTGAGCTGGCCGCTTCGCACCATGGTGATGTAGAACTCGAGATATTCTTTCTGACGCGACGAACTGGCCACCGAGAAGGTCCGTTTTAACAGCTCCTCGGGAGGAGGAGGGGCGGCTTCGACATCGGCGAAGGGGTCGCGGGGGGCGGAGCCGGGAAGGCCGAGCAGGGCGAACTGCCCCGGCGTGAAGGGGGGAAGCTCCCTCTCGACCGGAGCGATCCGAAAAATCGCCAGACCGGGCGCCACCAAAACCTTCTTGAGCAGCTTCGCGTTAAAACTCTCGCTCATGACGACCACTTTCTCCCCCCAGACTGAATATAGGGGGGGCGCCCCGTAAGCGCAAGGGATCGTGAGACCGACGGTAACGATCCCCTCTCCTTTACCCCTTCAGTTGCCGTCGCTTTTTGGGGGGCGGGGGGCGATGACTCGCAGCCGTTCCGGCGCCGTTGACCACCTCTTGCAGTTCGACGATCACCTGATGAAGCCCTGCCGCCTGCTCCGACAACGAAGTCGACGCGGCGGCCGATTCTTCGGCTTGCGAGGCGTTCATCTGGATCGCCTGATCCATCTGCTCCACCGACCGGTTTATCACCGCCACCCCTTCGGCCTGCTCCCCGCTCTGCGACGCGATGGTGGAAAGGGACTGGGAGACGTTGGCGACGGAACCGGCGATCTGCTCGAGCGACGCAGCCATGGCATCGACCAGCCCGACTCCTTCGGCGGAGTTCTTCGACGCCGCTTCGATGAGGCTGGCGGTGTCTTTTGAGGCTTGCGCCGAACGGACGGCGAGGTTTCTCACCTCTTCGGCCACCACGGCGAACCCTTTGCCATGCTCCCCCGCCCGGGCCGCTTCGACGGCGGCGTTCAAGGCAAGCAGGTTGGTCTGGAAAGCGATCTCTTCGATGAGCCGCATAATCTTCGAGATCTGTTCGGTGCTTTGCGAAATGGCGGCCATCGACGTGACCGTTTGAGCCATCCGTTCCCGCCCCTCACTCACCGACGTATCGACATCTTTCACCAGCTGGGAGGCTTCCACCGCCTCTTCGGCGTTTTTCCTCGCCATCTCGGAGAGATGCTCGAGGGAGTCGGAGGTCTGCTGCATACTGGCCGACTGTTCCGTCACCGCTTGGGCGAGCCCTTGGCTGGCTTCGGCGATCTGCCCGGAAGCTTCGTCGACCCGGTTGGAATTTTCGGTAAGCTCTTCGGCGATGGCCGAGAGGACTTCGCTGACGCTTTTCTTGATAATCCAGAATACGAGCATCAGAACGATCAACATCTGACCGACGAAAAAGGCGACCTGCTCCATGAACGCCATCCGAGCGGCCTCTTCCGCCTCCGCCATGGAAATCGACATCGACAAGGCGCCGTTGACCGTACCGACTTTCCCGTCGTGGCAGTCGAGACAGTTGATCACCCCGCCACGGTTCTCTTCCATAACGAAGGGAACCACCGCACGGAAGACCGTCCCCTCCGCCGCCTGTTGCAAGCCGTAGTAGGGGTCGCCGTCGCTCAGCACTTTCCGGTCGATATCGTCGTGCGGCTTCTCCGCTTCGAGCCCTTCGCCGAACTGTTCGTTAACCGTCGTGTTGCGCATCACCCGAATTTCGGTCATGCCGGGGGTGGTGGCGGCGATCATCTTGAGGAAATCTTCCCGCTCCGAGATCGTCCCCTGCAACATCATCATGTTCAGCGACGAAAGAACCGTCTCGGCCACGCCGTTGGCGAAGGAACGGGTCTGATTAAAGGCGTTTTGGTTCTGCTCCCGAATGGAGATCAGGATGGAAACGACCGAGAGGACGAAAAGAATCAGCGCCAAAGCGCTTACCAGTTTTCCCCCCAGCGATAGACGACGATACCATTCCATAAGGTCGAACCCCCCAAAAGGCGCGCAACGACCGGAAAACGGCTACTAACCGCTACGCTGATCGAGAAAAGGATGGGACACCCCTAGCGTCCGTCGAAGAGGCGGGATAAACGTCCCCCAAAATCCCACAAGTTGCGGAAGTATACGACATGGGAGGATACTGTTGGAAGAAAAATGAGCCTCATATTTTAATAAACCATACTACGGAAGGGCCCTATGCGCATCGGCCTCGTCTCCGACACCCACGACCGACTGCCCGCCATCGAAAAGGCGATCGACCATTTCAACCGGGAAGAGGTCGATATCACCTGCCACCTTGGCGACTTCGTCTCCCCCTTCTCACTCCTCCCCTTCCAACGACTCGACTCCCCCTTGTACGCCGTCTTCGGCAACAACGACGGCGAGAAAGAAGGATTGCGCGCCCTGTTCGAAAAGAATCGATGGAGCCTTGGAGAACGTCCCCGCACTCTGGAGGTAGGAGGATATCGGATCGGACTTCTTCACGAACCAGGCCCCATAGAACGGTACGTCACCGAAGAGCGATGCGACCTGATCGCCTATGGACACCTTCACACACCCCACGACCAGCGGCGCGGCGAGACAATGATCGTCAGCCCCGGCGAAGGATGCGGTTGGATTACCGGGCGAGCGGAGGTAGCCATCGTTGATCTGGCAAAACGGGAGACTATTTTCACCCTACTCGACATTTGACCATTGAACCTCCTGATAATCGGGTTAGTATGGCGCATGTGGACAGAATGACCAGAAAGGAGGTTATTGCAAAGCGAGGCCGAGAGCCTGAAATGACATAGAAATATGTTAAATACTAACTATACCTAATAGACACCTAATTACATAAAATTTAAAGTTAATTGTTGACTCTTTTAAACAAATGGTGGTAAGTTACCCCTAATTCGAAACTTCTCACGTGGTGGTGGAAGCAAAGTGACTGACAAGCGTGTCTCGACTCCTGACCAGACGACTGGCCTTACGCCGAATAACGTGCGTAAAATCAGGGAGTCGAAGATGATGAGCAAAGCCGAGCTTGCCCGCAAGACCGGTTTGTCGGTCCAGACGATCGATCGCGTGGAGAAAGGGCACTTTTGTCGGCTCGATACGAAACGCAAGATCTTGCTGGCATTAGGCCTCGACCTTGACGACCGTTCCGGCGTCTTCAAAGAAGATAGCTGAAAGAAACGGTCGATGACAGTGAACAACGGGTGGGACTAGAAGAACGTGTTACCGTTTCTCGAAAAACCGTTCCTGAGCCTTGATATCGGCTCGAACTCGGTGAAGCTTGCCCTTCTCAAGAAGGGTCCCCGAGGGTTCGAGCTGACCAACTTCGGCATGATCCCCCTTCCCCACGACGCCATCGTCGACGGTGAGGTGGAAAATCCCGAGGCGGTGGTCGAAGCCATCGTCAACCTCATGAAATCCGAGAAGATCCCCAAAGGGGTGAAGCATTGCGTCTTTTCGGTCGCCGGTCAATCGGTCATCATCAAGAAGATCACCGTTCCGCTCATGAGCGAGGACGATCTGGCCGAGTCGATTCAGCAGGAAGCCGAACAATACATCCCCTTCGATATCGACGAAGTCAACGTCGATTTCCAGATCATCAAAGCCGAAGGGGATGTCCCCAAGTCGGGCGAAAAGACTCCGGCCGACGACGACCGGCAGATGGACGTCCTTCTGGTGGCGGCCAAAAAAGAGATCGTCGCCCAACAGAGCGAGATCATCATCGCCGCCGGTCTGAAGCCGGTGGTGGTCGACCTCGACGTTTTCGCCTTGGAAAACGGCTTCGAACTGGCCAACGGCATCGACCCGGACGACACTTTCGCCCTGGTCAACATCGGCGCGTCGGCGACCAACATCAACATCATCGAGATGGGGATCACCGCCTACACCCGCGACCTGACCGTGGGGGGGAACACCCTTACGGAAGCGATCCAGAAAAACATGAACGTCGGCTTCAAAGACGCCGACCGGTATAAGCTTGGCCATCTCGACGAAGGGATCGAACCGGCCGACGTGGCGGCCCACATAAAAACCGGCGTGGCCGAGCTTTGCGAAGAGATCACCAAAACCTTCGATCTCTACTCCCGGACCTCCGAATCGCGGGTCCGCCGGGTCTATCTGGCCGGGGGAACCGCCCAGATGGAGGGGATCGACCATCTGGTAGGCGCCGAACTGGGGCTCGCCTGCGAGATCATCAATCCCTTCCGTTCCATCAAGTTCAACCCGAAGGTGTTCGATAGCGAATACCTCCAGAAGGTAGCCCCCGCCGCGGTGGTCGCTTTGGGTCTGGCGTCGCGGAGGCTCGACGACAAATGATCAGGATCAACCTCCTCGCCGACCGGAACGCCAAAGATCGCCTGCTCATCCAGCAGCAGGTGGTGCTCGGCGCCATGTTGCTGGTCGGCGCCGTCGTTATCGGCCTCCTCTGGTGGCAATCGCTCGCCGGCCAGATCGACCAGGCGCAGTCCGACATTCAGGTCGCCAAGCAGGAGCTTAAAAAACAAGACGCTATTCGGGCCGAAGTCCGAAAGATGGAAGAAGAGAAAGAACGCCTCGAAAGCATCAAGAAGGCTATCGCCGACTTGCAGGCGATCAAGGCCGGGCCGACGCTGGCGCTCGACAACATCAACATGCTCCTCCCCAAAGAGATGTGGCTGACCTCGGTCGGCGACACCAACGGCAGCATGACCTTGTCGGGCTTCTCCTTCTCCAACAGCGCCGTCGCACAGTTTATGAAAAACCTGGAAGAATCGCCCGAGTTCACCAACGTGACCTTGCGCGAAATCACCCAGGCGACCGTCGGGCAGGAGACGCTGCAACAGTTCACCGTCAACTGCTGGACCGTTCTCGGCAAAAAGCTGGCCGAAGAAAAAGCCAAGCGGGACGCTGCCGCAGCGGCCGCAGCCGCCAAGAACAAAAAGAAACGATAACCGCGTAAACGCGAAGCAGAGAAGAAGAGGATAACCCGTGGATCTGGACAAGTTCTTCGAGAAGATCCCCTACGAGCGGCTCTACCCGATTAAGCCGTGGCAGAGGATGGCCGCCCTTGCGGGTGTGGCGCTCCTCGTCTTCGTGGCGATCTACTTCACCCTTATCCAGAGCCAGTTCGAACAGATCGCCCAACTCGAGAACAACCTGACCGAGATCAAACGGAAGATCGACGAGAACCTGAAACATATTCAAAAACAGGGGAAACTCAAAGAAATGATCGGCCAGTTGCAAGGCGATCTGGAGCTGGCCAAACAGCAGCTCCCCACCGAACAGGAGATCCCCGAGCTGTTGGAGCAAATCTCCAACCTCGGCACCCAGTTCGGCCTGGAGTTCCTCACCTTCCGTCCCAACGCGGAGGTCCGCAAAGACTTTTACGCCGAAGTGCCGGTCACCTTAAAAATTACCGGTTCCTTCCACGACAACCTTAAGTTCTTCGACGAGATTTCACATCTCCCCCGGATCGTGACGATCAACAATCTGGCCATCCGCTCCGATGTGGCCAAAGGGAAAGATGCGAAGTTAGGCTCAAGGAAAAAAAGCGATCTCCAGGTGGAATGCCTGGCGGTGACCTATCGGTATATCGAAGGCTCGGAAAAGATCCAGAAAACGGATCAAGCGGAAAAACCGAAACGATAACCAAGGAGACCACGGTCTTTTACGCGTAACGCCGATAAAGACCGGGTCGAGATAAAGAAGACGCTATGGCGCGGAATGTACTGATCGTTGTTGCACTGGCCCTGGTGGGGTACCTTGCGTACACCTTCTACGGGTCCAAGCCGGAGGTCCCGGCGACCCAAGGGGTGCGCGACTCGTTCTCCGCTTTTTCGATGGCGATAGCCAAGGGGAACCAGTCGGCCGTCGCCACGTCGGTCGCCCCCACCTTCTCCGATCCGACCCTGTCGCGAGGGGACTTCCTTAAAGTTCTGGCGGTCCCCCGGAAGATGTACAAGACCTCGGTGCGGGGTCTCAACATCGAAGGGGACGCCGCCCTGATCGACTACACCCGGGTCGAGCAACGGAGCGAAGGGGAACCGTTCACCGTGCAGATCAAACGAGAACGATGGGTCCGCGACGCCGCCGACCCGACCCGATGGAAACTGGCCAAACTGGCCGACGACGACACGTGGATGCGGACTACCGCCTCCCCCGAACCGGTGGCCGTGGTCGAGCCGGAAGGGGAAAAAGAGAGCGTCCTCGCCGACGTCCAGAAAGAAGCCGCCTTGTCCGCCGCCATGAAAGCGGGCGAACGATATAACCACGTCGGCAAAAGGGATCCCTTCGTGGCCCTGATCGACGCGGGACCGACCACCGTGACCTCCAAGGTCTGTGATCAGGAGCGCCCCCGGGAGCTCTTGGAGAACTTCGACTTGGGCGCCATGAAACTGACCGGCATTATCGACACGATACGGGGCTTTGTGGCCCTCATCGAGTCGCCCGACGGCAAGGGGTACACCGTAACCAGCGGGATGTACATGGGGAAAAATTGTGGATTGGTGCAAGACATCCAGGCCGATTACATGAATATCCGAGAAAAAATCAAAAAACCGGGAGCCGACTCGAACGTCTTTATCGACGTAGCGAGAACGCTTGAACTGAGACCGTAGGAGGATCTGTCCCGTGAAGGAGCATATACAACGGTCATTGACTCTCCTGCTGGCGCTGGCCCTGACCGCGTCCGCATGCGCCACCGGCCAGACTGGCCAGGCAGGCAAGGAGACGGCCCCGACCACCGCTACGGCGGACAACGGAGCCTCCATTTCGGACATTCAGGCGACGGTCGAAGAGGAGGTGGTCACGGTGACGGTCACCGCCACCGGTCCCTTCTCCTACACCGCATTCGAACTGGAAGATCCGAACCGGATCGTCCTCGACATGAGCGGCGTCGATCTCTCCCGCTTCACCTCTACCATCCCCCTCGATAACGGGTTGGCCGAAGCGATCCGCCCCTACTACTTCGCCGCCAGCAACGACGGGCGGATCGAAGTCGATTTGGGTCGGCCCGCCACCTTTAACATCGACGACAGCGCCGGCGACCAACTGGTGGTGACCATCCGCCCCGCCGTCGCGACCGAAGCCGCTCCCGTGGTCGACGAAGCCCCCATGGCCATGGCCGACCCGATCGACGAACTGATCGTCGAACCGACCGGTTCCATGGAAGCCGACGGCTACCAGATCACCGATGTCGGCTTCGAACAGCGGGGCCAGATGGCCCGTATCGTGGTCGATACCAACAGCGACGAACCGGTCTTCGAGCTTCTGACCCGGTCGAACCTGAACCGTCTCACCATCGATCTCCCCGGCGCCACCATCGCCAAAGATAGAGAACGGGTCATCTCGGTCGATCTCGACCAGTCGCCGGTCAAGACCGTCGCCGCCTTCCAGTTCCGCGCCGGCAAGAAACCGATGACCAAAGTGGTGGTCAACCTCGAAGCGATGCAGCTGCACAACGTCTATCGCAAAGGACGCCAGATCGTCCTCGATATCGGCGACGAAGCGGTGCTGGCCCTTGCCAGCGAAGCCCCCGCCGAAGAGCCGATGGTGGTCGAAGCCATCGCCGGCGGCCCGGTCGATTTCTCCGGCGCCCCAATCTCGCTCGACTTCCAACGGGCCGACATCCATAACATCTTGCGGATTCTGGCCGACGTCTCCGGCTTCAACATCATCACCTCCGACACCGTCAAAGGGACGGTGACCATGAAGCTTAGGAACGTTCCGTGGGATCAGGCGCTCGACGTCATATTGCGCAACAACGGGCTCGACAAGATCCAAGAAGGAAACATCATCCGGGTCGCCACCCGCGCAGAGATCCAGGCCGAAAAAGAAGCGGAAGAGAAGATCCAGACCGCCGAGGTTAAGATCGCCCCCTTGGAGACCCACGTCATCGACGTCAACTACGAGTTGGCCTCCTCCATGAAAGGGAATCTCGAAACGATCAAGAGCGAGCGGGGATCGGTCGACATCAACGAACGGACCAACACCCTGATCATCAAAGACACCCACAGCAAAGTGACCGAGATGATGAAGTTGATCGCCCGGCTCGACAAACGTGAGCCGCAGGTCCTCATCGAATCGCGCATCGTCGAAGTGAGCCATAACGCCACCCGCGAGCTCGGCGTCCAGTGGGGCGGCTTCAACTCGTCGGTCACCGGCGGGCTCTTCCCCCACACCATCGGCGTCACCGGCGGCATCAACCCCGGCGGCCCCAACGCGCCGCAGGGGGGAACCGCCGTCAACACCGCCGGGACCAACACGCCGATGGGCGCCATCGGGGTAACCTTGGGTCACATCAACGGTACCGCGCTCCTCGACGCCAAACTGTTGGCCATGGAAAACGCCGGTGACGGTCGGATCGTCTCGATGCCGAAGATCACCACCATGAACAACAAGAAAGCCCTCATCGAGTCGGGTCGGGATATCCCCTACCAGACCACGTCGGCCGACGGCACGAAAACCGAGTTCAAAAAAGCGGTCCTTTCGCTGGAAGTGACCCCTCACGTCACCCCCAACGATCTGGTCCGTTTGGAAATCGCCGCCAAGAAAGACGCCGCCGACTTCGCCAACACCACCAACGCCGGCCCCCCGATTCTGACCAAGCGGGCCCAGACCGAAGTATTGGTGGCCGACGGCGACACGGCGGTCTTGGGCGGGCTCTTCTCCAACACCGATCAGGACAACACCCGGAAAGTCCCCGGTGTCGGCGATATCCCGATTCTGGGATGGCTCTTTAAAGGAAACACCGGGATAAAGAGCAGCGAAGAGTTACTGATCTTCATCACCCCCAAGGTGTTGGAATAAGCGACGCGAGAAGAAGAGGAACAGCATGAAGACCATTGATATGATTCGGCGACTGGCCTTGCTGGTGTTGTTGCTGGCTTCGCCCGCGACGCTCGTAAGCTGCGGAAATGGTGACGGTGGCGAGCAGGTCGCAAGCGGTCATGTGGGACCGGTCGGCCCGACCAGCCCCAGCGGCTACTACTTCGAAGTGACCGTCACCCCCCACACCATCACGTCGGGGTCGGATATTGCGGTGACGATCCGGGCGTATGACCAGAACGGCAACGCCGCCTCCGGCGTACCGGTCAACGTGGCCGGCACCGGCATGGACCCGAAAGACACCTTTGGCTCCACCAGCTCGACGGGCTACGCCCGCTGGTCGATCCAGATGAACTCTGTCGTCGCCAGCTATAGTTATGTGACCGTCTCCATCGAGGACAAACAACTGACCGTGCCGGTCTATATCATCCCCGGCACCGTTTCGGCGGTTTGATCGTCGCGGATGGGAAGTATGGCGCCACGAAAGATCGTCAAGGTCGATCTGGGTGAGCGAGGTTACGACATACTGGTCGGTCCGGGCGCGCTCGACGGCGACGCGGGACGACGGATCGGTCGCCTGGGAAACCGGGGGCTGATCGTCACCAACGCGAAGGTCGACAAGCTTTACGGCGACCGGTTGCGAGACGGATTGGAAAAAGCCGGAGTCGAGGCCGATACGCTTCGACTCCCCGACGGAGAGAAGCACAAGACCATGGGGGCCGTGGCGAAAATCCACGACCGACTGGTCGCCCGCCGGTTCGACCGGCACGGCATGGTGATCGCCCTCGGAGGAGGGGTCACCGGCGACATTGCGGGATTTGCGGCCGCCAGCTACATGCGGGGCATCCGGTTCGTGCAAGCGCCCACCACGCTCTTGGCTCAGGTCGACAGCTCGGTGGGAGGCAAAACCGGCGTGAACCATCCGAAAGGGAAAAACCTGATCGGAGCGTTCCACCAACCGTCGTTGGTCGTCGCCGACACCGCCACGTTGGCCACCTTGCCGAAGAGCGAGATTTTATGCGGCGTCGCCGAGGTCATCAAGTACGGCCTCATCGCCGACCCGGCCTTCTTTAGATGGCTGGAAAGGAACATTGCGGAACTGATCGCGTTGACCCCGAAAGCGCTGGTAAAGGCGGTCACCACCTCTTGCGTCATTAAGGGGGGGGTGGTCAAGCGGGACGAACGAGAGGCGGGCGAGCGAGCCATCCTCAACTTCGGCCACACCGTCGGGCACGGCGTCGAAGCGGTCACCGGTTATAAAGCGTATAAACATGGAGAAGCGGTCGCCATCGGCATGCGGGCCGCCGCCGAGCTCTCCCGAATAAAGGGAAGCCTGGCCGACCGCGACGTCGAACGGATCGTCGCCCTGCTCGACAAAGCGGGGACACCGAGCCGGTTGCCCAAAGAATTAAGCGACGGGCCACTGATAGCGGCCATGGGGCATGACAAAAAAGCGGTCGGATCGACGATCCGGTTCGTCTTGTTGGAAGGTATCGGCAAGGCGGTGGTACGGGCCGACGTGACCCGTAAAGAAATAAAAGAAACTCTGGCGCGAAGCCGGAGATGAACAAAAGAGATAAGGGACGGCGAAAACCTCCCGCAACGAATCGACAAACCGAAAGGTGGAACGGAAGATGAATACGATCTGGCGCATGGCCGGACGAACGACGGCCACGATCTTTACTGCGCTCCTCATCGGCGCCTTGACCGGCGTCGGTTGCGGCGGGAGTCTTGTCGATAACCGGCCGGCCGACTCCTCCGGCGATCCGAGCATCACCCTCATCGCCTCGACCGAGACGCAGACCAACGTCACCAACCCGACCCTCAAGGCCAACGGGCGTGACTCGTTGCTCCTCGAAGCGACGGTAAAAGGGCTCTCGCAAAGTGTCGGGTTCTACATCCCGGTCAACTACGGCGTGATCTCGGGGGGGAGCGTCGGCGCCGACGGCTACTCCTATTTCACCGCCGATAGCGCTGGCGTCGCACGGGCCACCTTGGTCTCGTCCTCCGGCGTCGGCGTCTCCGAAGTCATCGCCAAGTCGCAACACCTGACCGCCTCGATCCCGGTCAACTTCACCTTCGCCACCCTCACCCTCGCCCCGGCGACGGTCGTCTTCAACACCGCCGGATCGCGCACCACCATCACCGCCACCGGCGCCACCGAGCCGGTCTCGTGGGCCTCGTCCGACTCCGACGCGGTCAACCTCTACCCCAACGGGAATAGCGTGATGGTTCTCATGCATAACATGAAAGCCGCCGTCGCCGCCGGAACGGTCACCATCACCGCCACCGACGCCGACGGGCAGACCGCCACGACGCTCATCACCATCACCCCCTCCTGCTCCGACGCCATCGTCACCATATCACCGGCGTCCAGCGCCATCGGCAGCACCACCATCGCCACCTCGATCGCCGTCACCGACGTTGATCGGGCGGGCCTCGGGTCGGTCCCGGTCACCGTCGCCTATCCCAACGGTGGCGCAAACGTCGCCGTCACACTCTCGGAGAACTCACTCTCCCCAGGGTTCTTCCAAAATAGCTACACCATCAACTGCGCCGGCTGTGTGGCGACCGACATCGTCACCATCAAATACTCCGACGTCTCGGCGGACTGTACAACGCCGAAGACGGTCACCACCAACTTCGTCTTCAAGTAAGATCCGTCAGTTTCATCGCCGGGGAGCCTTCGGGCTCCCCGGTTTCTTTTGGGGGCTCCGCCGTCACTCGCCAACAGTCGCAGTCTATATACCCGGCGATTGATTTTGATTCCGCGCCGGGGATACGCCGCCCCCACGCGGCAGGGTTCGGTCGAGAAAGGCGACGCCGACTCTTATTTGAGCGACGATAGGTATCGCACCCCCGCAAGGGTGGTACCATAAGCGACAACCATGAAGATTCTTGACCGATACATTTTGGCGGAGTTTTTCCGCATCTTTTTCCTCTCGCTTGCGACCCTTACGGTCTTCTACGAGATGGTGGTATTTCTCGACATGGTCGGCTATTTCGTCAAGTTCGGCGCTTCCACCGACGAGATCGCCCGCTACATGACCTTTAAAATCCCGATGGCGATCTTCCATCTGACCCCCATCTGCGTACTCCTGGCGGCCCTTCTCACTTCGGCCACTCTTTCTCGCTACGCCGAGCTGACCGCCATGAAAGGCGCCGGTCGCTCCACCCTGCGCATCGCCGCGCCGATATTGATCGCCTCCGCCGCGATCAGCGGTCTGATGTTTCTCGACAGCGAATATCTTTTCCCCATGGCGGCGCGGGAGACCAACCGGATCTATATCGAAGAGATCAAGGGACAAGAGCGAAAGACCCTCTTCTCGAAAGAGGGGTTCTGGTACACCAGCGACGACGGCGCCATCTGGAACATCGGGCATATTGACCTGGCCAACCGGAAGATGTCCGACCTGTCGATCTTCCGCTTCGACCGGGGGGGACGAAGGATTCGCCAACGGGAAACCGCCCGCGAAGGAACCATGACCGACGGGGGGTGGGTCTTTACCGGCTACGTGAAACGGAACTTCGAACCCGACGGAACCTTCACCGAGACGCGACTTCCGAAAAAAGAGCTCCCCCTCACCCTCGTCGAAAGCGAAGATTTCAACAAGGTCGCCCTCGACCCGGAAGAGATGAATCGGGCTCAGATGTCCGAATACGTTACCGACCTGAAAACCAAAGGATACGACGCCACCCGCTATCGGGCCGAGATGCACGCCAAACTCGCTTTCCCTTTGATCTCGTTCGTGATGCCGATGATCGCCTTCCCCATGGGAATTCGCTCGTCCCGGGCGGGGGGCGTTGGTGGGAGTCGGGTTCGCTTTGGTGATCGGCGCCTTTTTCTGGTTCCTCTACTCCATGGGGATCGCCATGGGGAGGGCCGGTCGATTGCCACCCGAATTCTCCGCCTACGCCGCCCATCTGGTTTTCGGCTCGTGGGGGCTCTACATGCTCCTGGGAAAAGAACGGTAATCGTCCTTGCTCCCACCCCTCCCCCTCTCTACAATGGAATTTGTCTATACACACTCCGCGAGATGTAATGAGAGTATTGCTGGTCGAAGATGACGCACTGATGCGTAAGATGATCGTGAAGACGATTCAGAGTCGTGTTCCGGAGATCGCCTTCGTCGAATGCCCCAGCGTCCCCGAGGCGAAAGAGGCCTACGACGACGGCGAGCGGTTCGACTTCGCCATCATAGACTTCGAGCTGATCCAAGGGACCGGCTACGACGTGGTCAACCATATTCGGGTGGAAAAAGGGGACAAACTCCTTCCGATCATGATGTGCACTTCCCATCAGGACCGGAAGACGGTCTTGAAGATGCTCGAACTCGGCGTCAACGACTACCTCGCCAAGCCGTTTCAGCCGAAAAAGATTCTCGACAAAATCGCCCGCCTCGTCGAGCGAGGCAAACGGATTCGAGAAAGCATCGAAAAGCGGAAACAAAATACCGCAGGAGCCGCGTCGCCGGACGCGATAGCTGGGCCAGCCGAACCGGTCGCCCAGCCCGAAACCCCGCAAGAAACAGCGCCTGCTTCCGCCGCCACTTCCGCCGACACCGCCGACATACCGGTGGCGGAAGGGGAAAAGAAGCCGACGAAAAAGAATGAACTCCCCGACGGGGTGATCGACGATTCGGATCACGACACGGTGGAGTATATCGACCTTAAAAAAACCGGCGACGACGACGAAAGCCATGTCGAGCTGACCGACGACATGTTCCTGTCCTAGCGACTACGCGTCGCGGCGATGGGCGCCACCGCCAACACGATTCACCGTCGTCTTCGCCGACTCCCGCTCGACAGCTCAAGAAGATGGCGGTACCCCCACAAGGCGGCCAGAGACGCCACCGCCAACACGATTCACCGTCGTCTTCGCCGACTCCCGGTCGACAAGCTCAAGAAGATGGCGGTACCCCCACAAGGCGGCCGGAGGCGCCACCGCCAACACGATTCACCGTCGTCTTCGCCGACTCCCGCTCGACAGCTCAAGAAGATGGCGGTACCCCCACAAGGCGGCCGGAGGCGCCACCGACAGCAAGCCGCGCCATCGTCTCGAAGCCATAGGCCGATCTATCTTCAACGTAGCGTGTTCTACAGCGCCGAGCGAAACAGTCGGGCCGCTTTCTCTTCGGTGATCTTGAACAGCGGGAAGAGCGGGTTTTTCTCGGCTGCGGCTTTGGCCATCTCATCGATTCGCTCGTCGCCGACGCCGTAATCACCAAGGCGTATGCCGACTTTCAGCGTCTCCGTATAGAACCGCTCCATCGCTTCGATTCCGGCCATCGCCAACGTTTCGTCATCAAGTCCGGCGCCGTCGATCCTCCATACTTCGGTAGCGAACCGGGTGAACCGAGGAAGGTTTTCTTGGTACCCCATCCGCATCCACGCCGGGAAGACGACGGCCAACGCCCCGCCGTGGGGGGTGTCGTAGCGCCCCGACAGTTCGTGGCTCAACATATGGCAGCTCCAATCGCCACGGGCGCCGGCTTTGACCAAGCCCATGAGCGCGACCGTCGACGACCAGAGAATTTGGCCGCGGGTGTTCAGGTCTTTCGGTTTCCTCATCACCTTCGGCGCGGCGGTGATGAGGGTCCGCATCAACGTTTCGGCGATCCCGTCGGAGATCGGGGTCGATTCGACGTTGTGGAAATATTGCTCGTAGAGGTGGCTCAAAATATCGACGACGCCGAAGGCGGTCTGATCAAGGGGGGTGGTCGCCGTAAGAGCCGGGTCAAGTATCGAAAAGCGAGGGAAGAGACCGGGGTGATAGATGGCCCGCTTCTCGCCGGTCGAGGGGCGACTGACGACGGAGTTGCCGTTGGCTTCCGAACCGGTGGCGGCTAGGGTCAAGATCACACCGACGGGGAGCGGTTCGCCGGTCGGGGTCCGTTCGCGCCGATAGAAATCCCACGGATCGCCGTCGTTGGCGGCGGCGATGGCGATTCCTTTGGCGCAATCGACGACGCTCCCGCCGCCGACCGCCACCAGACCGGCGATCCCCTTCTCCCGCGCCAGCCGGGCGCCTTCAGCCACCGTCTCGATCCGAGGGTTCGGGTCGACCCCTTCCAAAAGGGTGATCTCGAATCCCCCTCCTTTCAAAAGCCCCAACACCTCGCCCAAGAGACCGCTTTTCCGGGCGGAGCCTTTGCCGGTTACCAGCAGGAGGTTCGTCCCGAGCGAGGCTTTCGCTTCGTCGACGATGGCGCCCACCTTCCCTTCGCCGAAGATTATTTTGGTGGGGTTCTGATAAACAAACGGCTCCATAGAAGAGACTCCGTCGAAGGATGGTTAACGAGGCGAGGTGGCGACGGCGACCCCAAGATCGTTCGCCAAGGTGGCCGCTTGCTGGCGCAACGATTCCCGCACGCTGGTGTAGCTTTCGCCGGTGGCGGTGAGGGTGACCATATGCTGACCGGCTTTGATGGACTCGCCGTCGGCGGGAAGGTCGAGGGCGCCTCGTTCGGTCCACTGCTCGTTATGAGAGAAGACCAACTCTTCCGCAGCCCGCACGCGAGCGAAACCGTACGACCGGCTCGGGGCGCCGGGGTCGATGATATGGTTGCTGCTCTTGCTGGTGAGGGCGTCGAGATGCATCCCGAGCAGGTCGTTCCAGGTGGCCATGTTGATCAGCTCCAGCCCGACCGGCGGGCGGGGTTCGACCATGACGAGGGTAATGCCGCCGTGATAAATAAAGTCGAATCCCCACAACCCCCGAATGTCGAACTCGAGGGTGAGAGCGTCGGCCATGTTGGCGACGGAGGTGGTTATCTCGTCGGCGAAGGGGTGGGGATAGATGCCGCCGACATATTGGAACCCGGTGGCGCCGTAGAGGGGCTCGGCGGCGATGTTGGCGACGGTCCCCAAGAGAAAGGCCTCCGACCCGTCGGAGACGACCAATGCCGACGAGGGGAATCCGGGGGTATGGCGCTGATAAAAAACGCCGGGACGTAACCCTTCTTCCTCTTCGGCGAAACGGACGCCGTCGCCGAAAAGTCCGGCGAACGGTTTGGCGATCCAGCGGCTCTCTTCGTCGAGATCTTGTTTCTTGTAGCGGATGTCGGGATAGGGAAAGCTCCACGCCCGCGACGCCCGAATAAGCGATTCGGGATCGCGGGTTTTTCGCACCGCTTCGATGGAGCATCCCATGAGAGGTCCGACCTCGCCCAAGCGCGACAGGGTCAGAACGTCGTTTTCGAATCCCGATCCGAAGACGACCCCTCCGGTGTGTCGTCCCCGCACCAGTTCGGCGAGAGCGCGGGTGAGCGATTCCCCTTCGTGGTTTCGCCCCAAGGTGAGGCATTCTCGCCGCTGAGCCATGGCCGGATCGCCGAACCGGTCGGCGAGAATAAATGCGCGGTTATGCCGCAGGGCGTTCCTCGCCAATGACCGGACGTCAACGCCGATTAATAGATGGGGGTCTTTCGCCGAAGGAATTTCCATCGTCTCCTCACCATGGGCTGTCTCTTCCGAGTATACAGCACCCTTGCGGGTGTTTCCTCCCTCACGTCACTCGGAAAAAGACCCCCCTCGCCGGGGAGAGGCGCTAACGGTTATAGACCTCTTTCAGGATATCCCCCGCCCCTTGGGAAAGGAGCGACTCGGCCAATGCGGCGCCTTTCTCGAACCGGTCGCAGGGGGAGAATGAAATCGACTCGCGGAAAATCTTCGTCCCGTCCAACGCCCCGACGAGACCGTTCAAAGTCACCTTGCCGCCGTCGATGGTGGCGTAGGAGGCGATGGGGACTTGGCAACCCCCTTCCAAACGGGCGAGGAAAGCCCGCTCGGCGTCGACGCAGACCCGGGTCGATTCGTGGTTCAGAAACTCGAGATAGGAGAGGGTCTTCACATCGTCGACCCGGGCTTCCAAACCGAGGGCGCCTTGCCCGACGGCGGGAAGCGATATCTCGGGCGGAAGATATTCGGTGACCCGATGGGCCTCTTCCATGCGGATGAGCCCAGCGGCGGCGAGGATGATCCCGTCCATTTTCTCTTCGTCCATCTTCCGCATCCGGGTACCGATGTTTCCGCGCAACATGACGATCTTCAGGTCGGGCCGACGGGCGAGAAGCTGTGTTTGACGTCGCAACGACGAAGTGCCGATGACGGCGCCTTGGGGAAGGTCGAGAAACGGTATCCCCTCACGGGCGATGTAGGCGTCTCGCGGATCTTCTCGCTCGCAGATGGTCGAGAGGAACAACCCGTCGGGGAGTTCGGTCGGGACGTCTTTCATCGAGTGGACGGCGATGTCGATCTCGCCTGCCAGCATGGCGGTCTCCAGCTCTTTGACGAAGAGCCCCTTGCCGCCGACCTTGGCCAAGGCGACGTCGAGGATCTTGTCCCCCTGCGTGGCGATGGGAACCAGCTCCACGGCGATGCCGTGCTTTTTCTCGATTTCGTCTTTGACCCAGTTCGCCTGCCACAAGGCCAAAGGACTTTTGCGTGTTCCGATCTTCAAGTCAGCCAATGTTCGCTCCAATTGTTGTTCGGTACATACGCCCCGGTGCGGAACCGCGCGGCCGCCTCATAGGGGCGCCGTTCGTTCCGGCCCGCGGCTTTCAACTCTCCGTCCTGACGACGAGTAGCGTCGAGGCCTTTTCCTCCTTTTGAAAGAAAGGACCAAGGGGGCTTTTCCATTCATTTCGATTGGGGAAGGCCTCCTTTTACTCCTCGTCGAGACCGTAGAGACGGCGAAGCGCTTGGAGCAAGTGGGGTCCGTCATCTTCCATCGCCGCCTGTTTCACCCGGATGATCGGATCGTGGACCGCTTTCGCCATCAGGCTCGTCGTCAGTTTTTCGATAGCCTTTTTATCGTCGTCCGAAAGATGGGAAAGCCGTTTCATCGACTTCGCCAGTTCCCGTCGCCGGGTCACCTCCATCTTCTCGCGCAGTCCGATAATCGTCGGCGCCAGTTCCAGCTCGTCCAGCCACGAGAGGAATTCCCCCACCTCGTTTTGAACAATCGCCCGCGCCCGCTCCGCTTCCTTCTCCCGCTCCGCCATATTCGCCGACACCACCTGTTGCAGGTCGTCGATGTCATAGACATAGCAGTTGTCGATATCGTTCACCGACGGTTCGATGTCACGCGGCACCGCGATGTCGATAAAGAAGATCGGGCGTTGTCCCCGTTCGCCGATCACCGCCTCGGCCAGATCGCGGCGGACCACGAAATGAGGCGCTCCCGTAGACGAGATCACGATGTCGCAACGGGAGAGTTCGTCGTGCAGATCGTCGAACCGGATCGCCTCCCCCGAAAACTCGCGGGCCAACTCCACCGCCCGGTCGTAGGTACGGTTGCTGACCAGCACCGTCTTGACTCCTTTGGCCACCAGATGTTTGGTCGCCAGCTCGATCATCTCACCGGCGCCGATCAACATCACCGTCTTCCCGTTCAGCTCGCCGAAGATCTTTTGGGCCAGCTCCACGGCGGCGTAGGAAATCGAGACCGCGTTCTCCGCGATTCCGGTTTCGTTTCGCACCCGTTTGGCGACGGAAAAAGAGCGTTCGAAGAGCTGGTTGAGCATCGTGCCGGTGGCGGCCAATTCCCGCGCCGATTTGTAGGCGCTTTTCACCTGCCCCAGAATCTGCGGCTCGCCGAGCACCATCGAGTCGAGGGAGCAGGCGACTTTGAACAGATGCTCCACCGCCTCGTCGAGGGTATAGAGGTAGATCGATTGATCGAGAGTGTCACGGGGGATTTCGTGATATTCGCACAAGAAACGTTTCAGCGCTTCGACCCCCAGTTTCACGTCGGTGACCCTGGCGTAGACCTCCACCCGGTTGCAGGTGGAAAGGATCACCTCTTCCAACACCTCGGGGCTTTTCGCCTTCAGCAGGCGGATGTTCTCTTCTATTTTGTGTTCGGGGATCGACAACTTCTCCCGCACCTCCACCGGCGCGGTTTTGTGATTCAACCCGAGGACGACGAGATTCATTGATCCACTACCCGAGATGTTTCACCAACGACACCAGGACCACCGAAAAACCGGTGACCCCCATGATCGCGGCCCGTTTGCCCCGCCATCCCTTGAAGACCCGCCCGTACAGGAGCGAGGCGAAGACGCCCCACGCCGTCAGCAGCAGGATCGTCGAGAGATCGCTTTTCATATAGACACCGTAATGTTGCTCCGACCAGAACGAAGCGGCCACCATGCTGATGGTGATGAGCGGCACGCCGACGTAGAGGCCGATCCGGTTGGCGTCGTCCAACTGAGACAACGACGGCAAACGGTGGTACCAGGCGCCGAAGTGTTTCGCTTTGAGTTGTCGTTCGAGAATCAGATACATGATCCCGGCGGCGAAGGTGAGCGAGAAAGCCCCAAACGCCACGAACGACAAGGTCCGATGCAGGGTCAGCCAATACGTGTGCGCCGGGATGATCCCTTCGCCGGCGCCGCCGGAGAAGACCACCGCCAACAACGAGAGAAGAAATCCGACCGGCGCCATGAAGGCTCCCAGCGGTTTGATCCGGAAATAAAGCTCCGCCAACAAGAAGACCCCGAAGACGGTCCAGGCGCCGAACATCAATTGCTCGAACGCGCTCATGTAGGGTCCGTGGCCGGTCATGGCCGACCGTTGCGCCAGCCCGATGGTCTCGACCAGGAAGCCTGCGGCGATCATGCCGGTGGCGAGGACGCCGGTGGTGCGGCTCTTCATCCCGAGGTAAAGGAGGTACTTCACCGTCCCCAGAAAGTAGAGAAAGACCGCCACCGTCAGTAACGTACTCACGATCCGAACGCCTCCTCCACCAGTCGTTTGATCCCGGCGTCGTCACCGGCGGCGACCTTTTCGAAAAGATCCGACTCGGCCAAAGCGGCGAAGAGATCGCGCCGTTTACCCGGATCGTGAACCTCCTGCATCGCCCGGTTCCGCAACGAGGCCATAAGGGCGAGGTAGGCGCCCCACTCGTCGCCGAACTCGGTTTCGAGCCGCTCCCGCAATCGGCGGGCGACGGCGGGCGACGCTCCGCCGGTGGAGATGGCGATGGTCAGATCGCCCCGTTTCACCTGCGACGGAACGGTGAAGGTGCAAAGCTGCGGCGCGTCGGCCACGTTAACCGGGATGCGGCGGACCTGCGCTTCTTGATAGACCTTTCGGTTAACGTCTTTGTCGTTGGTGGCGGCGAAGGCCAGCGACGCGCCATCGAGGTGATGGGGCGAGAACGGTTCTTTGGCGACGGCGATCCGATGACGGGAGGCGAGCCCTTCGATCGCGTCGCAAAAAGCGGGGGCGACGAGAAAAACGTCGGCGCCATGATCGGCCAGGGTCGTCGCTTTGCGGGCGGCCACGTCGCCGCCGCCGACGATGACGCAGCGATGACCGGCCACGTCGAGCATGATCGGATAATCGCAACTCAACGATTCTTCTCCTCTTCGCCCCGGCGCAATCGTTCCAGCTCCCGATTGAATTCTTCGGGGTCGCGGAACTGGCGATAGACCGACGCGAACCGGACGTAGGCGACTTTGTCGAGCTCTTTGAGGCCGAGCATCACCTGCTCCCCCAGTTCGCTCGACGAGATTTCTTTATCCCCCAACGCTAACGCGTGGCGGACCACTTTCTCCACGAGGGCTTCCTGATCTTCGGCGGTGACAGCCAGTTTCTGGCACGCGATCTTGATGCTCTGACGAATCCGTTCGCGGGTAAAGTCGACCCGTTGCCCGTCTTTCTTCACCACCATCGGCAGGTTCTCTTCGATCCGCTCGTAGGTGGTGAACCGATACTGGCAGGCGAGACATTCCCGGCGACGACGGATCATGTCGTTCTCTTTGGTCAGACGGGAGTCGATGACCTTGTTGTCGAGATCGCCGCAAGAGGGGCATTTCATCGGGGGCGCCTCTTAATGACCGTAGAGCGGGAACCGCTCGCACAGGGCGCGCACTTCGGCCCGAACGGTCGCCAGCGTGGCGGCGTCGTCGAGGTTATCGATGACCCGACCGACCCATTGGCCGATCTGCGCCATGTTTTCTTCGGTCAACCCGCGGGTGGTGACGGCAGGGGTCCCGATCCGAATGCCGGAGGTGACGAACGGCTTCTCCGGGTCGAAGGGGATCGCGTTTTTGTTGACGGTCAACCCGGCCTTGTCCAGCGCCGCTTCGACCGCTTTGCCGGTCAGCTTCTTTCCTTGCAGGTCGACCAGCATCAGGTGGTTGTCGGTGCCGCCGGAGACGATCCGCAAACCGTCGATGGCCCCGATGGTTTCGGCCAGTTTCCTGGCGTTGGCGACGACGTGGCGTTGGTAGCTTTTGAACTCGTCGGTGGCGGCTTCTTTCAACGCCACCGCTTTGGCGGCGATGACATGCATCAACGGGCCCCCCTGCAATCCGGGGAAGACTGAGCGGTCGAGATCTTTTTGCGTATTTCTCTTTGCACAGCACGAGGCCGGATCGCGGACCGCGCAAGGTCTTATGCGTCGTGGTGGTGACGAAGTCGGCGTAGGGGACCGGCGAAGGATGGACCCCTGCGGCGACGAGTCCGGCGATGTGGGCCATGTCGACCATAAAAACGGCGCCCACTTCGTCGGCGATCTGGCGGAACGGTTCCCACGGAATGGTGCGCGGATAGGCGGAAGCCCCGGCGATGATCAGCTTCGGTTTATGCTCGCGGGCCAAGGCGAACAGCTCGTCGAAATCGATGGTCTCGGTCTCTTTGGAGACGTTATACGGAACGACGTTGAACCATTTGCCGCTCATGTTCAACGGATGGCCGTGGGTGAGATGACCCCCGTGGGCCAGGTTCAATCCCATGATGGTGTCGCCGGGGTTCAGAACGGTGAAGAAGACCGACTGGTTGGCCTGCGACCCGGAGTGGGGCTGGACGTTGGCGTGCTCGGCGCCGAAGAGGGCCTTGGCCCGATCGATGGCGAGCTGTTCGGCGATGTCGACGGAGGCGCAACCGCCGTAGTAACGTTTGCCGGGATACCCTTCGGCGTATTTGTTGGTCAGGACGCTCCCCTGCGCGGCGAGGACCGCTTCGGAGGTGGTGTTTTCGGAGGCGATCAGTTCGAGGGTGAATTGTTCGCGCTCTTCTTCGCCTTGGATGGCTTCCCACAGTTCGGGATCGGCTTCTCGCAAAATAGAATCGGCTTGGCTAATCGACATCGGCTTCCTTACGTTACGTGTAGGTTTGATTCGGTCGTGATTCAGGCCCGCTCGGCGTCGGCGATTTTATCGACGCGGCGTTGATGGCGTCCCCCTTCGAAGGGGGTGGCGAGCCAAGTGGTCAGCAGGTCGAGGGCGACGTCGTCGCCGACGACCCGGGCGCCGACGCACAAGACGTTGGCGTCGTTATGCATCCGGCTCATCTTGGCGGTGTAGTGGTCGTGGCAGAGGGCGGCCCGCACGCCGTCTACTTTATTGGCGACGATGCTCATGCCGACGCCGGAACCGCAGAGCAATACGCCCCGCGGGACGGCGCCGCTGGCGACTTCTCGGGCGACGGCCAAAGCGTAGTCGGGATAGTCGCAGGAGGCTTCGTTGTCGGTCCCGAGATCGACGGGGACGTACCCTTCGGCTTTCAGCCGCTCGACGAAGAGCCCTTTGAGACGATAGGCGCCGTGATCGGAACCGATGGCTATTTTCTTGTCGTAACTCACTCTGCCCCCAAAGGGATGTAACCAAATTATCAATTATATAGGCTAGGGGAGTTTGGAGCAAGACTCTTGCGAGTCTTCTCTTCTCATTGGTTACGCAAAAAGAGACGGCCCCTCGTGGGGTCAGGCGGCGGGGGCGTCCTGCTGCGGCTCTTGTCGCTCGGCGGGGAGGGCGCAGTCGGGGCAGAGGCGTCCTTTTTCGGTCTCGATGGTGACGGCGGCGGATACGGTCCGTTGGCAACCGGCGCAGATGACGCGCAAGGAGCCTTCTTCCAAGGGGATGTCGCGACGAGTCTCTTCCATGGGTACCTCTCTCGGCCTACCTATAGTATGAGCTATTTTTCCGAAAATGGGGGGGACGGGTGTCCGTTTTCTTCTTTGTGTCATCGGGGTTGCGTTGCGCTCGGCTTGTGGCTATAATCACCTCTTCTTTATTGGCCCCTCGTCTAATGGTAGGACAGTAGATTCTGGTTCTATACGTCGAGGTTCGACTCCTCGGGGGCCAGCCAACCACGACGCGTGGCGGCGAGACGCCTACCGCCCCTCACGAACAGCCGCGTTCGTCGCACCTCCGGCAATAGTTTTGAATTCCGCTCCGGTGGTACTTCCCCTTCTTCGTGACGACCCCACCCACGACGCGTGGCGGCGAGACGTCCTCCGCTCCTCACGAATCGTTCGGCGTCTCACGCCCCCCACTTCTTGTTCCAACGCTTGAATGGAATAATTCGGTACAATGGGGGTTGGTCAAATCTTGGGTCTTTCCCTTCAAATAGGTAGTCATGAAGCGAAATATCGACGCGCCGGACGAGTCGTCCCGGTTCCGTCGTGTGGTCGGGGCTCTCCGCCAGATTCGGGGTGACCAAAATACGACCGCCGACGAAAAACTGACCGCTGTCTTGCGGCTCGGTGTCGAACTTTTCGACATGGAGGGGGGGATGGTCGCCGGACTGCGGGAGAGCGGTCTCGTGGTGGTGCATCTCTCGGGGGAGAATCCTCTCTTTTCTATCGGCGACATCCTCCATCTTAACGACGACTGCCGCGAAACGTTTCTGGGCGAACCGCCGCCCCATCTGGTTCCCGACTTCTCGTCGGAGGGGAACCCGGCGTTACCCTGTCTGGCCCAAAAAGGGGTTCGCGCATGGTTCGGCTCCCCTCTCCTGACCGAGGGGAAGACCCACGGTACCATCGGTTTTTTCTCGTCCACCCCCTGCGCGACAGCGTTCGGCGAAGGGGAGCTTGCCCTGCTGGAGCTTTTCGCCATGTGGGGGGGAGCGGAGCTGACGCACGCGCGAAAGGTGACCTCTCTCGAACGAGAGACCCAAACCTTAAACGCCGCGCAAGCGGTGGCCCATGTCGGCAGTTGGGACTGGGACATCCTGACCGGCGCCATCGAATGGAGTGACGAGATCTATCGTATCTTCGGGACCGAGCCGCAGTCGTTTCTCCCGACCTACGAACAGTTCCTCGACGCCATCCATCCCGGCGACCGGCAGACGGTCATCGACGCGATCAACGCCACCATCGCCGATCCGTCGGTCCCCTACGACCTCGGCCATCGGATCGTCCACCCCGACGGCGGCGTCCGCTACGTCCACGAGCATGGCGAGGTCTATCGGAACAGCCGGGGGGTGGCGGTGCGGATGCTCGGCACGCTCTTCGACAAAACCGAAAAATGGGAGACCGAAGAGAAACTTCGTCTGGCCCGTCGGGTCTTCGAAAGTGTGGGGGAGGCCATTCTGATCACCGATTTCCAAGGGCGCATTCTCGACACCAACCCGGCTTTCGAGACGATCACCGGCTACAGCTTACAAGAAGTAATCGGCCAAAACCCGAGCATCATGCAGTCGGAACGGCACGATGTCGAATTCTATCGAAACATATGGCGCCAGATCGTCGATTCGGGGAGATGGGAAGGGGAGCTTTGGGATCGGCGAAAATCGGGCGCTCTCTATCCGAAAAAATTATCGGTCAACGCCATCACCAACCCTTTCGGCGAGGTGGTCAACTACGTCGGGGTCTTCTCCGACATCAGCGCCCAAAAACAGACCGAAGCCGATCTCGAACGGTTGGCCTACTACGACCCCCTTACCCGGCTTCCCAACCGGACTCTCTTCACCGACCGGCTGACCCATGCGCTGACCCTCTCCTGGCGGATCAGGACGCAGGTGGCCCTTCTCTTCATCGACCTCGACCGGTTCAAAAACGTCAACGACACCATGGGCCATTCGGTGGGGGACGAACTCCTCGTCGAGGTGGCCGAGAGGATCAAATCCTGCATCCGGGAGACCGACACCCTTTCCCGCTTGGGAGGGGACGAGTTCACCCTGATTTTCGAAAACGTCACCAACCCTCTGCGGGTCGATCTGGTGGCGTCGAACATCGTGGAGGCGATCGAGCCGCCCTTTCACCCTGCGGGGACGGTCGATCTACATCGGCGCCAGCATCGGGATCGCCCTCTACCCCGACGACGCAGGCGAAGGGGGGGACGCGGAGACCCTCATCAAAAACGCCGACACCGCCATGTATCAGGCCAAAGCCGAAGGACGGGGGACCCATACGTTCTTCACCGGCGAGATGAACCGGAAGGTGAGCCAGCAGGCGATTATGGAAAGTGGTCTTCGCCGCGCCGTCGAGCGGAACGAGTTTTTCCTCCATTACCAGCCGAAGGTGAATCTGACCACCATGCGGGTGGAGGGGTTCGAAGCGTTGATCCGGTGGACCAGAGACGACGGAGCCATCGCCCCCCCCGCCGATTTCATACCGGTGGCCGAAGAGACCGGACTGATCATCCCCATCGGCGGATGGGTCGTCCAAGAGGCGTGCCGTCAAATCAAACGATGGCAAGACGAAGGGGGCGAGGAATGGGCGGTCTCCGTCAATCTCTCGGCCCTGCAGTTCCAAGACCCGGCGCTCCTGTCGACCATACAAGAAGCCGTCACCGCCTCCGGCATCCCGCCGAAGCTGCTCGAAGTGGAGATCACCGAGAGCATGGTCATGATCGACGCCCATAAAGCGAGTTCGGTCATGGACGCCATCGCGTCGTTGGGGATCGGCATCTCCATGGACGATTTCGGCACCGGCTATTCGTCGCTCGCTTACCTGAAGACGTTCCCCTTGTCGGCCCTGAAGATCGACCAATCGTTCGTCCGGGACATTCTCGAAGACCCGGGCGACATGGCCATCGTGTCGGCGGTCATCTCCATGGCCAAAAGCCTCGGCATCCGAACCATCGCCGAAGGGGTCGAAACCTCCCGCCACGTCGACCTTCTGGCCGGCCTCGGCGCCGACGCCGCCCAAGGGTATCACTTCTCCCCCCCGCTCCCTCCCAAAGAGGTCGCCGCGTTCCTCCTCCAGTTCCGCTAAGAAGGCGGCTTAAGCGGAACGTTCCCCGTCCGATTCCTGTAGCGCGGCGACGACGGCGTTGATGATCATGTCTTGATGATCGGGATTTTCGACCTTCCCCTTCTCTTCGGTTGTCACGTAAAAGACGTTGATCGCCTGCGGTCCTTCGGTGGATATTTTGGCGGAGGTGATGTCGAGCCGCAAAAAGGCGAGCGTTCGGGTGATGTCGTAGAGCAACCCGATCCTATCGCCGGCCCATACTTCGATGACGGTGGCGGTGTCGGAGAGGTGGTTGACCATAAGAGCGTTGAGTTCCGACGACGACTCTTCTCCCGCCGAAGGGAGGGGCATATAGCGGGTACGCCGGGCCACCAGATCTTCGACTTTCCGTTTGCCGGTCAACAGCTCGCCTAACTCATGCTCGAACCGGGCCAGCGAAGGGGGGTCGGAGAAGAGCGAGAGACTGGAACCGGTGACGGTGAAGGTGTCGACCGCCAGATCGCCGTCGAAGGTATGAATCTGCGCCTGGACGACGTTGACGTTTTTGGCGACCAGCGCTCCGGCCACGGTGGCGAAGAATCCGATCCGCCCATGCGCGGCCAGGGTCAGCTCTCCCGATTCGCCATCTTCGTTGGCCCGGTAGCGGAGCGCCACCGGCGTATCGGCGAGACGGGCGACGAGCCCCATATCGGCGGCGATGGTCTCCGGTTCGGCGTTAAAGACGTACCGCTCCGGCCCGTCGGTGAGGAATCGGATGACCTCTCCTTCGTCCAACGACCGGTCGACGGCGACGGCGGCTTTGGCCAGCGCTTCCCGTTCGGCTTCGCCCCCGGCGAAGATGGCGTCCCCTTCGTGGGCGTAACGTTCGCTCCGTTCGTAGAGATCGAGGAGCAGTTTATTCTTCCACTGGTTCCATATGCCGGGACCGACGCCGGCGATGTCGGCGTAGGTCAGAAGGTAGAGACGGCGAAGGTTCGAAACGCTACCGACCTGTCGGTAGAAATTCATTAGCGTGGCCGGTTCGTTAAAGTCGAGCCGCTGGGCGGTGTTGCTCATCAGAAGATGTTGCTCCACCAGAAAATGAACCGGTTCGTAATGTTCCATCAATCCGAGTCGCAACAGAATCTGACGGGAATAGAGGTCTCCCTCCTCGGCGTGATGGTCGAGCGCCCGTTTGCCGAGGTCGTGGAGCAACAACGCCAATTTGATCACCGCGATGTCGGGGGTCGACCGGAAGAGGCGCCGCATCCGATCGTCCACGCTGGCGCCGACCGGAATGTCTTCCAGCTTGCGGATGGTGTGGAGGGTGTGCTCGTCGACGGTGTAGCGGTGAAACATGTCGAACTGCGACAGACGGGTGATCGGCCCGAACTCGGGGATGAGGCGGGTGAGGATGCCGGTGGCGTGAAACAGCCGCAACGCCAGCGACGCGTGGGGAAGGCGGAGTATCGCCATCAACAGACGCCCCCCTTCGACGCCGGCGAACCAGAGGTCGGGCGCCTCTTTGGCGACGCGGCAAAGACCCCGGAAAAGATTCGGCGCTCCGTCGAGCCTCTCTTCGCAGAGGCGTCGGGCGATGCGGAACAGAAGCGTGGGGCGCTCTTGATACCGTTGCGGCGGAAAGGCTTGGGCGTAGAGTTTCCGCCCGTCGCTCATCAGCCCGTCGTTGTCGATGTTAACGGAGCGAAACCAGCGTCGTTTCTGATACTGCTGGGCGAAGTCGATCATCTGATGGGTGAACCGCTCGACGACTTCGGCCGCTTCGTAATAGTCGGCCATCATGGCGGCGCTGGCTTCGTTGTCGCTCTCCCCTTCGTATCCTTCCGACCGGGCCAAGTCGGCCTGGAAGGCGTGGGAGAGAACGTCGCTGGCTTTGCCGACCCGAAAGTGCAACCCATTGCGCAATCGCATCAGTTTGCAATGGGCCGCCGCCACCGGGGCCGCTTCGTCGGGGAGGAGGAACTGACGCTCCACCACCTCTTCTATCGTCCGAGCGCCGGTTTTGGCCGCCATCACCCAAAGGGCGGTGTGATAATCGCGCAGCCCGCCGGGGCTTTCTTTCAGGTTCGGCTCGGTCAGTTTGACGTAGCGCCCATGCTGATCCTGGCGTCGAACCATCTCTTCGACTTTGGCGTCGAGAAAAAGGTCGGGACGATAACCGGTCACCTTCTTGGCGTATTTCCGTTGGAACTCGTCGAAGAGATCTTTGTCCCCGGTGAGAAACCGCGACTCGATCATGGCGGTTCGGGCCGTCAGATCGGACAGCCCCATCGCCAACGTATCGGCCACGGTCCGGGCCGAGTGCCCCACTTTCATGCCGAGATCCCACAGATGGGCCAGCAACCGATGAGGGGGGGACTGCCCCTCTTTGATCAGGAAAAGAATATCGACGTCGGAATGGGGATTGAGCATCCCGCGGCCGTATCCCCCCATGGCGACCAGCGCCCCTTGCGGGTCGCCGTCCATATGGAACAGTTCGACGAGGGTGTCGTCGACCCCGGCGCAAAGGAGAGCGGCGACCTCGCAACCGGTGGACCCGGCGTCGTGCCGCCTGCGGGCGTCGGCCCAGACGGTGGCGAGGCGTTCTTTCAGGTGGGCTGTTTCGTTTGCCATACAACCACTTCTTTTATGCCCTCAACGTTTCTCATCATCGTCAGCGTTTCGTCCCCACGTACAGCCCGCAGACGCCGAAGGTAAGGGGCCGCACGGAGACGTCGGCCAGTCCGGCTTCTTCCAGCATCGCCATGAACCGGTCGGGCGCCGGGAATTTATAAACCGAGTCGGGTAGATATTCGTAGGCCGACCGGCGACCCGACAACAGCCCGCCGAGGAAGGGCAAGACTTTCGTGAAGTAGAACTTATAAAAGGCGGCGAAGAGGGGGTTCGTCGGTTGCGTGAATTCGAGAATCACCATCTTCGAGCCGGGGGTGATGACCCGAGCCATTTCGTTTAACCCTTTTTGCAGGTCGCCGAAATTACGAACGCCGAATGCGCAGGTGATCCCGTGAAACGAACCGTCGTCGTAACGAAGGTTCATGGCGTCCCCCTGTTCGAACCGTACCCGTTTGGCCAGCCCTGCGTCGGCCGCTTTGTGCCGGGCGATCTCGACCATCGGTTCGACGAAATCGGCGCCGACCACGTCGGCTTCCCGATTCTTCTTGGCGATGGCCAAGGCGAAGTCGCCGGTACCACAGGCGATGTCGAACGCTTTCTCTCCGGCGACGATGGGGCCCAAGGCGTCGGTCCCGATTTTGCGCCACCAGAGGTCGACGCCGAACGAAAGAAGATGGTTCAGCAGATCGTAGCGGGGGGCGATGGCGGAGAACATCTTGTTGACCGCGGCCGCCTTCTCTTCCGGCGGGGCGGTGGGGGTCTCTTTCGACTCGACGATCTCGCTCATTTCTTTTTCGTCTTCCGGGTCGAACGCCCTTTCTTCCCCCGCCTCTGGAGGGCGTATTCGAGACTATCGACCAGCGCGGCCCAAGCGGCTTCGATGACGTTCGCCGAAACGCCGACGGTTCCCCAGCGACTCTTCCCGTCGCCCGACTCGATGAGGACGCGGGTGACGGCGGCCGTTTTGGTTCGCTCGTCAAGAAGACGGACCTTAAAGTCGTGCAACTCGACATCGGCCAGTTGCGGGTAGTAACCGAGCAACGCCTGCCGGATCGCCTGATCGAGCGCGTTAACCGGACCGTTCCCTTCGGCGACGGCATGGGCCGACGAACCGTCGGGGAGGCGGATTTTGATCACCGCTTCGGCCCAGTTGGAGCCGCGCAGATCGGCGAAGTTGCTCACGACCCGGGCCCGTTCGATAACGAACTTCTCTTTCCATTCGCCGAGGGCTTTCCGCATCAGCAACTCGAAGCTGGCTTCGGCGCCTTCGAACTGGAACCCGCAGGCTTCGAGATCTTTGAGCCGGGCGAGGATCTCTTTAGTCGTGTCGTCTTTCCCGTTCAAGTCGATGCCGAACTCTTCGGCTTTGGTCAAGACGTTCCCTTTCCCCGAAAGGTCGGAGATCAGAACGCGACGCCGGTTCCCGACGCTCTCCGGTTTCACATGTTCGTAGCTGACCGAAAGCTTTCTGACGGCGGCGACATGAATCCCTCCTTTATGGGCGAAGGCGGAGCGACCGACGTACGGCTGATGGGGTCGGCGCGACAGGTTGGCCAGTTCGTAGACCAACACCGAGAGGTCGCGCAGCCCTTTCATGTGGGCCGCCGGAACGGCTTTGTACCCCATCTTGAGTTGCAGGTTGGGGATGATCGAACAGAGGTTGGCGTTACCGCACCGTTCGCCGATGCCGTTGACGGTCCCCTGCACCTGTCGAACCCCGGCCCGTACCGCCGCGAGGGAGCTGGCGACGGCGGTGTCGGCGTCGTTGTGGCAATGAACGCCGATGCGGGCTTTCGGAAAGGCGGCGACCACGGCGGTGACGATCGCTTCGACTTCGTGAGGCAACGCCCCCCCGTTGGTCTCGCAGAGGCACACGGTATGCGCCCCCCCGTCGAGCGCGGCGGCGAGGCTCTCCAACGCGTAGGCCGGGTTGGCCTTGTAGCCGTCGAAGAAATGTTCGGCGTCGAAGATCACTTCGTCGACGCGGGTCGCAAGATAGCCGATGGTGTCGCGGATCAGCTCGATGTTTCGTTTCTGCGACACGCCGAGAACGTGGGTCGCCTGCATGTCCCAGCTCTTGCCGACGACGGTGACCACCGGGGTCTTGGCCGCCAGCAGAAGCTTCACGTTATGATCGTCGGCCGGTTTGTTCTTCGGATGATGGGTGGCGCCGAACGCGGCCACTCTGGCGTGGCGCAGGTTGAGCTTGGTCACTTCGTCGAAAAACGCCGCGTCGCGGGGGTTCGAACCGGGCCATCCCCCTTCGATATAGTCGATGCCGAATCCATCGAGCGCTTCGGCGATCCGCAATTTATCGTCGAGCGAAAAGGCGACCTCTTCGGCCTGCGCCCCGTCGCGCAGGGTGGTGTCGTACAAGAGAACTTTTTTCGACATGTCATCTATCCCGCCGCATGAGCGGCGTCATTCATGGTCATTCGTCATTGCCCCACCCTTCGCGGGACGAGGAGAGAGGGCGCTCTCCCCCTCCTGGCGGAAACGGTCCGGTCTTTCCCGCGCCCGGATTGAGGGGGATGAAAGTTTTCGTCCCGCTTTTTTCAAAAAGCGGTTTTTTACTCTGCGGTCAGCCTCCTAGCGGCCACGTTCTTCCGCTGGCAAAGCGAGGTCGAAAGCGTCGTGCAAGATGCGGACAGCCCGGTCGATCTCGTCTGCCGCGACCACGCAGGAGACTTTAATCTCCGACGTCGAGATCATCTTGATATTGATCCCGCCGGCCGCCAGCGCGTTAAACGCCTTCGAGGCCACCCCCGTATGGCTTCGCATGCCGACACCGATGATCGAGACCTTGCCGATATTCTCGTCGGCGGTCACCTCGGTGGCGCCCAGATCGGCGACGACCTCCTCGATAGCTCTCACCGTTTTTTTCACTTCGTTCTTCGGCACCGTGAACGAAAGATCGGTCGCCGTCTCCACCGAGACGTTCTGGATGATCATATCGACGTTGATCTCGTGAGCCGCCACGGCGGAGAAGATCTTCGCCGCGATCCCGGGGGTGTCGGGAACCCCCCGGACGGTGATCTTCGCCTGGTTCCGGTCGTAAGCCACCGCCGAGACCACCACATCTTCCATCTCACGATTCTCGTGCGTCACCAGCGTTCCCTTTCCTTCGATAAAGGTCGATTTGACCCAGATAGGCATATCGTATTTTTTCCCGAACTCCACCGAGCGGGTTTGCAACACCTTCGCTCCGAGGCTGGCCATTTCGAGCATCTCGTCGAACGAGATGACGTCGATGCGGCGCGCCTTCGGTTCGATGCGGGGATCGGTAGTGTAGACCCCGTCGACGTCGGTGTAGATTTCGCAACAGTCGGCCTTCATCCCGACGGCGATAGCCACCGCCGACGTGTCCGATCCGCCGCGACCGAGGGTCGTCACTTCGCCGGTATCGGCGTTGATCCCTTGGAACCCGGCCACCACGCAGACGTTCCCTTGGTCGATAGCGTCATGCAATTTCTCGCCGGTGATCCGTCGAATGCGGGCTTTCATATGGACCGCGTCGGTAATCATCCCGATCTGCCGTCCGGTGAACGATTGGGCCGGAACCCCCATGCCGTTTAAGGTGATGGCCAGCAACGCCGCGCTGATCCGCTCGCCGGAAGACATGAGGAGATCCATCTCTCGCTCCGACGGATCGGGCGAGAGTTGGTGGGCCATGGCGATCAGCTTGTCGGTCTCGCCACTCATCGCCGAGACGACGACGATCAGATCGCTCCCCTCCCGTTTGGCTTTCGCCACCTTCTCGGCCACGTGCCGGATCCGCTCCAGCGAGCCGACGGAAGTACCGCCGTATTTTTGAACGATTAGCGGCATCTAGATAAACCTCTCGCTTTGTCGGGGCGTCATTCGGGCCTGTTCCCTTCCACGAAATAGTGGGAGAGGGCCACCGCCGACTCGAACGTCACCGGTGGATCGGCGACGATCCGCTCGTCGAACTGTTCCGCCCCCCCCGCGTCCAACGGCGGCCAGATGACAAACGGCACCTTGTCCAGGGTATGGGTCTTGAGCGCCACCGGCGTCGGATGATCGGAAAGGACCATCACCCGGGCGTCGTGCCCCGCTTTTCGAATCCCCTCCATCACCGGACCGATTACCTTGGCGTCGAAATCGGTGATCGCCTGTACTTTTTTTTCGTAATCCCCCGCGTGGCCCGACTCGTCGGGCGCTTCGACATGGAGATAGACGAAATCGACTTCGTTTAACGCATCGAGACAAGCTTGCGCCTTCCCCTCGTAGTTGGTGTCGATCCAACCGGTGGCGCCGGGAACGTTGACGACCTTCATCCCGGCGAAGGTGGCGATGCCACGCATCAAATCGACGGCGGTGATCATGGCGCCCGACAGACCGTTCAGCTCCCCTAACGTCGGCATGGACGGTTTCCCCCCCTGCCCCCAGAACCAAACACTGTTGGCCGGTTTCTTCCCTTCCCCCACCCGGCGAAGGTTGACCGGATGGGTCTTCATGAACATCTGCGCTTCGTTCATCAGCATGTGGAGCCGGTCGGCGCCTTCGCCTTTCGGTAACGCGTCGCGGATGTCCTGATCCGAAATGTCATGGGGCGGCGTGGTCTTCATATCTTTTTCGCCGCCGCGCCAAACCATCAGATGCCGGTACGAAACGCCGGGATGAAAGGAGATCCCTTCGCCGCCGAGGGCCTTGTTCAGGTCTTCCACAATCGCTTGGGCGTCTTCGGTCTCGATATGGCCGGCCGAGAAATCGTCCATCACCACCGCATCGGCGGTCGGTTTGAGCGTAACGAGGTTGCACCGAAACGCGATGTCGCCGGGGGCGAGATCGATCCCCATGGCGCCCGCCTCCAACGGAGCGCGACCGGCGTAATACTTTTCCGGCGCGTAGCCGATGATCCCCATGTTGGTGACGTCCGATCCCGGCTCGAACCCGTCCGGCGTCGTCTTCACCGATCCGGCGGTCCCCTCCCTTGCGAGGGTGTCCATATTCGGCGTGGACGCCGCCATCAGCGGCGTCGGCTCGGCGCCATCGGGCATGCCGTCCCCCAACAAAATCACATATTTCTCTTTGCGCATGGCGCCTTTCCTTTGTCGGTCACGACGAACGAATCGCCGAGTTTGGTCGAAGCCTTTATTTTCTCTCTTTTACCATGCAATCGCAACGGCTTCCCCCAGGTCGTTGGAAGCGCGATGAGAAGATTTCCCCGCTTTTTAACATCGCTAAAACAAAGCGCCCCCCCTTCCGCCGGAGCGACCGGTGAAGCGGCGGAACCGAACGGCGTGCCGGAGAACGACGACGATAGCGACGACGTGAAAGCTCAAGCTACCGGCAAAGGTGGAAACCTCAACGTTTCCGCCTGAGCACTGCTGGAAACTCGGCACGTTTACCGGTTTTATAGTCTCGTATAGTAATCGTAATCTTCTCGCCTTCAGTAACACACGACAAAAAACGGCTATCTGAGACTGAATACATGCTTGCATATGACTACTGGCGACTTCTGGCCGCCTTATATCGTGTAAAATGATGCTGAGTCTGACAAAAATACCCCGATCTTTGGTCTTTGCCTAAACACGACTGAGCATGTCTCATCATTCGAGCTACCATGTTTGGTATGATATCGACAATCTTTGGTCCATAAACAATTAGTCACTCGATCTGTAAAGTTGACATGTCTTGCCAAACCGAGAAGCGTTAACAATTAC
>CALOCG010000027.1:0-47166 GCA_942491805.1 Nitrospinota bacterium
TTTTGTACTACATCTACTGCCTCATCTAAGAATTTAGTGAAGAGAATACCTGCATTATCTTCATCAATAATCTTATTGAAAACATTATTGTGTAAGAGAGTTACTGCCATTTTGTTAGGGGCATCAATATCACTATTTTTAACGGAGACTCTGTAAACAAATTCAGGGTCTTTAGTGAGAATTGTAAATTATTCATTACCAATATTGGATATGCCTTTATCATATGGCATTTTCTCGATATTGAACTCTTCACTCAATCTAGAGAAGAAAGTATCAAGGTTCATATCGCCAATGTTTTTAACTGCTTCCGTGTGTAGGATTGATTATAAGTCCCTTGTCTTCAGCATTTGAGAGAAACATCATTACATATTCGTATGGTTCATCTTCTGAAGTCCCGCCGTTTGCCTCTCGCTGTATATTTCTATATTCAATTGCTGTTTCATAGCGGTGGTGGCCGTCTGCGATTAAAAGACTCTTATCTTCCAGATGACTTCCAATCAATGACAAAACTTCAGGATCTGAGATCTTCCAAAGTCTGTTTCTGACCCCGTCCTCATTTGTTACATCAAAAATCGGATCACCAGTGACTTTCTCATCGTCGTGGGTGAACCTCGTGATCGGTTCGTCGCTGTTGTCGATCCTCGGCTACGGGATCCTGATGTGGGGCTACCCGTTCTTCGGGCGCATTCACGGCATGGCGCCGCTCGACATCGGTCTGGGGCTCGCGGTCGTGGTCGGGCTCGGGGGCAGCATCGGATCGTACGGGGGCGGAAGCCTGCTCGACCGTGTCGGCGCGAAGGATGCGGGCTGGTACCTGCGGCTGCCCGCCATCCTGACGCTGCTCGCGATGCCGCTCGGGATCGCGTTCCTGCTCGCGACGGAATCGGCTGCCGCGTTCCTGTATTTCTTTCCGTTCTACCTGCTGTCGAACGTCTACGTGCCCGCGATGCACACCATGAACCAGAACCTCGCGAAACTCAGCATGCGCGCGACCGCAGCCGCGATCCTGTTGTTCATCGTGAACATCGTCGGCGCGGGGCTCGGGCCGCTGCTCGTCGGGGTGCTGAACGACTTCTACGAACCGCAATACGGTGCCGAAGCGATCCGCTATTCACTGCTGACGATTTCCGTGGCGGGCGTGGTCGGTGCGCTCTTTCTCTATCAGGCGAGCCGCACGCTCGTGGCCGACCTCGAACGGGCGCGCGAATGAAGCGCCCGTTCCGCTTCGGCGTGCAGTTCCACAGCCTCGACCCGGGCCGCTGGAAGGAACAAGCGCGCCGGCTGGAAGCGCTCGGCTACTCGACCGCGTTCTGGCCCGACCATTTCAGCGATCAATGGGACCCGACCGTGGCGATGACGGCGATGGCGGCCGCGACGGAACGACTGAATGTCGGTTCACTGGTGTACGACGTCGACTACCGCCACCCCGTCGTGTTCGCGAAGGCGGCCGCGACCTTGCAACTCGTGTCCGGCGGTCGTCATGAGTTCGGGATCGGGGCCGGCTGGATGGAGACCGACTACACGGCGGCCGGGATCCCGTACGACCGCCCCGGCATCCGGATCGAACGCCTCGAAGAAGCCGTTCGGATCATCCGCAGCATGTGGACCGGAGCCGGGACCACGTTCGAGGGCCGGCACTACCAGGTGAAGGACATCGCTGCGGCGGCGCCGCCGGCCGACATCCCGAGTCCGCGCATCCTGATCGGCGGCGGCGGGCCGCGCCTGTTCGGCGTCGCGGGCCGACACGCCGACATCGTCGGCATCAACCCCACGATCCGGTCAGGTCGCGTCGACGGCAGCCTCGTGCGCGAACTCACCCCGGAAAGCGTGCGCGAGAAGGCCGCCGGCGTGCGCGAAGCAGCGGCTGCGGCGGGTCGCCCCGATGACGCGATCGAATTCACGGGCCTGATCTTCGCCGTCGCGATCGCGGACGATGTCAGCGCGATGCGGAAAGGGCTCGGCGCCAACGCGGGCCTGAGTCCCACTGAAGTCGCAGACTGCGCGCTCTTCCTGACGGGCTCCGCGAGCGAGATCCGCGACACCCTCGAACGCCGCCGCGAGGACAACGGCACCAGCTACATCGTGATCCAGGCCCACTCCCCGAAACTCGTCGAAGACTTCGCCGAACAAATCGTCACCCCTCTAGCGGGTGCGCTTCTGTCGTGGAAGGATGGGTGGCGCGTCCCGAAAGTTCGGATGAAACCGTGTGATTGAACCGGAGTCCGGCTCGGGCGGCCCCCAACACCATCGGCGGTTCCTCACACGATCCGACCCGCGAGCAGACAGCTCAGCTGTCGCTTCACGACCCGGAGCGCCCCCGCACCGGATCGATTTCATCAAATATATGATGAGCTTAGAAATGGATTGGTGCACGAAAACTACTCCACCCTTGTCGCGCCATTTATCACCCTAGATGATATTAACCAAGGCTATATGGCTCGTCACCAATTCACTCATGAACACGTCTCTGCGTTAAAGCTATGTGATTTGGTCAAGGAAGTTTGTGCCAGCCTAAAGGATGAATGTAAAGAAAAGAGTTGCTGGCCGCAAGAACTTGGCAACTAACGCCCCCACCAGGCTTCCGGCGACCAGACATCGCCGAAAGCCACAGGGGTGACGATTACTCGAAGATGATCGGGTCGTCGAGGTCTTCGCAGAAATTGAACACGTCCGACTCGCTCTCCGAACCGTCGGCGAAGATCGCTTTGAGCATCTGTTCGCACGACTGACCGTCGGTGGAGTCGTTCCAGACCAGCTTGATCGTCTTACCGGCGCCGATCCCCTTCCCGAGATCGAACGTACCCCAAGTTTCCCCGTCTTCGGAAGCTTCCAGTCCGACGATTTTCGTGTCGGTGGCGTTCTCCACGAAGAAATGATACTGCCCGGCGAAAGCCGGATTGGCGCCGAAGGTGAACCCGCACACCATCACCGCAAACAACATCACTTTAGACTTGGACCCCATTTTCCGCGACTCCTCACGTATGGAATAAATGCGACGGCGTCATGATCGAGCGCCGCGCCATCGCGGATGGTAGCAGGGAGGGAAACCGAAAGCTATCTGAATTGTGGGGAGGGGGGGGATGAGGGCTACACGGGGTGAGACGGTCGCTATCGTACTTTCCCTTGCGCTTTCAACTTTCCATCCGCAGCAATTTTATCAATAACTTGCTCGCCTTTGCTTTACCCCCTCTGGCATTTTGTTTAGACATATCGCTTCCTTGCATAATCGATCGCAGTTACTGTTACCATAAATTCAGCAAACTTTTTCTTTAGGCAGACTCAATCACTCCTCCTCATCTCCCCCCCGTCCGTACCGAACGAATTCGTCTTTGAAATAAAGTTGCGTCGTATCGACAAGCCTATCGACGTACAGCACTCCGTCTAAATGATCCAACTCGTGCTGATAGGCGCGGGCGGTGAAACCTTCGGCTTCGATGGTGATTTTCTCCCCTTCCCTATCGAGCGCGTCGATGATGACGGCGACGGGGCGACGAACTTTGCCGACGAGTCCTTCGACAGAGAGACACCCTTCGAAGTCCTCGTCGGTCTCGCCGGAGGCGGCGCGGATGGTCGGGTTGACCAATACGGTGAGGGGATGGGGGGGAGCGTCGGGATAGCGGGGATTGCTCCCTCCCCCTTCGACGACGACGATCCGTACCGACGCGTGAACCTGCGGGGCGGCGAGCCCTGCGCCGTCGAGTTCGCGCATGGTGTCGATCATGTCGTCGATGAGTCGTTGCGCCTCATCAGAGGCCAAATCTTGAGGCGCCACGGCGTCGGCCACCCGACGTAACACCGGGTGACCCATCTGCGCGACTTTCAGTATGGCCATCGGCTTACCCGAAATATTTGGCCCGGTAATGCTCCAACGTCTCGACCGCCAGATTCCGGCATCCGCCGCAACCGGTACCGATCTTGGTCCGCTCTTGCAGGGTCTCGAAATCGGTGACCCCTTCCAAAACCTCTTCTTCGATCTCGACATCGGTGACGTTGAGGCAGTGGCAGATGACTTTCGCCTCTTTCACTTCGACCCGGTCTTCCTGATCGGTCTTTTTAAAATAGTCGTGGATAGCGGCCCGCAAGGCTTTATCCCCCAACACGGAGCAGTGGATCTTGATCGACGGCAGTCCGCCCAAACGATCCATGATGTTCTCCGGTTTCAGTTTCAAGGCGTCGTCAACTTTCATGCCGCCGTTTTCGGTGACCATCTCAGACATCATGGAGGTCGATCCGATGGCCGAGGCGCACCCGAAGGTTTTCCATTTCAGATCGGTGATCCGCTCGGCCTCATCGACCTTAATCCAGACTTTCATCATGTCACCGCAGGTCGGGTTCCCTACCATGCCAACGCCACTGGCGCCATATTCCTCTTCCGGCGCCTGCAACACGTTGCGGGGGTTGGAGAAGTGGTCCATGACGGTATCGGTGTAGCCAAAATTACTGTCCAACGTTCAATCTCCTTCGTGCAAACTTCGCTGGGTCGCATGACCTGCTGGGCCGGAATGACCCGTCCCTTGTGTGGTAGCAAAATGCAGGCCACGACTTACCCATCGGAGCCTTTGCAATACAATACGTTGCCGATGCGCTTTCGCATCCTTCGTCTCTTGCCAGACAATCGTGTCCGACTCCCGGCATTACAGGACATCACTGTCGTGATAGCCGCATCTTCTTAATGTAAACCTATCGACGGCTGGGAGCAATGGGGACCGCCAAACGGGCGCCTATTTATATGATCGTTATATGCTAATTATGCCCACGCAAGAGCTCTTGCGTCACCGCTTCTCGGAGTGGCCCTCCATCCCCCATGACGAAACAGAGCCGGACCCCTTCCAGCAGGGCGGCTCTCCGGGCGGTATCGCCGTCGGGAGTGGCGGAGAGAATGATCACCGGTACGTTCCTCCCGGCGTCGAGATCGCGCAACCGCTCGATCAGCCCGAAGCCGCCATCCCGGTCGGTCCGGGCGTCGACGATGACCATATGGACCAGCCACGCCGAAAGCTCCGGCGCGAGGGTTTCCATGCCGACCGGGGCGACGGTCACTTCTTTGAGGGGCGCCAACACTTCGGTGACCTGTCGTTCGGTTTCGCTGTCCATGCCGACGAGGGCGATGCGGGGTCCTTCCACCGGCAGGCTGATGTAAAAGTCGGTCCCCGCGCCGACTGTCGATTTCACTTCGATGTCGCCACCATGGGCTCGGATCAACCCGGCGCATAACGGAAGCCCCAGTCCGTACCCGGTCTCCCCGGCGCTCCCTTTTGTGGTGGTCGACGAGGCGGAGTCGAAAAGTCCGTCGATGAGCGAAGGGGCGATGCCGGGGCCGTTGTCGGAGAGGGCGACGACATGGTCGGAGTATGAGGGGAACCAGGCCCGCACCGACTCCCCTTTGCTACAAAACTTCACGGCGTTGGTGACCAAATTGGCGAAGACTTGCGACAGCAGTTCCGGGTCGGCGTAGACGGTGGCGTCGACCGGGATCTCGTTGACGAAGCTGACCCTTTTCGATTCGGCCACGGTCCGATGATCGTCGAAGACTTTCTCCATAAGGGTGTAGAGGGAGAGGTAACGGGCCAGCAGCGATATTTTGCCGCTCTGCAATCGACCGACGTTGAGGAGGCGCTCTACCATACTGGAAAGTCGTTGCAACGAACCGAGCGCCCGTCCGATGAGTTCTTTTCCTTCGTCGCTGGCCGGGTCGATGACCCCTTCGTCGAGGAACCGCAAGAAGCCGATGACCCCGGCCAAGGGGGAGCGAAGGTCGTGGCTCACCAACGAGAGGAACTGGTCTTTGAGGCGATTGGCCTCTTCCGCCCGTCGTTTCTCTTTGAGCAATCGCTCTTCCGATGCGACCCGGGTGGTGACGTCGCGGGCGATGCCGGAGACGCCGATGACACGGCCGTCTTCCAGCAGGGGGCGCCCCGAGAATTCGAGCATGACGTAGCCCCCCCCTTTTTTCCTGATCCGCATCTGGTTACGGGGAGGGAGATTGGAAGAGAGGGCTTTGTTAAAGGTTCCTTCGGACGAGGCGAGATCGTCGGGATGGACCAGTTCCGAGTAATGCCGCCCGATCCATTCCGACGGCTTCCAGCCGGTGATGGTCTCGAAAGCGGCGTTGATGGTCACCAGCTTCCCGTCGGGGGAGAGGGTGTAGACGTAGTCGCGCAGGTTGTCGAGCAGATCGTGATATCGCCGTTCGGTTTCGGCCAGCCGGGTGGTGGCTTGCAGATGATCGGTCAGATCGACCCCGGCAACCACCGCCAGCTTGAGGCTCCTTTTGGCGTCGAGCACCGGCGCCATCGACCACGATACGTCGGCCCGTCCCCCATCGGGACTATGCCAAACCCCGGCGCGTGGGTCGATCCCTTCCCGGTTACGACGAGCGGCGACAAAGGCCCGTTGGGCGCTGGCCCCCTCGTTTCCCGGCATCAGGACTTCCCAAAAGGGGCGCCCTTCGACCTGCCGTTCGGCAAGCCCCAGTCGGTCGCGCAAGGCTCGGTTGATCTTGCCGACGTTCCCTTCGGCGTCGACGATGAGGGTCAACGCGCCGGTGGCGGCGAACAGGGCGGAGAGTATGGCCCCCTCTTCCCCGGCGCCGAGCGGCGCCTCCCCTTTCTCATGCGACATGGCGAAATCTTCCGGCTGTTTTTTTTCAGTGTATCCGAATCGCCTGCGGAGCGCATTCGGGATAGAATATTTTCATGCTCATCGACAGCCACGTCCACCTCGTCACCCACCGGATGGCCAAACTGACCGCCGACGCTTTCGTTAAGCGCTACCCAACGGCGTTTGAGAGGGCGTTCAAAAAGGGGGGGGCGCTTCTCTCTCCCAAACTTTTGGCGTGGCTCAAACCGCTATCGGTCGAAAAGCTGGCGACCATGTGGATCGACGAAATGGATCGGGCCAAGGTCGATCACGCCTGCTTCTTACCGATCTTCGGCGGCTCCCACGGCGAACTCGACGAGTTCATCTCCATCGCGCCGGAGCGGTTCAGCGGCTATCTTTTCCTCGCCGAACCGCATACGAAAAAGGCGCTGAGGGACGTGCGACGGTGGCGGTCTAAAAATCCCCGGTTCGTCGGGGTCAAACTCTACCCGTCGCTGTCGCATATCTCCATGGCCGACGAACGGCTCTTCCCCCTCTATGAAACCTTGGGGGAACTCGGCATGACGGCGCTGATCCATTTTGGGATCACCACGGCGCCGGTGGCCGACTATCGCTATACGAACCCACTCGATCTGCAACTGCCGTCGCGCCTCTTTCCCGACACGAATTTCATCGTGGCCCATTTCGGCGCCGGCTTTTTCCGCGAAATCTTGATGCTCGGTTACCACGCCCAGAACGTCTCCATCGATACGTCGGGAACGAATAACTGGCGAGAGTTTTTGCCGGAGATCATGCCGTTGGCGACGATCTTTCGGCGGACGGTCGATGTCTACGGCGCCGAGCGGATTCTCTTCGGGACCGACAGCATGCTCCGCCCCGACACCGGGTACCGCGCCCACATCGTGGCGGAACAGAAGAAAGCGGTCACGGCGGCGAAGTTGACGAGAAAGGAGAAGGAGGCGATCTTCTCCTCTAACGCGCAACGCCTTTTAACACCGCCGACGATATGACCGGCGCGGGGGGGGGTATGCGATCGCTGTGTGGATGGGTCTTCTCGCTGTTACTGGTCGCTCCGGCGTTGGCCGCCGATGAGGGAACACTCTTCGGCGTGGAGCGGCGCCGCGACCAGTTCCCCACCGATTTCGGCTATTTCATCTACCCGATCAGCGGCAAGGTACCCGGCATCGGTTCGGCCTACGGCGGCGGGGGGACCGCCACCAACATCGCCGGGAGCGACACCGACGTCACCGGTTTCGCCATCCGGGGGGACTTCGAGGCGACCGGCGCGGCGGTTCTCAATTACCATGTCATCGACGAGCGGCTGATCTTCGATCTGGCTAACTACACCGCCAAAGTGGCTCCCAATAGCTACCGTCGCGGGATCGACTCGTCCCGGGACGATGTCCTCCATCTTGAGGTCGAGTCGGATATCACCGTAGGGCAGACGACCCTCACCTTTTTCGAGCGGATGGTCGAGTTCTACGCTCGCTACGGGTTCGGGAGTCAACGGCTCAACCGGGTTCTCGACGCCGATGGAAACCCGTTCGCCAACGTCGATACCGACCTTAAGTATTTCCAAGGGCTCTCGCTCGGATTCGGGCTCGACCTCACCGACGACCGGCAAGACCCCCGCCGTGGGGTTCGCTTCGAGATCAAAGATCGGATGGTTTTCGCCGACCGGAACGGGGGCGCCGATTACGACACGCTCGACGTTAACTTGACCGGCTATCTTCCTGTCGGCGAGCGAAACGTCTTGGCTTTTAACGCTTTCTACTCCACCGCTCTCATCCGCTCCGCCGGGGAGACCGACCGGGAGATCGTTCGCCGCGAGCGTGGTTTGCAATGCGATCGGATCGGCGATCCGATCTCGGCGCAAGAGTGTCGTAACGCCGAAGAGAAGCTGATCGACGAGATCGTGGCGGAGAATCGTTACGGTCGAGCCACCGGGCTTGGCGGTACGCAACGGCTCCGTTCCTATCCGATGGAGCGCTTCGCGGCGGGTCAGACCTTTTTCGTCGGGACCGAGTATCGTCATAATCTGACGGAAGAGGCGACGATGATGGATTGGTACATTCTGAAGGGATTGCGGACTAACATCCAACTGGCTCTCTTCGCCGAGACCGGGACGGTGGCGGACGCGTCGGGCGACTTGACGAAGGATTTCAAGACAAGTGTGGGGGCCGGATTTCGGATTCTTTTCTCTGGGGTGACGATCCGTATCGATGCGGCCACCGGGGACGAGGGGCAGGAGGTGCGGCTCTTCCTCGACTACCCTTGGAGCATGTTCAGCGTTGACCGGGTTCTTTAGGGGCGCCGCAAAAGAGGAATTTTTCCACGACCTGCCGGTTTAATGGATCAGGAGTGGGGGTGGACGATATCGTCCTGCTCATCGACGAACTCGACACCGAATTCTATTTTGCCGCCGTTATCGGTGACCCAGACGATGGTTCCATCGATGACCCGTTGTGCGGGGGGATCGCCGCACCAGAACTCGACAATGACACTCTGACCGACGCGTATCTCCGGTTCGGGGAGTTCTTCGAACCGCATGCCGGTGGTGGAGAAGTCAAGAAGCCGGGGGGTGTAGCGAACGAAGTCCATCCCTTCCTGAATCATCATCACCAGATTGGTGTAGACTTGCTCGTCCCGTTCGCTTATGCGGCGTTCGATCTCGTCGCTCATCGAATCCCTCTCTTTTATATTTCCCCATCGTACCATGCGGCGCTCCGTCGGGGGATGATGGTACAATGGAGCCCGGCACTTCGTTAATGGCAAAGGAACCGACCCGGCATGGACCTCGACAGCACTCCCGGACTCTCGGTCGATATCATCCGGGTTCATCCGATTCCCGACGATCAGATCCCTCCCAGCCACCGTTGCGGCTTTTCCTATACCGTCCAGATCAACAACCATGGCGAGAAGACGGTGCAGCTTTTGGGGCGAAAATGGATGATTAAACAGGCCGACGGGGAGATCGAGACGGTGGAAGGGGACGGCGTGGTCGGCGAACAACCGACTTTGGCGCCGGGGGAGAGCCATACCTATACCAGCTTTTGTCTCCTGACCGGCGATCACGGCGCCATGTGGGGGCTCTATCTGGGACGGGATGAAGAGGAGACGCCGGTTATCTGGCGTATCCCCCGGTTCGATATGGACAAAAACGCCGACGCCCCTCACTCTGACGATGAAGCGCTTTAGGGGCTCCCCCGTTGACGTACCGTGACGGCGTCTTCGCCGCCTCGCCCTCTTTCGATAAAGAGGGCCATTTCCCCTAGAAAGGTCTTCCCGTTAATGAGCGCCAAAAAGATCGCCCTCATGGCCCTCGGCTGGGTTTTGCTCTCCCTGCCGCTTCTGTCGAAAGCCCTTGGCTTTACGGTGATGGGGTTGGGTAAAGAGGCTCTCTTCGGTCTCTGCTGGGTGGTCGGGGCTCCGCTCCTCATCTTCGCCAAGCTGAAGGTCCGTTGACGGCCTCTTCTTTACGCCGTACCCGGCCTAATGGTACGATATCCCTCTTAAGCAGTTTGATCGGAAAGGTACTCGCCCATGACCGACACCAACACTCCGGCGCCCGCCCCGACGGGTGGCGCAGGAAAGGCCCAGAAGAAGATTTTCATCGGCGCCGCTCTCATCGTGGTGGCCATCGTCTCGCTTATGTATTCGGCCATTGACACCAGCGCCAGCTACTACGTCACTGTCTGCGAAGCGAAAAATATGGACGCCAGCTCCATCACCAACCGCTCCTTGCGGCTGGAGGGGGTCGTGGCGCCCGGCTCGGTGGTCAACGACGGTAAGAATCTCCAGTTCACCTTCAATATCCTCGAAGACCCGGAAAAGAATCCCGATTGCGCCGACAAGGTGGCGGTCTTCCATAAGGGAGTCCTCCCCGACCTGATGCAACCGGGCGCCGTGCCGGAGAATATGGTTACCAATCTGAAAGTGATCGTGGAGGGACGGTTCAACGACAAGGGCGCCTTCGTGGCCGACCGGGTCTTGACCAGTTGCCCCTCCCGCTACAACGCCGCAGAAGACGTTGAAGAACCGGTCTGACCGCTGCGCCCCCAAACCCATAGACAACCGGCGCCATAACGGACGCCTGATCGTACAGGAAAGGTAACCATCCCCTCATGAACGAAATCGGTGAGTTCTCCCTGATTCTCGCGCTCGGCGCCACTCTCTACGCCACCGTCGCCCCCATCGTGGGAGACAAGGCGGGGGTGGCGGCGATGGTCAAAAGTGGCGAGTATGCCCTGCTGGCCGCCTTTGGGCTCCTGTCGTTAGCCTCCTTTTGCCTTCTCTACGCCCTGTTCGGCAACGACTTCTCGCTGGATTACGTCTACAGCTACACCAACCGGGACCTCCATCCGGTCTATCGGATCACCGCTTTCTGGGCCGGCCAGAAAGGATCGCTCCTCCTCTGGGCATGGATGCTCTCCTTCTTCACGGTCTTCGTGGTGCTGCAGAACCGGGAGATGAACCGGAACCTGATGCCGTACGTCACCGCCATCATCGGCGCGACGCTGTCGCTGTTCGGGTTCCTGATGGTTTTCGCCAGCCCTGTCTTCGCCCGGATGCCGGTATTGCCCGACGACGGTTACGGCCTTAACCCGATGTTGGAGAACCCGGGGATGATATTCCATCCCCCCACCCTTTATGTCGGGTTCGTCGCCTTCACCATCCCCTTCGCTTTCGGACTGGCGGCTCTCGTCCAGCGCCAACTGGGCGATACGTGGATACGGACCACCCGCCGCTGGACCATCTTCGCGTGGCTTTTCCTGACCATCGGCAATATCCTGGGCGCCAACTGGGCTTACGTCGAACTCGGTTGGGGGGGCTACTGGGCATGGGACCCGGTCGAGAACGCCTCGTTCATGCCGTGGCTCACCGGCACCGCCTATCTCCATTCGGTAATGATCCAAGAGAAAAAGGATATGCTCCGCACCTGGAACATGGTCCTGGTGGCGTTGACCTTCATTTTGACCATCTTCGGCACGTTCATCACCCGCTCCGGGTTGATCAGTTCCGTCCACTCTTTCGGCGAGTCGACCGTCGGCGTCTACTTCGGCGTCTTCCTGATTCTCACCATACTGGTTTCGACCTACTTCATCGTCACCCGGTTGTCGTTGCTGAAATCGCCGTATAAGCTCGACTCGATGCTGTCGCGGGAAGCGTCGTTCCTTTTCAACAACCTGATCCTCATCGGCGCCGCCTTCACCGTCTTCTGGGGAACCCTCTTCCCGATGATTTCGGAACTGGTGCGGGGCGAGAAGATCACCGTCGGCCCCCCTTTCTTTAACACCGTCATGGTCCCCATCGGGCTGGCCCTGCTGGTGCTGACCGGCATCTGCCCCCTGATCGCGTGGCGGAAAGCGAGCATCGCCAACTTCAAGAAAAACTTCCTCGCCCCGGCGTCGGTCACCATCGTCGCCGCCGTCGTCATCGGCGCGGCGGGGGTCACCTCGTTTATGCCGTGGCTCTCGTTGACCCTCTGCTCGTTCGTCGCCGCCACCATCGGCATCGAGATCGTCCGCGGCGTCACCGCCCGGGCGGCTGGAGGTAAGGAGAATTATTGGCAGGCGTTCCTGAACCTCTTCTGGCGGAACAAGCGGCGCTACGGCGGATACATCGTCCATGTCGGCGTCATCCTGACCTTCGTCGGCTTCACCGGCGCAGCGTTTAACCAAGAGACCGAAGCGACCCTCTTCCCCGGCGACACGTTAACCATCGACGACTACGCCTTGACCTACTACAACTTCGAGTGGAAACGGGAAGTCGAGACCAAAGAAGAAGCGACCGCCACCTTGTTGGTGAAACGGGCCGGCAAAGAGATCGGTTGGGTCCGGCCCGAACGGAACACCCACTACATGAAATCGATTCGTGGCGAGATGATGCCGCAACCGACGTCAGAAGTGGCGATCCATACGACCTACGAAGAAGACTTGTATGTCATCTTCGCCGCGCTGAACGAAGACGGTTCCGCCACGTTTAAAGTCCACATCAACCCGCTGGTCAAATGGCTCTGGGGGGGGGGGGTGGTGATGACGTTGGGGGGAATCATGGCCATCTGGCCCGACCGCCGCGAGAAAGAACGGTTCATGGCAAGGCATAAAGCCGAAGCGGCCTCTGCGTAGTACGCCAAGCGCAGATAATAAAACCGCCGGGCCAACCAAGACCCGGCGGTATATATATCAGGCTAACCCCAGCCGAATGTTTTCCTGCCGTATCAGATTGGTCCAATAAGCGATGTCGGTTGTCCTGTGTGGATCAACCGTTTGTCGAGAAACCGAGCCATCAAACAGTCTCCTCATCGTCCATTCCGCAGGGAAGTCGCCACGAGATGGATACTTTGCCTTGTCAGTCCCATCCAGATAGGAGCGAACGCTCCATGATCGGGAATCATGAGCAAGTAACACAACCGTTGCCCCAATCCCTAAGTGACGGCATATCTCAGGGGAATGGATTAAGTCGTAGGTGCATCGCATTTCCTTATCTCCACATCACCATCAGCTTGACCTCGGTCATCTCTTCGATAGCCGAGCGGATTCCCTCTTTCCCGACGCCGCTCTCTTTCACGCCGCCGTAGGGCATGCTGTCGACCCGGAACGTCGGGAAGTCGTTGACGATGACCCCCCCCACTTCGGCTTCGTCGAAGGCATATAAGGCGTCGTCCATACGGTTCGTGAAGACGCCGACCTGCAACCCGAAGGCGGAGTCGTTGACCTTGTCGATGGCCTGTTTCATCGTCCCGAACGGTTCGACCACCACCACCGGGGCGAAGGCTTCCTGACAGACAACGTTCGCGTTCTTCGGCGCTCCACTTAAAACGGTCGCCTCGTAACAACGCCCCTTCTTCTTCCCGCCGGTGTGGAGTTTCGCCCCTGCGGCTATCGCCTCTTTCACCCACGCGTCGGTTCGGTCAAGCGCCGTCTTGTCGATCATTGGGCCGATGAGCGTCGCCCGTTTCTTCGGGCTTCCGGCGATGGCTTTGGCTCTCACCTCTTTGACGAACGCTTTCATGAACCGGTCGTAGATGTTTCGTTGCACCAGTATCCGTTGCACCGCTATGCAGGTCTGCCCGGCGTAGCCGAAAGCCCCCACCACCAACCGAGGAACGGCCCACGAAAGGTCGGCGTCGTCCATCACCACGGCGGCGGCGTTCCCTCCCAGCTCCAACGTCACCCGTTTCTTCCCCGCCAACGATTTGAGGCGCCACCCGACGCTGACGGAACCGGTGAACGACAACTTTGCGACGCGGTCGTCTTCCACCAACGATTGGGCGATCTCGTTGCTGGTCGGCAGTATATTCACTTGTCCGCGGGGGACCCCTGCATCGAGCAAGATTTCGCCCAACAGAAGCGCGGTCAACGGCGTTTGCGGCGCAGGCTTGATGATGATGGCGTTGTTGCTCGCCAACGCCGGGGCGACTTTGTGAGCGACGAGGTTCAACGGAAAGTTGAAGGGACAGATGCCGAGAATCAGCCCGACCGGAACCCGCTTCGTGACGCCGATCCGCCCGGTCGATCCGGCGTCGACGTCGAGCGGCATATACTCCCCGCCGATGCGCCCCGCTTCGGCGGCGGCGAGCGTAAAGGTGGTGATGGTCCGATTCACTTCGGTCTCGGCGAACGCCACCGGTTTCCCCGCCTCATCGACGATGGTCTCGACCAACTCCCACCGGCGGGCTTTTAACTCCGCTACCACTCGGAAAAGAGTCGCGACTGTTTCGTGGGTCGGTTGACGACGCACTTTGGCGAAGGCGGCAAGACCGCTCTTAATCGCCTGCTCGGCCTCTTTCTTCCCGGCCTGGCAGACGGTGGCGAAGGCCCTTCCGCTGGCGGGATTTATGACCGACGCGATCGCATCGGTCGATATCCATCGGTTGTCGATCAGAAACGGTCGCGGCTGGCTCATCTCGGTCGTATCTCCGTCATCAATCTGTCTGACGAAGATTGTATCACCCTCTATTCGGTGGATACCCGTTCCTCCTTGGCCAGCGCGCATTGCATGGCGTGCCACGCGATGGTGGCGCACTTGATCCGTGAGGGATACGACCGAACGCCGGTGAAGACCGCCAGCTTCCCGAGATCGCCTCCCTCTTCCTCGCCGGTGACGAGGGCGTGGAACCGGTGGAACAGGGCGTGAGCCTCTTCGACGGTTTTCCCCATCACCGCTTCGGTCATCATCGACCCGCTCGCTTTGGAGATGGCGCAACCGTGGCCGGTGAACGCGATATCGGTGACGACTCCGTCGCCGACGGTCAGGGCGACGGTCACTTCGTCGCCGCACAACGGATTGGCGCCGTCGCACTGATGGGTGGCGTCGGCGATCTCCCGGTAGTTGCGGGGATTCTTGTTGTGATCGAGAATCACTTTTTTATAGAGATCTTCGCGGTATGCCATTTCCCCCCCTTATGCGAACATCCGCGCCAGTCGCGTCAACGCGACTCCGAGACGTTCGATCTCTTCGTCGGTATTATAAAACGCCAGCGACGCGCGAGTGGTGGCCGGAACGCCGAGGCTCTCCATCAACGGCTGGGCGCAATGATGGCCGCCGCGCAACGCCAATCCATCGGCGTCGAGCAACGTCACGACGTCATGCGGATGGGCGCCCTCCACGGAGAAGGAAACAATGGGCGCGCGATGGCGCGGAAAGCCGTGGATGGTCACCCCGTCGACATGGCCCAACCGATCGAGCAGATGCGCGGTCAAATGCGCCTCCCGCGCTTCGATAACGTCGAACCCGATCTCCTCGATGAACCGGACCGCTTCGGCCATGCCGACCAGACTGGTGATGGGAGGGGTCCCCGCTTCGAACCGATGGGGGGCGTCGGCGTAGGTGGCGCCGGTCAGCGTCACTTTGCGGATCATGTCGCCGCCGCCGAAAAGTGGAGGCATGGCGGCGAGCAGCCTCCCGCTTGCCGTAGAGAGCCCCCACGCCGGTGGGGCCATACATTTTATGGCCGGAGAAGGCGTAGAAATCGGCGTCCATCGCTTTCACATCGGTGACCGTATGCCCAACCCCCTGCGCCCCGTCGACCACCACGACGGCGCCGACGGCGCGAGCTTCCCGGACGATCTCTCCGATGGGGTTGATCGTCCCCAAGACGTTGCTCACCTGTGTCACGGCGACCACCTTCACCCGGTCGCGCAGTTGTCGTCGGAAGGTCTCCAGATCGAGATCGCCCAAGGGGGTTAACGGTATGGCGGCCACGGTGGCGCCGGTTCGTTGGGCGGTCATCTGCCACGGCACGATGTTGGCGTGATGCTCCATTCCGGTGACGAGGATCGTATCGCCGGGGCCGAGGTTGGCGTCCCCCCACGACCGGGCGACCAGATTAAGAGCGGCCGTGGCGCCGGAGGTGACGACCAACTCGTCGGCGGCGGCGCCGATGAAGCGGGCGATGGTCGCCCGCCCCTCTTCGTAGGCGGCGGTGGCCCGTTCGCCGAGTTCGTAGGAGCCACGATGAACGGTGGCGTACTCGTGGCTGTCGAAGTCGCGCATCCGCTTGATGACGCTTCGCGGTTTTTGGGTGGTGGCGCCGTTGTCGAGATAGGCGAAGGGGACGCTTCCCGCCATGGCGGAGAGCATCGGGAATTGATGACGCAGCCGCGTAACGTCATGCTCATGTCCCGTCACGGTCGGAGCGTTCATGATCGCCCCCTTTGTTTCAACGCGTCGAAAGCGACCCCCCGCAACGTTTCGTGCTCCACCATGCCGACGACCTCACGGCGGAAGGCGTCGATGAGCGTCGAGCGGGCCGTCGTCTCGTCGACGCCGCGGCTTCGCAAGTAAAGGAGCGCGTCCTCGTCGAGCTGCCCCACGGTGGCGCCGTGGGAGCAGACCACGTCGTCGTTGGCGATGGAGAGGGTCGGTTTGGCGTCGGCCCGCGCTCCCGGATCGAGTAGCAGGCTATGGACCTCTTGCCGGCTGACGGCGCCGTTTCCGTGCGGCGCCACCACCACCGCCGCATCGACCGAAGCGCGAGCGGTGTCGGCCACGACGTTTTTGAAGAGCATCCGGCTCTTGCCGCGGGGAGCGTTATGAGCCACCCGACCCCAGACGTGGGCTTGAGTCGATCCGACCAGCGTCGAAAGATGCGCCACCGTGGCCGACGCGTCGGGACCGTCGAGGCCAAGGTCGAAGCTGATGCGGGACGACGACGCGCCGGTGGTCAGGAAGGTTATCGTTATCGACGAACCGGCGCCGACCCCGCCCCGATAGCGGGTCAACCGTCGTCCTTCGGGATGGTCGTCCCCCACGATGAGCATTTCGACCATGGCGTTCTCGCCGACGATCAGATCGATGAGACCGTTTTCATAGGAACCGGCCCGGTCACCGAGCGTGCGGATGAGCACCGTCGCTTTCGCCCCGTCGCCGATACGGACCGCCATCCGGGGATGGGCGATCCCATCCCCTTCGCCGACGATATCGACGCTGATAGGGGCGAACCCGCTGCTCTCGGCAGGAATGTCTATAATAGCCCCGTCGAGGGCGGCCGCTTCGGCAAGGGATGCGAAGAGGTCTTCTTCTTGTACCCCACGGGAAGCCAAGAGGGCGTTAAGCTTCGGCTCTTCTCGCAACGCCTCCCCCAACGGCCGCACGGTGGCGCCGGGGTGGGTGCGCAACGATCCGGCCCGAGAGACGAAACGTCCCCCGGCGATAATCACCTGCCCGTTGGTGACGGTGGTCACCGCGCCGAGCGGCGACGGACTCCATGACAGCTCCGTTTCCACCAACGGGTTCGTATCGATATAGGTGAAACGTTCATGGGCCTTATGGGGAAAGCCGAGACCACGCACCCTCCCGGCGCCCGCCCGGTTAAGTGTCAGAAGATCGACGTTCATACCGGACGTCGCGGTGGCCTCGTGCCGTTCGGCGAATCGACGGGCCGCATCGTCGAGCCGTTCTTGCTCTTTCGGGGTGATCATTACGCGACCTCCGCCGTTATGTAGCCGCTGGTCTCCAGCTCCTCGGCCACTTCCAGACCGCCGCTTCGGACGATCCGCCCGGCGTTCATCACATGAATCCGGTCGGGTCGAACATAATCGAGCAACCGGCGGTAATGGGTGATCAGGATGATCCCCCGCTCCTTCGACCGGAGTCGCTCCACCCCGGCGGCCACCACTCTGAGGGCGTCGATGTCGAGTCCCGAATCGATCTCGTCAAGAATGGCGTAGCGGGGCTTCAGGAGGGTCATCTGCAAGATTTCGTTTTTCTTCTTCTCTCCGCCGGAGTAGCCGTCGTTGACGTCTCGCTCCCGGAACTTGTCGTCCATCGACAAGGAGGCCATCGCCTCCCCCATCATCTGGTCGAAATCGAACGGGTCCAACTCCGCCTCGCCATGCGCCGCCCGACGGATATTCACCGCCATCCGCATAAACTCGGCGTTGTTGACGCCGGGAACTTCCACCGGATATTGAAAGCCGAGGAATAACCCGGCCACGGCCCGCTCTTCGGGGAGCATGGTCAGAAGATCGGCGCCGTCCATGGTCGCCTCGCCATGGGTGACGACGTAGTCGGGATAGCCGGCCAAGACTTTCGACAGGGTCGATTTGCCGGAGCCGTTGGGCCCCATGACGGCGTGAACCTCTCCCGGCGGTACGAAAAGAGAAAGTCCTTTGATGATCTCTTTCCCGTCGAGGGTCGCATGCAGATCTTTAATGGCTAACATTTCATTCTCCTTAGCCGACGGCGTTTTCGAGCCGGATTGCGAGCAGTCGCTCGGCCTCTACCGAAAACTCGTCGGGCAGTGTACGAAAGACCTCCTGACAGAAGCCGTTGACGATCGCCTCCACCGCCCGTTCGCGGGGGATACCCCGCTGCTGAAAATAGAGGAGCTGTTCTTCGCTGATTTTCGATGTCGAGGCTTCGTGTTCGATCTTTGCGGTCGGGTTGGCCGCTTCGACGTAGGGGAAGGTGTGGGCCGAACATCGGTCGCCGACCAACATCGAGTCGCACTGGGTATAGTTCCGGGCGCTCGTCGCGTTCGGTCCCATGAAGACCCGGCCCCGATAGGCGTTCGACGACCGACCGGCGCTGATTCCTTTCGACACGATGACCGAGCGGGTCCGTTCGCCCAGGTGGATCATCTTCGTCCCGGTGTCGGCCTGTTGGCGGCCGGTGGTGAGCGCCACCGAGTAGAACTCACCGACCGAATCGTCCCCTTGCAAAATGCAGGAGGGATATTTCCAGGTGATCGCCGAACCGGTCTCGACCTGGGTCCAAGTGATCTTGCTTCGCGCCCCGGCGCATTTGCCCCGTTTGACGACGAAGTTATAGATGCCCCCTGCGCCGGTTTCGGGATCGCCGGGGTACCAGTTCTGGACGGTGCTGTATTTGATCGTCGCGTCTTCTTCGGCCACCAGCTCGACGATGGCGGCGTGGAGCTGCTTGGTGTCGAACTGGGGGGCGGTGCATCCTTCGACGTACGATACGCTGGCCCCGGGGGCGGCGACGATGAGGGTCCGCTCGAACTGTCCGGCCTCTTCGGTGTTGATCCGAAAGTAGGTGGAGAGGTCCATGGGAGATTCCACCCCCGGCGGGATGTAGACGAACGATCCGTCGGAGAAGACCGCCGAGTTCAACGCGGCGTAGAAGTTGTCCCCCACCGGGACCACCGAGCCGAGGTATTTTTTCACCAGCTCCGGGTACTCTCGCACCGCCTCCTGCATCGACATGAAGATGACCCCCGCCTCCATCAGCTTGCGCTTATGGGTGGTGGCCACCGAGACCGAATCGAAGACGGCGTCGACGGCGACGTTGCTGAGTCGCTTCTGTTCGTCCAGCGGAATGCCGAGTTTCTCAAAAGTCTCCCGGATGGCCGGATCGACCTGATCGAGGCTCTCCAACTTCGGTTTCCTTTTCGGCGCCGAATAGTAGATGACGTCGTTAAAGTCGATGGGGGGAAAGTCGATATGCCCCCAGGTCGGCGGGGTCATGGTGACCCATTTCCGATAGGCGGCCAGCCGGAACTCAAGCATCCAGTCGGGCTCTTCCTTAAGGGCGCTGATCTTGCGCACCACCTCTTCGCTGAGACCGCGCGGGAAGGTCTCCATCTCGACGTCGGTAGTAAAGCCGTATTTATATTCCCGGTCGGCCAACAGTTCGGCCACGGTTCCGGTTTTCACTGGTTCGTTCATACAGACTCCTTCATACCGGGATGACGCTGATCCGGCGATAGACCTTTTCCCGCAGCCACTCTTCGACGGCGTAGAGAGTCGATCCAGACGACGACGAGCAGGAACCGCACATGCCGGAGAACCGAACTTCCACCCGGTTCCCGTCGGTGACGGAGAGAATCTCCATATCCCCCCCTTCGGCTTGCAGATAGTCGCGAACCCGCCCGTCAAGCGCCCGGTCGATCCGGATAAGTTGCTCTTCGGGGGGGAGGTTCAACCACGCCTCCGGGTCGTCGGCCACCGGCTCATTGGCCCGTTGCGCCCGGATCACCTGCGACGCGTGCCAAACGATTTTGGCCGGTTCCCAATTCGCCTCCGCCGACTGGGCAAGATGGCGCACCCCGTCGAAGGTCGCTAAAGGGGCCGACGGGGTGTCGGGATCGTCCCGCAACGCCCGGTCAACCATCTCTCCGGACAGCGTGAACAGAGCGGTGAGGGGACCATGATCGACGAGAAGGCAGAAAGCCTCCGCCACCGCCATCGACCGGGTTCCGCCATAGGTGAAGTAGCGGGCTTCGACTATCTTCTCCTCCTCCGGTTCGACGAGAAAGAAGAGCTTCGTATCGCCGTGACGGGCTTCGATCAGGGCGAGCCCACGGTTGTTGGCCTCCTCCTGAAAAAAGGCCCCCCGATGGGTAAGAGCGGCGCCCGCTTCGACAAAGCGGGTCGAATATTTCTGTTCGGTGGCTTCCATGATCGGGTCTCCCGTTAGCATCTGCACACTTAAAGAGCATAACCCGTGCCACATGGCTTTCGACGCTTATACAATGTGTTGCATATGAAGGAGCCCCATCGTTCGGACATTTGTGTCTTGCCGTTCGGGCGTTTGGGTCTGGGAAGGTTCCTTACGGTTGCGGGCCGACCGCAGGTGTGAAAGAGTAGCCGCGTCACCCCCATACATCCGGAGGCTTGCCGTGTCTGATCTTGTCCGCACCAGCGTCACCCTCCCCCGCGATCTCTACGACCAGCTCAACCGGCTCCTCGGAGAGAGTGGCGAGGCCAACCGGTCGGAGTTCATTCGCGATCTGATCCGCGACCGGCTGGTGAACGAAGCGTGGGAGAAAAACGAGACCACCCTCGGGACGGTCACTCTGCTCTACGACCATCACACCCGTGGGTTAGGCGACAAGCTGACCGATATCCAGCACGACCATCACACCGACGTGCTGGCGTCGACCCATCTTCATCTGTCGCACGATCTCTGCGCCGAGGTGATCATGATCCGGGGAAAGGCCGACCATATCCGCTCCATCGCCGACCGGATGGGACGTTTGAAAGGGGTGCTCCACGCGACCCTCTCCACCAGCGCCGCGCCGTGACCATGGTCCCGCCATAAGCCGACCGGTACTACCCGGCCCCCTCTTGCGGTAGTACGATTCGAGCGATAGTATTACGACAGACGTACCATTGAGGTTTCCATGCATATCCCCGACGGTTTTTTAAGCCCCCCCGTCATCGGCGCCACCATGACCGTCGGCGCCGTCGCCACCGGCTGGGCCTTGCGCGAAAGCAAGAAGAGCCTGACCGACCATCAGGTTCCGCTTCTCGGCGTGACGGCGGCCTTCGTCTTCGCGGCGCAGATGATTAACTTCCCTATCGTCGGCGGCACCTGCGGCCACTTTATGGGGACGGCGCTGGTGGCGTTACTGCTGGGGTGGGCGCCGGGGATTCTGATATTCGGCGTCATCTTGACGTTGCAAGCCTTTCTCTTCGCCGACGGGGGGATCACGGCGCTGGGAGCGAACCTTTTCAATCTCGGCGTGGTCGGCATCGGTTCGGCCTTGCTGACCCATAAAGCTCTTCTTCGTGTCCCCGGCGTATCGCAGAACGTCGCCGTCGGGGTGGCGTCGTGGGTCTCGGTGGTCGCCGCTTCCATAACAACCGCCGCTTGCGTCGGCTGGTCGGGGACGGCGCCGATGCCGGTGGTGATGTTCGCCATGACCAGCGTCCATGCGGTTATCGGTGTCGGCGAGGCGCTCGTGACCGTGGCGGCTTTGAACGCGGTTTCGGCCGCGCGCCCCGACCTTTTCCGCGTCGAACCGGCGCAGGTCTTGGCGGGGGGAGAGTGAGATGATCCGCTTCACCCTCGCCGCCCTCGTCATCTCTTTGGTTCTTGCGGGCCTTCTCTCCCCCTATTCTTCGACCGCCCCCGACGGCCTCGAAGCGGCGGTCGGTTGGTTGAACGGAGACGCTCCCGAGATGTCGTTCCACACGGCGCCGTTGAACGACTACACGATCCCCGGTATCGACGACGAAGCGACCGCCATGCGTCTGTCGGGGATTATCGGGACGTTGGCGGTCTTCGGCATCGCCACCGGGCTGGGAGTCGTCTTGCGACGTCGGACCGGGCGGTGACCCGACACGGCTTTCTGGCTCGTGGTCTCGAACCGGCCACCGGCGACGGCCCGTTAGGAGCGGTCGATCCGGCCATCGCTCTCGTCGGCGCCCTTCTGGCCGCTCTCTCCGCCGCCACCTTACCGCAAGGGGCATGGCTCCCGTTGGGGCTTCATGCGACGCTCGCCGTCACCCTCGCCACCCTTTCGGGAAGATATCTGCCGCTGGCTCTTCGGCTCGCGTTCGTCACCCCGTTTATGGGGGGACTTTTGGCGATGGCGCCCTTCCACCCGGAGGGCTCCGCCGTCGGCCTTGCCATCGCTCTCTGGGCCATGGCCCGCGGCATGACCGCCGCCCTCTTTTTGCTGACTCTCACGGCGGTCCATCCCCTCCCGGCGCTCCTTGGGGGATTGGGACGGCTCCATGTTCCGGCGACGTTGATCATGGTCACCGGCATGACCTTTCGCTATCTGACCACTTTGGCCGAAGAAGGGGTCGCCATGCGACAGGCGGCGACGGTGCGTGGGTACGGCGCCCGGAACCTCTTGGGGGCGTCGACCATCGGGCGGCTCATCGGGACTCTCTTCTTACGCTCCTACGAACGGGCCGAACGGGTTCATCGGGCGATGCTGTTGCGGGGTTGGGAGGGGACGCCGTTCAACGACCGGACGCCGTTCACTCTCAACGACGGGATGATCGTGGTCGGCTTGATCGCTCTCATCGGGCTGATGCGAGGGTTGGGATGAACGACGCCTCTCTCCTCACCGCCGACGCTCTGACCTACCGCTACCCTTCGGGCGCCATGGCCCTTAACGGCGCATCGTTAACCGTCGCCACAAACGAAACGGTCGGACTGGTGGGGGCCAACGGGGCGGGGAAATCGACCTTCTTCTCGGCCGTGGCGGGGCTTATCCGTTATGAAGGCCGGATCGTTGTCGACGGTCTCCCCATGGACGGAACCAAAGGGGCCGCAACGCATCTGCGACGACGACTGGGGCTGGTTTTTCAGAACCCGGACGATCAACTCTTCATGGGGACGTTGGGGGAGGATGTCGCTTTCGGCCCGCGGAATATGGGGCTCCCACCCGACGAGATCGACCGCCGGGTGACGGCGTCGCTTGCGGCGGTGGGGTTAAGCGGGAAGGAGGGAGTTCATCCGTTCCATCTCTCATACGGTCAACGAAAGCGGGGGGCGTTGGCGACGGCGTTGGCGATGGGTCCGCCGTTGTTACTGCTCGACGAACCGACGGCGGGGCTCGATCCGAAGGGGCGGCGAGAGCTGATCGAGCTTTTGCCCACCTTGCCGGGGGGGAAGGTGATCGCCACCCACGATTTCGATCTGGTCAAACGGCTCTGCCATCGGGCGGTGATCATGGCCGACGGGAAGATGGTGGCCGAGGGGGCGCCTTCGCCCCTCCTTGACGACGAGGCGACCTTGCTTGCCTACGCGCTGGCCTGAAATCGGTTCTTCGGCGCCACCGGCAATCGAAATACGAAGCGAGCCCCTCCTTCGTCCCGGTTGACGGCGGTTAACGATCCCCCCGAAAGTTCGACGAAATGGCGGGCGTTGGCAAGACCGAGCCCGGCGCTTCGGTGGGTTCTGACGCTGGTCAGATCGACCTGCTCGAACATCCTGAATATCCGTTCCTCTTCACCTTCGGGAATGCCGGGGCCGGTGTCGGCCACGGTGATGGTCACCCACCCCTCTTCTTCGGCGACGGTAACATCGACGCTCCCTCCGGTCGGAGTGAACTTCAAAGCGTTACTAATAACGTTGTTCAACGCTCGATACCGGATATGTCCCATGTCCCAACAGACGGGCGGCAGAGGGGTGAGAGGGCGAAACGTAAGGGTGATCAACTTCGCCTGCGCCTCCATTTGAAACATCGTCACCGTATCGGCGAAATCGGCCATCGGGTCATCGATCCGGACCGGATCGATCGGCTCTCGCCCCGCTTCGAGACGGGCCATGACAAGGATGCTGTCGATCAACGCCAACGTCTGCATCCCGGCGTCGGCGATCCGGGCGAGGAACCCTCGATGGCGCTCTTGTCGGGGGCCTTCTTCCAACTCCGATTTCATCAGGTTGGCGAACCCGACCATGGCCGAAACCGGTGACTTCAAATCGTGGCTGATGGTCGATAATATCTGGTTCTGCCGCTCTTCAAGCCTCGCTTTTTTCTCCACGGGTCGCATCATGCTCCTCTTTTGTTATCGCCCGATATTAGGCGCTTTCTCCTCACACGATCTTCAGCTTTTGGTTAAAAGAATCGCCCTTCCATGACCATCGTTTTTTGAGTACCTTATAGGGGGGGATTACGCTACGCCACCCATGGGGAGAACCGATGCCGTCTCGCATTCGCCTGACCATCACGAAGGGTCCGCTCAACGGCAAGACCTTCGACTACACCGGTCGGGATACCGTCCTCATCGGACGGGGACTCGACGCGAACATACGTCTCCCCGACGACGACCTGCATCGGACCATCTCGCGGAACCATTGCCTGCTCGACCTGAACCCCCCCGACATCCGTGTTCGCGATTTCGGAAGCCTCAACGGCACGGCGGTCAACGGTAAGAAGATCGGCCAACGGGAAGCCCATTCCCCGGCGGGTCAGATGAGCGTCTCCGAGTTCCCCGAATACGATTTGCACGACGGCGACCAGATCGCCCTCGGCGGAACCGTCTTCACCGTCTCGGTCGATTCACCCGGCGCCTGCGCCGTCTGCAACGCCGCTATCCCGCCGGAGAAAAAAGAACGGCTCAAGATTAACGGCGTCCCGTTGTGCGAAGTCCACTACGGCGAACAGACCACCCGTCGAAAAGGAGACTCCTCCGCCGACACCGCCGACATACTGATCGGCCCGGTCTGCGCCCGTTGCGGCAAGGACGTTTCGACCGAGATCGGCGACGGGCGCCACGGCGATTTCATCTGCGCCGATTGCCGGGTCGATCCCCTCGAAATCGTCAACAAGCTCATGGAGGAAGCCGACGAAAAACGGCCAGAGGCGTTAGCCATCCGGGGATATCAGATCGAACGGGAACTGGGACGAGGCGGCATGGGGGCGGTCTATCTGGCCAAACACGAAGAGACCGGCCAACGAGTGGCCCTTAAGGTCATGCTCCCGGCGGTCGCTTCCGACGAAAACGCCCGAAACATGTTCCTTCGTGAAGTGGAGAATACCCGCGCCCTCGACCATCCGAACATCGTCCGGTTGCTCGACTCGGGGTACGCCGACGGGGTCTTCTACTTCACCCTTGAATTCTGCGACGGCGGTTCCGCCGATAAACTGATGGAACGGGCGGGGGGGAAGATTCCCCCCAAACAGGCGGTGGAGCTGATACTCCAGGTTCTCGACGGACTCGAATACGCCCACACGGCGAAACTGACCAACACCACCGCCGACGGCGACACCAAAGTCGCCATGGGACTGGTCCACCGCGACCTGAAACCGGCGAATATTTTCCTGACCGCCGATGGCGACCGGACCGTCGCCAAACTGGCCGACATGGGGCTCGGCAAAGCGTTCGACATGGCGGGACTGTCGGGACAGACACGAACCGGCTCGGTCATCGGCACCCCCTTTTTCATGCCCCGTCAGCAGGTGATTAATTTCAAATACGCCCGTCCCGACGTCGATGTCTGGAGCGCGGCGGCCACCCTCTACAACATGCTGACCGGCAAACTGGCGCGAAAGTTTCTGAAAGGACGCGACCCGTGGCAGATCGTCCTCCAATCCCCCGCCGTCCCGATCCGCGAACGGGAACCGTCGATCCCGGCGCCGTTGGCCGAGCTGATCGACAAAGCCCTCGTCGATAATCCCGATATCCCCTTCAAACGGGCCGCCGACTTGCGCGACGCCCTGGCGGCTATCCTTCCGACGTTATGAGGGAAACGACCATGTATCGCCTGACCTACGCCAGCCATACCGACACCGGGAAAGTACGGCGCGAAAATCAAGACGCAACCTACAACGATCCCGACCGGGGGCTGTTCGTACTGGCCGACGGCATGGGGGGACGCCCCGGCGGGGCTCTCGCCGCCGACATCGTGGTCAAGACCCTCCCGGCGATTCTGACCAAAATGATCGCCGATCCCCGACGGCTCCACGGAAAAGAGCTGGCCGACACGATCCGCAGGGCTTTGGGAACCATCTCCGACACGGTGAAAGAATCGGGCGCCCGAACCCCCGGCTACAACGGGATGGGGGCCACCGTGGTTATCTTCGCGCTGGCCGCCGACGGAACCGCCGCCGTCGGCAATCTGGGCGACGCACGGGTCTACATGGCCCGCGAAAGGAAGGTGAGCCTCTTAACCCGCGATCATTCGGTAACCCAGATATTGGTCGATTCGGGCGAACTATCGGAAGAAGCGGCCCGTACCCATCCGAGCCGGAGCCAACTGACCCGTTACGTCGGGATGCTCGAAGATCCCCTCCCCGACGTGGCCATCGTCCCCCTCTCCCCCGGCGACCGATTCTTACTCTGTTCCGACGGCTTGACGGGAGAGATCGAAGCCACCACGCTCAACGAATTGCTCACCCAAGCCGACGCCCCCGACAAAGCGGCCCGACATCTCGTTGACGCCGCCCTTGCCGCCGGGGGGAAAGACAACGTCACTGTCACCATCATCGACTGGCGCGGCGAAGGAAAACCTTCCCCGAACGTCGGCCTCGAAACCGTCATCCTCGAACGGCAATAGCCAACGGGAGCCTCAATGCCGATAACCTTTCATTGCCCTCACTGCAACGCCCGCTACATCGACGTCGACGACGAACTGCTGGGCCGGACCGCCCGATGCCGCCGTTGTTCAGGGCGGTTCCGCATTCAACCCGAGACCGGCCTTCCCCTCCCGCCGAAAGTGGAAAAGACGCCGTTAGCGACGACAGAGAAAACGGCCTCCTCCCCGACCGTCGTCTTCGGCGACGACGAAGAAGAGGCGCCCACCGGGGGCGCCGCCAGCACCCGAGTGGCCGAAGACACCGATGACGAAACCGATGAACCGGAAACCGCCGAGACCGAGATCGCCGACGTCAGCGAAACGTTCGTAGCCGACGTCAACGAAACGGTCGTAGCCGACGTCAACGAAACGGTGGTGGCCGACGTCAACGAGACGGTCGTAGCCGACGTCAACGAGACGGTCGTAGCCGACGTCAACGAGACGGTCGTAGCCGACGTCAGCGAGACGGTCGTGGCCGACGTCAGCGAGACGGTCGTGGAGGCCCCTCCCGTCGATGACGACGCGCCAACCGTCATGTCGACGCGTGGCGGTCTCCCCCACTTCGACGATAGCGATCCGAATATCGACAAGATGATCGCGACGGTGTCGGGGGGGGGGGCAACTCGAAGAATCGTCGGTTCCGGCGGAATGGAACGAGGGCGATTCGATCCTTGGGCCTCTACGATGTCATCGGCACGCTGGGCGAGGGGGGCATGGGGAAAGTCTATAAGGTTCTCCATCGTGGATGGAACGTGGAGCTGGCGGTAAAGAGCCCCAAACCCGAAGAGCTGGAACGGGCCGGTGGGGCGGAGACGTTCGTTCGGGAATCGGAGACGTGGGTCAATCTCGGCCTGCATCCCCACACGGTCAGCTGTTACTACGTCAGGAGTCTCGGCGGTATCCCTCGGGTTTTCGCCGAGTATGTCGATGGCGGCTCGCTCTCCGACTGGATCGCCGAGGGGAAGCTGACCGATCAGGTCCACATCATCGATGTCCTCATCCAGTTCGCCTGGGGGCTGGCCTACTCCCACGAGCGGGGGTTGGTCCATCAGGACGTGAAACCGGCCAACGTGATGATGACGGCCAACGGCGCGGCGAAAGTGACCGACTTCGGGTTGGCCAAGGCTCGTGGGTCGTCGCTCGAAAAGGGGGCCGATGGATTGGTGGCGTTCGGCGGCATGACGCCTGCCTACTGCTCGCCGGAACAGGCGGAAAAGGCGCCCCTCTCCCACAAGACCGATATGTGGTCGTACGGCGTATCGGCCTTGGAGATCTACACCGGCGAGTTGACCTGGATGAGCGGGGTGGCGGCCCGCGACGCCCTGTCGGCCTACCTCGCCGACGAAACGGCTGGGACAGGCCGCCCCCGGATGCCGGAGAAGGTGGCCGCTTTGCTGAAGGATATTTTGCAGGTCGACACGGCGGCGCGCCCCACCGATATGGCCGAAGTGGCCGACCGGTTACAAGAGGTTTATCGCGAAGTTACCGGCGAGAGCTATCCCCGCCCCTATCCGAAAGTCAGCCGCGACACGGCCGCCGCTTTGAACAACCGGGCTATTTCGCTCCTCGATCTGGGGCGGGGACGAGAGGCGATGTCTCTCTGGGCCGAGGCGTTGGCCAACGAACCGCATCACCCGGAAGCGACGTTTAACTACGGCATGACCCTCTGGCGTCTGGGGCGGATCACCGATGCGGCGCTCGTCGGGTTGATGGAAGAGACGGTGAAATCGCACGGTCACGACTCGACGGCGCCCTGCTATCTGGGGCTGGTCCACCAGGAGCGTGACGATCTCCCGGCCATGGCCGACGCGCTCGCTTCGGTCGGCGCCGATAGCGAGGTGAAAGCCTTGGCCGACACGACGTCGGAAGAGACCGCCGAACGAAGATCGACCGCCCGTCGCGCCACCGGAACTTTCCCGGCGGAGAAGGGAGGGCTGACGTCGGTGGCCCTCTCGGGGGATGGCGCCCTCTTGCTGACCGGCGGTGATGATCATCACGCCACCCTTTGGGATACGGCCACCGGGAAGCGACGTCTTTCGATGAAGCATGGCCCCCGGTCGGTCACGTCGGTAGCCCTCTCGTCCGACGGGTCTCTTCTGGCCACCGGTGGTTATCGTTCGGTGATCTTGTGGGACGGCGCCAACGGAACCATCACCGGCGAATTGCCGGGGCATGACGATTGGGTCGCCGCCCTCTCCTGCTCCGCCGACGGGACGATGTTGCTTTCCCTTTGTTGGGACGGCTACGTACGACTCTGGGAGGCAGCCCGACCCGACATACCGCTCTGGTCGCACGAGGGGGGGGCCGGGTACGCCGTCATGACCCCCGACGCCCGCTTCGCCCTTTTCGGCGCCATCGACGCGACGGTCCGCCTGGTCGATCTGAAAAGCTTCGACACGCTCGCCACCTTCGACACGCCGCCGGGCCCCTTGGCCCTCTCCGCCGACGGCGCCGTCGCCATCGTCGCCGACACCGAAGGGGAGATTCTCGTCTTCGACACCCAACGACCCGACGCCCCTCGCCGCATCTTGTCGGGAGTCCGCTCGCCGGTCGCCTGCGTCGCCCTCTCCGACGACGGTCGTCTCGCCGCGACGGGGGCGTACGACAAAACGGTCCGCCTCTGGGACGTGGCCATCGGTCGCTGCCTGCGGACGTTCGAAGAACATGGCGACACCCCGTCGGCGGTCGCTTTCGGCGAAGGGGGAAAAGCCCTCTTCTCCGCCGGGTGGGACGCCAAAGCGATACGGTGGGAGCTGGCTATCGACGCTCCTCCGGCTCGATCTCCGCTCATGGTCAGCCGGATCGTCGCCAGCGAAAAGGCCCTTACCGCCGGCGCCGCCTACGAACAGGGGCTCACCCAAATGCGTCATGCGCTCGAACGGGGGGACACCATCACCGCCGTGAGGAACCTGAAAACCGCACGGAACCAGCCCGGCTTCTCCCGCGAGGCCGAAGCCCTCACCGCATGGGGCGATCTTTATCGACGGCTCCCCCGGGCGGGACTGCGAGGGGGTTGGGAAAGTTTCGCGCTCCCGGGTCACGGCGGCGGGGTCACCTCGGTGGCGGTCTCCTTCGACGGTCGGCTCGCCCTTACCGGTAGCCACGACCGGACCGCCCGCATATGGAATCTCGACAACCGCGAAACCGTCGCCATCCTTACCGGCAGTTCGGGGCGAATCACGTCGGTCGCCTTCGACGCCGCCAGCTCGCAGGTTCTCACCTCGTCGGCCGATGGGGCCTTGCGTCTTTGGGACGCCAAACAGGGAACGACGCTGGTCACTTTGGTGGGGCATACCGGCTCCGTCAACGCCGCCGATCTCTCCGCCGACGGACGGATCGGGGTCTCGGTCGGCGCCGACATACTGGTGCGGGTCTGGGGGCTTCCCCAAGGAGTTCTCGCCCGCTCGTTGCGGGGGCATGCGGCCCCGGTCAACGCGGTCCGCATCGATCCGTCGGGGCGGCTTGCCCTCACCGGCGGCGACGACCGAACGGCCCGTTTCTGGGATCTGGCCAGCGGGGTGACCCTTCGGGTCTTGTCGGGTCATCGGGGAAAGATCAACGGGGTCGATCTGAGTAGCGACACGCGCCGCGCGCTCACCGTCTCGGACGACGGGGCGCTCATCATGTGGGATCTCGAAACCGCCCAGCCGATCAAAACTATGCGGGGAGGGGACACGCCGGCTGCTCTCGGTGGCGGTCTCGTTCGACGGACGCTACGCCCTCACCGGTGACGCAGAGCGGGCTATCCGTTTGTGGGATCTGGAACAGGGGGTCGATCTGCGCCTCTTCGACGCCGGCGGGAGCGCGGTGGAGGGGGTCGTTTTCGCTCCCGATCTTCGGTTCGCCCTCTCGGCCGGCGCCGACGGATTCGTTCGCCATTGGACCCTCGATCTCGAGCTGGAAGAGCAGACCGTACAGGCGTGGGACGACCGAGCCCTTCCCTACCTCGACCGGTTCCTCACCCTTCATACCCCGCCGATGGGAGAACTCCCCGAAGGACGGGCCCCTTTCGAAAAGGAGATCTTTCGCACCATCGCCCGCGAAGGCGCCGCGGTGTACAGCGAGGATGATGTCGATGAGCTGATGGCGACCTTCGGCGACGCCGGGTTCGGCTGGCTGACCCGCGTCGGCGTGGTGGCCAAGCTGAACGAACGGGTGAAAGGATGGAGCGGCCCCCTCATGCCGGTAACGGTCTTCGACACACCGCAAACCGAGGAGGACGACAGCGAAGCCGAGACGGTGGTCGGTATCGATAATGTCGAAGTCGGCCATCCCCGCTCGGGAGGGCTTACCGGCTGGATGCGGTCGCTGACATCGAAGAAATAATCCTTTGCGCCCCCGTGCCGGCGTTCTTCGCTTCACGTTGCAAAAAAGAACCGCTCGTCGGCCACCGTCCCGTTGTTTTGGGAGAACCGGTTTTTCAAGCGACGATAGTCGTCTTCCCCCCTCGCAGGAAAGAAAAAGCCTTCCGGTCGTTATGGAGCCGCGCCATCATCACCCAGTACAAGCGTTGGTGACGGTGTCCAGGAAGAGGTCGATGTGACGGTCGGGGACCGGCTCGGTGATTTTCCGATCAGTCTCGTGCGCCCTATCGAGAGCGACCGACGTGGGGGGGCCGACCCGCCGCGTACGGTACGTCGCCCATCGAAGAGAGCCTCACTTCGACAGAGACGCTTTAACCGAACATCGCGGCGCCCTCATTCTTCCGCCATAGGAGGATTGTCTCGACGACGACGGATAGCCCACCGCACATCCCTCTTGACACCACCATCCCCCTCCCTTACGATTCAAACAAACGTTTGATACAGGACGCGCCGTGCGGAAGAAGAACAAGATCCTCGCTCCTCGACCCACCCCCCGCGAGACACGCGACCGGTTGCTCGACGCGGCGGAGGCGATGATCGCACGGTTCGGGGTCAACGGCGCCTCGATCCGAGACATCACCGCCGCAGCCAAGGTGAACGTCGCCTCGATCAGCTACCATTTCGGTTCCAAAGAGGGGCTTATCGCCGCGCTCATGGAACGCCGGGTGGCGCCGGTCAACGCCGAACGGCTCCGGCGATTCGACGCCATCGAAGCGACGGAGAAAGTGTCGATACGCCCTTTATTAGAAGCGTTCATCGTTCCGGTCATCGAATCGGCCAACGCCGCTCCGCAGTTGCGCGACACCTTCCTTATCGTCATGGTCCGCCTCAAATCGGGGGGGGACCGAAAGACACGCGACCTTTACCGTCGCCATTTCGCCGAGGTATGGGAACGGTTTCTCACACTGTTGCGCAAAGCGTTGCCGGGCGTCTCGACAAAGGAGCGCGAAGAGCTGGCGATGATGACCGTGTCGCTCATTACCGGCGCGATTCTCCACTCCGACGCCCAAGGAGATACGACCGACGCCCCCCTCTCCGCCCATCGATTGATCGATTACGCCGAAGGGGCGTTCGCCTGCGCATCGACAAAAAGGAAACGCCGATGAGACGACTCGCTTCTCTTATGGTGGTCGCCTTGCTGGCCGGATGCGCCACCCCCGACCGGGAGGGGCCTCCCGATGGGGTCGCCCCCCCGACCGCATGGAGCGCCGCCACCGATTCGGTCGCCGACATAGTCGATCCGTGGAAGCGTTCTTTCGACGATCCCCGGTTGACCGAGATCGTGACGACGGTTTTGCAAGAAAACTTCGACCTGAAACGGGCGGCCACGGCGGTCGACAGGGCGGTGGCGTCGGCCACCATGGAGGGCGCCGATAGCTATCCGACCCTCAGCGGATCGTTGTCGGCTTCTCGTCAGAAACAAAACTTCATTGGCTTGCCGATCCCTTCCGCCGACGGGATGACCTCCTCCACCACCGCTGACAAAATACAGGCGCTTCTTTCGGCGTCGTGGGAGCTCGACCTCTGGGGGCGCGTTCGGTCGGCGCGCAAGGGGGCGACGAAACTGGTGGAGGCGGCCGAAGCCGATTATCGGGCGGCGCGGCTTTCGTTGGCAGCGGTGGCGGCGAAAAGCTGGTTCGCTCTGATCGAAGCGGAAGGGCAAGCGACCTTGGCCGAAGAGCGGGCGATGATTTTAGAGGAGTCGTTCTTCTGGGCGAACCGTCGTTTCGCCGCCGGAGTGTTATCGGCGGACGCCCTGCGGGCCGCCTTGAGAACCAAGGCGCAAGGGAAGGCCGATTGGACCAGCTGGTCGGAACGACGCCTTGCGGCCCGCCGTCGGCTGGAACTCCTGATGGCGCGTTACCCGGCCGGGAGACTGACGCCCGCCGAAAGCCCTCTCCCGACGGTGCAAGGGAGTATCGCCGCCGGAGCCCCCTCCGATCTCCTTCTCCGCCGTCCCGATCTTGTCGCCGCCCGCGCACGATTGGAGGCGAGTGATCATCGTCTCCGTGCGGCCCGTGCGGCCCTCTTTCCCCGGATGGCTCTCACGGCGTCGGGAGGGCGATCCACCGACGAGTTCTCTCGCTTAAACGACGGCGACTTTTCCGTCTGGAGTCTTGCGGCCAATCTGACGCAACCGATCTTTCAGGGGGGACGTCTTGCCGCCGGGGTCGATCTGGCCGACGCCACCGTTCGGCAAGAGGCGATCCGTTGGGCGTCGGCGGTCCTTGCCGCCTTCGACGAGGTCGAAGGGGGATTGACCTCCGACCGTCTCTCCGCCGACCGGGCCGAGGCGGTGGCGGTGGCCGCCGATCAATCGAAACGTCTCGCCCGTACCGCCTCCGCGCGGCATCGGACGGGGCTTATCAGTTATCTCGAACTCCTCTCGGCCCGACGGACGGCCTTGGAGGGGGCGTCGCAATCGTTAGCCGCCCAACGGGAGCGGCTCGACCGGCGGGTCGATCTGATCGTCGCGCTCGGTGGCGGATTCCCCATCGACACGAAACGAACAACACCATGAACCAGACTACGTCGCTGAAACGTCGCCTCCTCCCTATCGGGATCGCCCTCTTCGGTCTCGTCGGAATGGTGGTCATGATCAAAACCCGCCCAACGGTCACCGCCGAACCCCGCGTCGCACCGCCGACGACGGTCTCCTTTGTCCGGGCGATTCCGGCGCCCGCTACGCCACGCGTCACCGCCTACGGCGAGGTGGTTCCGGTGGTTCGGACGACCCTGACCAGCGAAGTGGCCGGGTCGGTGACGAAAATCGCCCCCACCTTCGTCTCGGGGGGGACCTTTCGTAAGGGGGAGCTTCTCTACGCCCTCGATCCTTCCGACTACGACATGGGAGTCGCCGCCGCGAAAGCCCGGTTGGAGAAAGCCCGCATCGCTTTCGAGAGCGAGGAGATCGAAAGCCGTCTCGACGCCGAAGAGCGGGAAGCGCTCGGCGTCACCAGCGACACCCCGTTAACCACCCGTCAACGACAACGGGACATGGCCAAGGCGGAACTCGACGCGGCGACCGCCGATCTGACCCGGGCCGAACGGGACCGGAACGCCGCCGACCGACGGGCGCCTTTCGCCGGACGGGTGGAACGGGCCGATATCGGTGTCGGCCAGTATGTCGGCAGAGGCGCCAGCGTCGGCGTTATCTATAGCGTCGAAGCGATGGAGATTCGTCTTCCGGTTCCCGACGAAGCGTTGGGGACGTTGTCGTTGCCGCTCGATTTCATGGCCTCCCCCAAAACGCCCGGACCTGCCGCCCTTTTCTCGACCACCTTCGCCGGGGGGGAACGGGTTTGGGAAGGAAACATCGTCCGGGTGGAAGGGAGCGTCGATCCGAAGAGCCGCATGGTGACGCTGGTGGGGCGGGTTGACGATCCCTATGGCCTTCGCTCCGGCGCGAAACCGCCGCTCCCGATGACCCCCGGCATGTTCGTCAACGCCACCATCGACGGGGCGATCATCCCCGATGCGGTCAGTTTACCGGCGACGGCGTTGCGCGAAGGGGATCGACTGGCGCTGGTGGAAGACGACAACACCCTTCGACTGATCGACGTTCATCTCCTGTGGCGCGACGTAAACCGGGTGGCGGTCGCTTCCCAAGGGATCGTCGGAAGTCGCATCGTCGTCTCTCCGCTCGATCGGGCGATCAACGGTATGCAGGTGAAAGCGGTGGAAAAGTGATCCGATGAAAAGAATCATCGCCTGGTTCGCCGAAAACGGGGTCGCCGCCAATCTGTTGGTGGTGGCGATTCTCTTCGCCGGACTTCTGGCGGTCAACACGGTTCGCCAAGAGGTCTTCCCCGAATTCTCCACCGACCGGATCGTCGTCACCACGATCTATCCCGGCGCCGCACCCGAAGAGGTGGAGCAGGGGGTGACGGTACGGATCGAAGAGGAGATTCAGGGGATCGACGGGATCAAACGGATCACCTCCACCTCGTCGGAGGGGATATCCGTCGTCACCGCCGAACTGATGACCGGTTACGACAACCGAAAAGCGAAAGACGACATCGCTTCGGCGGTCGACGGGATCACCACCCTGCCGGGGGAGAGCGAACGACCGGTGGTGACCGAAGCGTTGAACCGACGACAAGTCATCAACGTGGCGGTGGCGGGCGACGTCGCGATATCGACCCTTAAGCGGGCCGCCGAAACGGCGCGAGACGATATCGCCGCTCTCCCCGGCGTCACCCAAGTGACCCTCACCGGCGTTCGCCCACCGGAGATCGGGGTCGAGATCGGCGAAGAGATGTTGCGCAGTTTGGGACTCACCTTCGATGCGGTCGCCTCTGCGGTTCGCGCCGGGGCCGTCGACCTGCCCGGAGGGGCGCTCAAAACCGACGACGGCGAAATACTGATCCGCACCGTCGGCCAAGCGGAAACCGGAGATGAGATCGCCCGCATCCCCCTGCTGGTCCGCCCCGACGGTGGGGTGGTGACCGTCGGCGAAGCGGCGACGGTGATCGACGGGTTCGAAGACACGGGGGAGAGCGCACGGTTCGACGGCGCCCCCACGGCGCTGGTGCAGGTCTTCCGGGTGGGGGACCAGAGCGCTCTCGATATCTCCCGCAGGGTGAAAGCCTATGTGGCCGACACCGCCGACCGGATGCCGCCGGGGGTGTCGCTGACCACGTGGGAGGATACGACCCGCATTCTGCAAGGGCGGATGGATCTTCTGGTGAGAAACGGCATACAGGGTTTGGTTCTCGTCTTCATCACGCTGGCTCTCTTCTTACGGATGCGCCTCGCCCTTTGGGTGATGGCCGGCATCCCCCTCTCGTTCCTCGGCGCCATGATGATGATGCCGTGGATCGGCGTCTCCATTAACCTGATTTCCCTTTTCGCTTTCATCATCGTGTTGGGGCTGGTGGTCGACGACGCCATCGTGGTGGGAGAAAGCGTCTTTACGCGACAAGGAAAACGGGGAGGCTCGGTCACCGCTTCCATCGCCGGGACCAACGATGTTTCGACGCCGGTGATCTTCGGCGTTCTGACCAGCATCGCCGCCTTCGCCCCCCTCCTTTTCGTCGAAGGGACCATGGGGAAGGTCATGAGCGTCATCCCGGCCATCGTCATACCGACTCTCTTCTTCTCGTTGGTCGAATCGCAGCTGGCGTTGCCCCGCCATCTGATCCATGTGCCGCCGACAAAACCGACGGCCGAGAACAATCGATGGGATCGATTCCAGCGTCGTTTCGCCGACGGGATGATGAACTTCGTAAAGAACGTCTATCGTCCGCAGATGGAGCTTTTGCTCGGACGACGTTATCTGGCTCTGTCGGCGTTTATCGCAGTTCTCTTTCTGACTATCGGCGTGGTCGGATCGGGCTTGGTCCGCTTTACGTTCATGCCGAACATCGAAGCCGACAACGTGGTCGGATTCGTCACCATGCCGCAAGGGACGCCGGAGAAGGTGACCGCCGAGGTTATCGGCAAAATGGAAACGGCGGCCCGCAAGGCGCTGGGCGAGGCCGAAAGGGAGTCGGACGGCTCGGTCTGGAAACATCTCCTCTCGACCGTCGGCGAACAACCTTTCCGTACCCGCCAACAGGGGGGGCATGGGGCCGGAGCGACAAAAACCGGAGGCGCCCACCTAGGAGAAGTGAACATCGAGCTGGCGCCGTCGGAGGAACGTTCGGTCTCGTCGGACGATATCGCGGCCCGATGGCGCGATGCGGTCGGTCCGATCCCCGGCGCGGTGGAGCTCTCCTTCGCTTCGTCTCTCTTCTCGGCGGGCGAGGCGATCAACGTGCAGTTGACCGGCCTCAATATGGAAGAGCTCCGACAAGCCGCCGACGACCTGAAAAAGAAGCTGGCCACCTACCCGCCGGTCTTCGACATCACCGATTCGTATCGGGCCGGGAAGCAGGAGGTGTCGCTCACCCTGACCCGGGCGGGAGAGACGGCCGGGGTGACGTTGCTCGATCTGGGACGACAAGTTCGCCAAGCCTTCCACGGCGCCGAAGCGTTGCGCATCCAACGGGGGCGGGACGACGTGAAGGTGATGGTCCGTTATCCCGAAAACGAACGGGCGTCGCTGACCGCGCTCGACTCGTTTCTGGTTCGACGACCCGACGGGGTGGCGGTCCCCCTTTCGTCGTTGGCGACGGTGACCGTCGGCAGAGGATACGCCGCCATCAAGCGGGTCGACCGACGACGGGCCATTAACGTCACCACCGATCTCGATCTGACCCGCGCCACCAGCGGCGAGATTCTGGCCGATCTTTCGCGCGGGTATCTCCCCGAACTGACCGCTCGTTATCCGGGAGTCGGCTGGTCGTTGGAAGGGCAACAGCGGGAACAGTCCGATTCGATGGGGAGTCTGGTTCAAGGCTTTCTCTTCGCGCTGGTGGCGATTTACGCCATGATGGCGATTCCGTTACGCTCCTACCTGCAACCGGCGATCATCATGCTGGCGATCCCTTTCGGTCTCATCGGCGCTATTTGGGGTCACGCGGTCATGGGGCTCGACCTGACCATGTTGTCGATGATGGGAATCGTGGCGCTGACCGGGGTGGTGGTCAACTCAAGCCTCGTGCTGGTCTCGAACATTAACGACCTCCGCCACGAAGGGGAATCGCTCGCAGACGCCATACGTGAAGCGGGGGTCGCCCGGTTCCGCCCCATCGTCCTGACCGCCATGACCACCTTCGCCGGAGTGACGCCGTTGATTCTCGAACGGAGCGTCCAAGCCAAGTTTCTGATCCCGATGGCGGTGTCGCTCGGCTTCGGCGTTCTTTTCGCCACGTTTATTTCGCTGATGCTGGTGCCGGTCTCGTATCTGATCCTCGAAGACGTCAGCCGATGGCTTGGGCGATTCATCCCCGGCTTCCACGGGGTTGACGAATACGAGACCAAAGAGGGACGATAGGGGATGAACGACCTTACCCCACTCCATTGGTTCAGCCGGATCGTCTTGGGACTGGTCTTGGCGTGGGGTTTGTTCATGACGTTCCGTCTCGGCATCACCTTCGCCGGGATATTTACCTTCGTGGTGGTTTCATTCTGGCTCTGGGTCAAAAGCGGCAAAGGGGATTCGTGGTGAACCGTTAACGACGGTTGGCGTTTCGATTGCGATAATGGAGATCGTAGCGAACCCCCTTCCCCGAGGGCCATGACGATGACGGCCCCAAAGGACGGGATACGCCGGACCGTCGGTTCGTCGGCCAGCGGAAAATCCCGCATGCCGCCTCGTGTATGTTCGCTCTCTCGCCGACGCCCCCTTATGGAAGACGATTCTTTTCTGTAACAAAATCTATCAATTCGTCTGGACAGAGGGAGAGCAAACGATTAGGCTCATCGGATGGCTCCGCACACGCAACCGACTCCGCCGAAACGGGGGAGACCCATTCGGATAGTGGTCATCGGTATCTCCACCGGAGGTCCCGATGCGTTGACGCATGTCATCCCTCATATCCCCCCCGACCTTCCGGCCCCGGTGGTGGTGGTGCAACACATCATCCCCGGTTATCTGGGAATGCTGTGCGACCGGCTGGCGGCCGATCGGACAACGTATTGGGGATCGAAAGCGAACCAGTCGGTCCGACTGGCCAAAGAGCGGGGCGCCCTCTTGCCGGGGGTGGTCTATTTCGGTCCCGACGGATCGCACATCCGGTTCAAGAACGACAAAGTGTGGCTCACCAACGAACCGAAAGAGCATCTTCACAAACCGGCCGTTGACGTTCTCCTCGCCAGCGCCGCCGAAAATTACGGCGCGGGGGTCTTGGGGGTCATCATGACCGGTATGGGACAAGACGGGATGCGAGGCGCCCGCCGGGTCAAAGAGGCGGGGGGGGTTTTGCTCGCCCAAGACGACGCCACCAGCCAAGTCTACGGGATGCCGAAAGCGGTCGCCGACCAGGGACTGGTCGATATGATCGTACCGCTCGATAAGATGGCGATGATGATCACCCGAATCGTTCAGCGGCGCAACGGCGTCGACGAGCGTTAGCATGGCGTTGAAAAACCGTTTTCAACACCATGCCAGGCCAACGCAGGGATGGGTCGGTATTTTTCCATACCCTATTAGAACGACCGTTTGATCTCGGCGAAGATCGTGTCTCTATCGTCGTAGGCGCTCCAGAGGGGCGACGTCCCCCCTTGATACCACGCCGCGCCGACAGTCACCTCGGTCGCCGTCATCACGTCGTACCCGACGGATCCTCGCACCACCGATCCTTTCCTCCCGTCGAACCCGAAGAGGAGCCCCACCCCCGAAAGATGAAGCCGGTCGCGCATCCGGTCGGCGGAGATTCGGAGCGCCGTCACCCATTCGTCTTCGTCGATGCCGGTGGCGCCCTCCCCCATCACCGGTTCGTAGCCGAGCATATGCCGGTCGGCGATCTCGATCGCTATCGACGTTTGGGAGATACCGTAATATTCGACCCCGATCATCCCATCGACCCGCTCTTTCTCGACCCCCGGTAGCAGAGCGAAGCGGACGCCGCCGATATGGGCCAGCTCCCCCTTTAGCAACCACGGGCCGAAGGTGACGTCGCCTGCCACCCCAAAGAGGGTGAGTCGGTCGTAGACCTTCACCGGCGTCGGGCCGAAGTCGATTCGTCCCGCCCGGTCGGTATACGACGCGGCGTGAAACGAGAGGTCCCAGCCGGTGAAGACCCCCTTGGCGGCGAAGGCGTAAGCGGCGTTGTCGATACCGGAATCGGGTCGATCTTCCGGTGGAGACGGCGCCATCGGGAAGGGGTCGAACGGCGCCCCGTCGACCGGACTTTTATCGACCCTCACTTCCGGTATGTAGAGTCCCGTCAACCGCCACGCGTCGATGAAGGCGTCGATCCGCGCCATGCCGACGGGGAGCCGAAGGTCTTCGATGTCGGTCATGCCGGTGGCTCGGTTATCGAGAGGATTGATGACATCGACCACCCGCAACGTGTCGGACGTCCCCCAGACAACGATCTGCCGACCGAGAGCCATATCGATCCCGTCGGAGAGGGGACCCCGCAGATAAGCTTCGCGCAGCTCGGCCTCCTGCTCTTCGGTGGCGCGGGTGGAGGTCGGATACTCCTCGCTCCCCCGAAGGCGATAGACCTCGTCCACATATCCTGACGCGCCGACGATAGCCTCCCACCGAGCGGCCAGTTCGATCTTGGCGTCGAGACGCAATAGCGCGCGAAGCCTATCGACCCCTTGCCAGTTCGGCTCGCCGGGGACCGGTTCGTTCCGGGCGGGAGCGTACCAGTTCGAGAGGGTCAACGAACCGTTGAGATCGAGACTCCCCGCGTCGGGATCGGCGTCGGGATTCATGCCCCCGTCGGGCTTGGCCATCCAGCCGTAGTCTCCCCCCACCGGGTCGCCCGCGTCGAAGCCGCCGAAGTCGTCACCCGCAGAAGGGGACGGTTCGTCGAAACCGCCGAAATCGTCGGCGTAGGCCGGTGTGGTCGCCAGCAGGAGGGCGAGCGCGAGAGCAGGGCGCATCACAGACCCTTTTCGAGACGCCGAATGGTAAACATATCGGCGTCGAGGGCATTGCCGTAGGAGACCTCCGATTGTTTCAGCACCGTCTTCGATTCGGTCTCTTTCCCCCGCTTGGTGGTCATGGTGGTTTCGAGGTTGGTCCAGATACCGTCGACCTGTTCAAGTTCCACCACATCGAGATATTTCTCCCGCCCCCCTTCGGCCAACCACCGTTTGGCCCGGACGACGACGAAATTATCTTGCCGCACGAAGAGAGCCGATTTGGTATAGCCGAACTCGTCGATCACCGCTTGGGTGCGGGGGGTCGCCATAACGATCCAGACCTTGTGTCCGCGGACATCCCCCTCCTGCGCCAGTTCGTAGTCGTAGTCCGAGAGATCGGGTTTGGTCATGTCGGCGTAGGAGAAATCAGAACCCATGAAGCTCCCCGCCTTGTCGGCGGTGGCGATCCGTTTGGTCTTCTTCAACGCCGGCAGATAGAGCCACTGGTCGTCGTCCCGATCGGCGTCGTCGTAGTCGTAGGTCAGAAAGCCGGTGTCTTTCACGTCGGCCGGGTCTTCGAAAAACATCAGCCGATAGGTATCGTCGCCGAAATCTTTGATCCACTGCCGAAGATGCCGGGTGCGGACGCCGCCGTTTCTATCAATCAGAATCATCTCGGTCCGCATGGAGCCGTTGTCGCCGTCGTCGCGGGCGTCGACCTTCTCCATGATGGCCCTCGCTTTCGGATCGTCGGCGGCGATGGCAGGGGTGGACAGAGCGATGGTTAAGGCGATAAGGGATGCGATTCGCATGTCGTCTCCTTTAGAGAGCGGGCTTCGGTTTACGTTTATTGGGGGTCGCCACCACCGTCATCAAGGCAGGCGCCAGGAAAAAGTCGGAGATAAGAGCCACCGTGATGGTCAGCCCGGTCAGCGCCCCGAAGTAAAAGAGGTTGTTCAGCGACGCGAAGCAGAGAACGAAGAAGCCGAACGACAGAACGATGGTCGTGGTAAGCATCGCCCGCCCGGTGGTGTGCAACGTGTCGGCCACCGCTTTGGCCACGTCGTGGCTCTGGTCGTAGTAACGGCGGAAGTTATGCATGAAATGGATCGTGTCGTCGACCGCCAAACCGATGGAGATCGACGCGAACATCATGGTGAACATATCCATCGGGATATGCAGCCAACCGATGACCCCCAACGTCGTGACGATGGGGAAGAGGTTCGGAATCATCGCCGTCAGCCCGATCCGCACCCGCCCGATGAGCAGCAGCATCATGATCGAAATAATGACAAGGGCGATGATATAACTCTCCGCCGCCGAGTAGATCGTGGCGTGCAACGTCCGCCCCAACAGCGGCACCATCCCGGTGACCGTCACCGTCGCATTGTCGCCGAAGGTCTCCGTGAACCGTTCGGTCACATGGTCGATGAAGGGGCGATAAAGGATGGCGTCGTCCCACGGCAGCTTCATAGTGAACCGGGCCATGGTGAAACCGGGATCGACAAAATCGGTCAAGTCGTCGGAGCCGGAGTTTTCGAAAAGGACGAACTCCTGCGCCGCCAAGGCCCGGTCGTCGGGGACGGCGTAGAACGCCTGATCCCCTTCATGGAGCGCCTTATGGATTTCTTTGATGATATCGGCCACGGTCATGGTCTTGCCGACGAAGAGCGCCTCTTCGGCGTAGGTCTCCATTTCCCGTTGCATGGCGTCGAGCTTTGAGAGAAACGCCGGGTCTTTCACCCCGTTCGGGGTCGGCAGAGTAATCACCACCTCCGCCGAGACCGAGCCGTTTAAGACCCGGTTCACCAGTTCGGTATCGTGGCGGATGGGGGCGTCTTTCTTGAACCAGACCAGCGGATCGTGGCTGAAGCGGATCTGCGACGCACCGACGAGGGCGACGACGGTGATCAAAGTAAAGAGAAACATGATCCCTTTGGCCCGCGCCACCGACACCCCGGCGATCCACGCCAGTACCGCGTCCATCCGGGCGTGGCGGGCGTCCTCTACGGCGGGGGGGATCGCCTTCACCGGGAAGATCGCCACCAACGCCGGGATCATCGTAACGGTGTAGACAAAAGCCAAGAGCACACCGATGGCGGCGAACATGCCGAGTTCGGCGACGGGGGCGATGGTGGCGCCGAGGAACGAGAGCAATCCGGCGGCGGTGGTAAGGCTGGTCAGAAAGATCGCCAACCCCGAATGTCCCACAGCATAGACGATGGCCTCTTCTTTGTTCACCCCATCGTGCATCTTCCGATAGAAGATCGCCATGATATGGACCGCGTCCCCCACCCCGACCGCCAGCAGGAACGACGGGAGAATCATGGTCGGCATTTTGATCGGCGTGTGGGTCAGCGCCAGCAGGCCGATGGTCGAAAGCAACGCCAGCAACACCACCGCCATCGGGAAGAAGACTCCCGACGGACGGCGAAACATGCCGTAGAGAAGGAAGGCTATGAAGATGATCGTCGCCAACATGAACCGGGGGAAATCGCGTTTCATCGCCTTTTTCAGTTCGGCGGTGACCGCAGGGGACCCGGAGAGAGCGATGGTCATCCCTCCGGCCCGGAAGGTCTCGGCGATCTCTTTGACGGTGTAATAGACCTCGTTATTCTGATCGTCGGTAAGGTACTTGCGGGGCGCGGGTTTTACGGGGGTCGGGGCATCGCCAAAACCGTCGTCACCGAATCCTCCCAACTCGTCAACCGGCTCTTCGCCCGGATCGACCGCAAGGGTCCGCACCAGCAGCGCCGTCCATGCTCCGTCGGCGGAGATCAAGAGATTGCGGTAGAGAGGGTTCGAGAGGGCCCGTTCTTTCAGGGCGGCCACCCCCGCTTCGTCTTGCGGAAAATCGGCGACCAGATCTTCCACGATCAACGTGTCGCCACGGGCGTAGGTGTTCCGGGCGTTGATAAGGCTGGTCACTTCGTCGAGATAGGGGACCTCCTTTTCCAGTTGATCGTGAAGCCGGGTCAACGTTTCGAGAAACCCTTTTTCGAAGACGTCGCCGGTCGGGGATTTCACCGCCACCAACACCACCTCGTCTCGACCGAACCGGTCGCGGAAGGCGTTGTACTCGATCAACGCCGGATCGTCTTCCAGCAAGAACCCTTCGGTCGACGTATCGACCGTCGTCTTCGGCAGGTTCGACGCCAGCCCTCCCGCCAGGAGGAGCACCGCCAACAGCGCCAACCAGGGATGGTGGTAGACGCTTCGGGCATATTTCGCAAAACCATGTTCGATGCGGTCGCGGATGTCGTGGGGCATGAGTATCCTTTCTTCAGACCTTTGGGCCGCTGACCTTTGGGCCGCTGACCTTTGGGCCGCTGGCCGTTAGGCCGTTGAGTATGAGATCGGCCAGCCGGTCGGCCAATTCTTTCGGTTCGGGCAACGCCACCTGCTCCAAGGCGACCATCCCTTCGGTCTCGGCCCGGGCGCGTATCGGCGCCGTGACCACCGAGAGGTTAAGGGCGCCCACAAGTACAAACTGGATAAGCGCCGGAGGGATCGGTCGAAAAACGCCCGCCTGCGTCCCCTCATCGAGAATCAGGGTCAGCCGTTTGAGTGACGCGACCATCACCACCAGAATTTCACCCGGCAGATGGGCGCCATGCTCGGCCAGTTCCCGTAACATGATCGGGGCGAACCGGGGATCGGCCACCACCCCTAAAGTGAAACGGGTGACATGCTCTTTCAGGCGAGCGTGATGATCCCCTTCGGGCGGTGAGGTGGCCATGATGGCGACCAACGGCGAAAAGAGGCGACGCAACGAGAGGAGATAGAGCTTCTGCTTGTTGCCGACGTGATAATAAAGCCCCGCTTTGTTGACCTCGGCGCGACGGGCGATTTCATCAATCCGGGCGCCGGCGAAACCTCGTGCGGCGAACTCGTCGAGGGCCGCTTCGAGAATCGCCTCCGGCGCCCCGTTCTCGCCGGGGGCTTGGCTTTGCTGCTGCATGACTATTCAGTTAAACCGTTTGGTTAGCGACAAAGGGGACTATACCCCTCGCTGCCTACACTGTCAACCATTTGGTTTAACTACTTAGTAAACTGCGTTCAATTTCTTTTTTTCAATTTGTTACATCGGCATCAGGGCTTTCACCGCGTTCTCGGCCACCCGTCCCATAAGCGACCGGAGGGTCTCCCCCTCTTCATCGGTCAGTCCCGCCGCCAATAGTTCTAAGACCTCTTCGACCACTTTTTCCAAATCGGGGCGAAGGGTATCAGATAAAAAGCAGAAGCCGTTGACGACTATGAGCCTTTTACTTTTAGAATTTGGACGGAAGCTGAATTCAAAAAAGATGTGATACCAAATGGATATAAATTATTTGATTAGTAGGAGGAGTAAATAATGAGTTATAAAATCCCGCATTTAGCAGGATTTGCTGAATTCAAATCTAAATTAAGTATTGAACAAGTTGGGGAAATAATATCAGAAAGATTATTTGGAGGTCTTCCGTTTGGAGGAAAAGAAGATAAAATACATGAGGAAGTTCCAGCTATTTACATAAAAAATGAAGTTTTAGGTTTAAGAATAATAGTAAGTGGTTATAGTGGCTTGGATAAAAGCTATACTTTAGAGATATTACAATGTAGAGATTTTTGGGAAATTGAAGATGTCGAACATGAAGATTATTTTTTAGATGATTATCTGTCTCTATTATTACAAGATGCGTTAAAAGATGTTGATGAGATAATAGTAGAGAAAAAATAAGAAGTTAACAGCGTAGTTTTTTATGTTCATAATGAACAAGGACTTCCAGTTCATGTTACAATTATAGGGTATGTAACATAAACTGGAAGTTTCTGTTTTATATGGGTATCAGATTAAAAAAGCAGAAGCCGTTGACGACTATGAGCCTTTTACTTTTAGAATTTGGACGGAAGCTGAATTCAAAAAAGATGTGATACCAAATGGATATAAATTATTTGATTAGTAGGAGGAGTAAATATTGAGTTATAAAAATTCCATTTTCAGCATTTGTTTCAATAAAATCTAAATTAAGTATTGAACAAGTTGGGAAAATAATATCAGAAAGATTATTTTTAGGACTTCCATTTGGAGGAAAAGAAGAAGAAATATATGAAGAAGTACCAGCAATTTATATTAATCATAAAATTTTAGGTTTAAGAGTAATATTAAAGTGGATATGCTGGATTGGATGAGGGATATAGTTTGGAAATAGGACAATATATGACTTTTTGGAATATTGAAGATGTTGAGCGTCAAGATTATTCGTTAACTGACTATCTTTCTTTATTATTACAAGATGCGTTAAAAGATGTTGATGAGATAATGGTAGAGAAAAAATAAGAAGTTAACAGCGTAGTTTTTTATCTTCATAACGAACAAGGACTTCCAATTGATGTTACAATCTTAGGGTATGTAACATACACTGGAAGTTTATATTTTCTGCTGGTATCAGATTAAAAAGGCAGAAGTAACATAGTTTCTGTTTAATATGAATAAAGTATGAATAAAATTAAAATACCACCATGATTATTTTATGGTGGTATTTTCGCATTCTCTGCTACTGTGGTAGAAATTTACCAGAAGACCAGTTGAATAGGACGGTAGAAAAAAGAACATATAATAATTTTTCTTATAAAGGATAATTTTATTAAGGAACTATAACTTATAAATATGATTTAGATATAAAGAATCAACTAATTATTTGTAATTAACAATATCGAAAATTGTTTACAACTTTGTTACAACTCTAATATTATATGTATAAAAAATAATGTTAATATTAAAGGAGTAAATAAGGAAAGAATAAATATGAGGTTGAGAAAAATATGAATAAGAGATTAGGGAAAGGGTTAATAGATGTTAGGTATATTAAGTATTATTTACTGTTTAGCTATGAATATTGTATGTGGAAAAATAAGCTTTTCACAATTTTGGGTAGCTTTAGGTGTAATTCTAATAATTATAGGAATTTTTAAGTGCTCTGAAAAAAATAATATTTTTAGAAGAATGCCTAAGAAAGTTAAAAAGATTATTAGAGGAGTAATGATTTTAGGTTTTGTATGTTTTATGGTAATTGAAGGCTTGCTTATACATGCTGGAACTGTATATGAATAAGTGATAAGTGATTATTTAGTTATTTTTGGTGCAGGACTTAACGGAGAAAACCATGTCTTTATCTCTTTATCAGAGAATGGTTAAAAAGCTTAGAGTATATTAAAGAAAATCCAGATACGAAAAATCATGGTTTCAGGTGGGCAGGGGGCCTGATGAATTGATTTCAGAAGCAGAAGCCATGAAAAGATTTTTTAGTTAAGCATGGAGTTAAGGAAGAGCAGATAATTAAAGAAGATAAGTCAACAAGTACATTTTGAAAATTTTAAATTTACAAAAGAGAAACTAGATGAAATAGATAGAAGAGAAGACATAAAGATAACTGTTGTAACAAATAACTTTCATATGTATAGAGCAAAGATGCTTGCAGAGGTTGGTTTGAAGCGTAGCAAGGTATGCCAGCACCTCTTCACTGGATAATAACACCTAATTATTATGTTAGAGAATCTTTAGCAATTA
>CALOCG010000028.1:0-20634 GCA_942491805.1 Nitrospinota bacterium
TCGTCCAGGCCGTCACCACCCCCGGTTATCACGGCGTCTTCGTCTCGATGAATCGAGAAGAGGCGCGCGGCAAGATCGACTACTGCGAAAGTTTCCACGACGCTCTTCCCCCCCGGTGGCGGTTGCGGATGACGACACGCAGCAAAGACGAAATCGTTTTCGTCGACGGCGCCGGGAAACGTTCCGTCCTCCGGTCGTTGGCCGGGAAAGCGCCGCGCGGCCGGGGAGGGGACGTCGGCATCTCCGAGCTCCCCCACTGCATCGGCGCGCGGGCCATCTATGAAGGGGCGTTGCACGTCACCGCCCGTCGGATGGAAGATATCCTGACCGTCGAATCGACCCCGCTCGGCAAGGGAGGGGTCTTCTACGAGCTTTCACGCGGCTCCTACGGGGCCGTCGCCCGCTACGAAATCCCCTGGTGGCTCTGCTCTGCGTTATGCGACGATGTCGCCGTCGCCTCCCACGAAGCCGTGGCGTTACCGACCCCCGACCGGGTCGAACGGTTCGGGAGCGACGCCTTGAAAACCGTCTACGCCTCCATGACCGAGAAGGCGTTCCGACAAGAGTCGGAGCTTCTCTTCTCCGACATGGAAGCGTCGGTCTTCCCCACCGAACTGCTGCTCACCTGCGCCGAAGCCGACTTCGGCGACGTCGACGCCACGTTGCTCTTTCGGCGGGTCGATACCGTCCCGTCGGCCGTCGACTGGAGCTGGCTGACGGCTCGCAGAAACGGCCCCCTCATCGCCGGGTACGACCCGGCCCGCTCGCGCGACGCCGCCGCATTGGTGATTCTCGATAGAGTCGGCGACCGGTTGGTCGTCCGCATGGTCATCGCCTTCACCGGCGTCCCCTTCGCCACGCAAAAAGAGGTGATACGCGAAGCCCTCGCCCACGGCGTCGCGAAAATCGCCATCGACGCCACCGGCGTCGGACTCGATCTGGCCGAGACCTTGGCGGCGCAGTTTCCCCATCGGGTCGAGCCGGTCACCTTCACTCCCAAAAGCAAAGAGCTGATGGTCACCGGCGCGTATCACCATTTCACCGACCGGACCGTCTCGCTCCCGGCCGACCGGGATCTGATCGCCGAGTTGGCCGCCATTCAAGAAGAAGTCACCGGTTCCGGCGCTCGTGTCTATCACGCCCGACGCTCTTCGGCGGGGCACGCCGATAGGGCGTGGGCGTCGCTCTTGGCCCTCTACGCCGCCCGAACCGCTCCGGCGCCCGCCACGGTCGGCTACGAGTCGGTGGCCCGTCGTTCACACCGTTGGCAACCGAACCCTTAACGAAAGGTATCGTCATGAAACATCCTTCGCTTCCCTCTCCCGCCGCAGGCGAGCTGGTCCCCTCTCGTCCGGTCACCGGCTGGCTCGCCGGTCCGTCGGGCGCCGTCACGCCGGGACGCTTAACGAACATGCTGGCCGCTCTCGACGCCGGGGCGTGCGGGGAGGCGATGGCCTTCTTCGACCGGATGGAGGAAAAAGACCTCCATCTCGGCGCCGTCATGCAGACCAGGGCGCTGGCCGCCGTCTCGGCCCCCCGCGACGTCGTCGCCGCCGGGGACGATCCTCTCGATAGAGAGATCGCCGACTTCGCCCGACAAGCTTTCGGGCGCATCCCCCGCTTGCAGGCGACCTTGACCGCGTTGATGTCGGCGGTCTCCCACGGGTTCGCCGTGGCCGAGATCATCTGGGAAGTGGTCGACGGCGACGTGGTGGCGGCCGATCTGGTCCCCCGCCCGCAACGGCTCTTCTCGTTCATCGACTTCGACGATCCGGCCCGGTTGCTCGCCTTCCCCCGCTATCTCGACCCGGAGAATCCCCGTGGGATGGAGCTGCCGCGCGAAAAGTTCGTCTATCACCGGACCGGCAAAGGGGACGACGTGGTCCGGGCCGGAATCTATCGGGGCATCGCTTGGGCCTACCTGTTCAGCAACTACACCGTGAAAGATTGGGTGACGTTCCTCGATCTCTACGGTGTTCCGCTGCGACTCGGGACGTTCAAACCGGGCGCCGACGACGCCGCCCGCGACGCCTTGAAACGGGCGGTCCGCGATCTTGGCTCCGACGCCGCCGCCGTTATATCGGACGACACCGCCATCGAATTCATCAACGCCCAACTGACCGGCGATCACACCCTCTTCCGGGACGCCGCCGAGTTTTTTGACCGGCAAAAGAGCAAACGGATTTTGGGACAGACCCTGACCACCGAAGCCGGATCAAACGGGTCGCGGGCGTTAGGAGACGTCCACGACCGGGTCCGGCGCGACATCGTCGCTTCCGACGCCCAAGCGCTCGACGAAACGTTGTCCCACGATTTGATCCGCCCGTTGATCGACTATAACTTCGGCCCGCAACGCCGTTACCCGAAAGTGGTGACCCGTCTCGAAGGAGACGCCGACCGGGATGCGAAGCTCGACCGGATCGAACGACTGGTCAAGATGGGCGCCACCATCCCGTCGAGGATCGCCGCCGAAGCCGCCGGCGTTCCGGTGACCGGCGACGCCGAAGCGCCGCTGACCTTCGCCGGGAAAGGGGCCTGATATGGAGACCGTCATTGTCCCTCGTGGCCGTTTCCCCCATCCGGTGGGCGAACAAAATCTCGACCTCCCGGCGCTGATGCGGATCGTCGCGCGCGCCAAAGGCGCCGGACGCGATCTGGTGGTCGATTACGGCCACGCTTCGCTCGTCCCCGGCGAACCGGCCCAGGCCGCAGGGTGGGTCAAGACCCCCTCCATGCGCGTCACCGCCGACGGAATCGTCGCCGACATCCAGTGGACGCCCGAAGCGGAAGAAGCGGTCGCCTCGTCTCGTTATCGCTTTCTCTCGCCGGTATTGGAGATGCGGGCCGGAGCCATCACCGGTCTTTATAACGTGGGGCTGACGAACAACCCGAACATCGACGCCATGCCCCCCTTGTCGAACCAGAAACTTTCAGAGGAGACCCAGACCATGGATGAAACCGTCAAGACCGCCGTCCGTGCGGCGATGGGGATGGCCCCCGACGCCCCCGACGAGCTGGTCGCCGAGGCTTTTGCGAGCCTCTTTCCCGGCGGATGCCCGCCGACCCCCTTGGCCGAAGCGCTGGGCGAAGAGCTGTTGACCGGCTTGAGCCTGGCCGCCGACGCCGAAGACGAACTGATCAAAGAGGCGATAGAAGGGATCGCCGATAAAACCCCCGTCTCGCTTGCCGAAACCTTGGGGGAAGAGGCGCTCGCCTCTCTCGGCCTCGAAGCGAGGGCCGCCGCCGCCGAGATCGTCGCCGCCATCACCCGCCTTGGCGCCGATAGCGCCGCCATGAAAGAGAGCGCCGTCGAACGGGCGGTCAACGACGCTGTCGCCGCCGGTCGGCTCGCCCCCCGTCTGGCCGGATGGGCCAAAGGATTGGCCCGGAAAAACCCGGAAGCGCTGACCGCCTATCTGGTCAACGCCGGTCCCGCCGTGCCGCTGGGTGGGTTGATCACTCCCCACCGCGCCGATACCGAACCGGTCGATTCGGCAGAGGCGTCGCTCTGCCGGTCGCTGGGAGTCACCGTCGAAGAGTATCGACGATTCAATCGCTCATAAACCAAAGGATGAAAGGAATCCAACGTGGCAAATCTTACCGCTGACCGTAAATCGATTCGGAAGGACGGAGCGATCTTCGCCCATCCGGTGGCCGCCGCCACCACCATCTACGCCGGAGGGCTTACCGCTCTGGACGCTTCGGGCAATGCGCTCCCGGCCGCCGATAGCGCCGCCCAAAGCTTCATCGGCAAAGCCGACCTTCGGGCCGACAACGCCGCAGGCGCCGCAGGGGAGGTCATCGTCACCGGCCACCGCGAAGGGGTCTACGAAATGAACGCTTCCGGCATGACCTCCGCCGACACCGGGGCCGACGCCTACGTAATCGACGACAACACCGTCGGTTTGGGGCTCGTGGCGCAACCGGTCAACGTCACCGGCGTGGTCGTCTCCCGCTTGGCGGACACCATGGGGGGCGCCTACACCTTGGCCTACACCGTCGGTACCGCCACGCTGACCTACGGCGGAGGAACCGGCGTCGATGTGGCCGCCGGCGGAACCTTCACCCTCACCGCCGCCGACGGTTCGTCGGTCCGGGTGGCGGTCACCGCCGGGAGCTTGCCGGTGGGTGACGCCTCCGACGCTTTGACCCTCCGGCATCAGCGAGTCGGGATCATCGCGGAAGTGGCCTCCGCCACTTCGGTCTATGTCGATCTTCTCGGCGCCGTTCGCCGCTAACTCAACCGTCTTAACGAAAGGAATCTGACGATGCCCATTATCACCCGCTCCACCCTTCAGCAGACCATGCAGGGGTTCAAGACGGTCTTCATGAAAGCCTTCGAAGGCTCCTCCTCCCACGCCGATCGACTCGCCATGCGGGTCGATTCCTCTTCCGGCCAGGAAGAGTATCGGTGGCTCGGCGCCTTTCCCGGCCTCACCGAATGGCTGGGAGACCGTCTGGTAAAAGATCTGACCGTCGATGGATTCGTCTTGAAGAACCGTGATTTCGAAGCGACGGTGGCGGTCTCCCGCAACGACATCGAAGACGACACCATCGGCGTCTACGCTCCGTTGTTCTCGCAGCTCGGCGTCAACGCCCGGCAACATCCCGACGAGCTTCTCTTTAGTCTCTTGGCCGACGGGTTCGTTCGCCCCTCGTTCGACGGCCTCTCGTTCTTCAACGACGCCCATCCCAACGGCGGACAGGGGAGCTTCGACAACGCCGGGGTCGACGTCCTCTCGGCGACCTCGTTCCAGGCGGCCCGCGAAACCATGATGAGCTACGTCAACGACGAAGGCCGTCCGTTGCGGGTGGTTCCGTCACACTTGATCGTGCCGCCGCAACTGGAGAAAACCGCGCTCGATATCGTCCGGGCCGACCTGACCACCGGTGGCGTCAGCAACGTCTGGAAGAACGCCGCCGACGTGGTGGTGGCGCCGGAGCTTGCCGCCACGCCGACCTACTGGTTCTTGGCCGATCTGAACAAACCGGTGAAGCCGTTCATCTTGCAGATGCGGAAAAATCCGGAGTTCATCACCCTCGACAACGCCGACGATCCGAACGTCTTCATGCGTAAGGAATACCTCTACGGGGTCGACTACCGGGGCGCCGTCGGTTACGGCCTGCCGCACCTGGTCTTCGGTTCTACCGGCGGCGCCTAATCAAGCGCTCGACTTCTCCGCGCATCGTCCGCCTCGCCGACGATTTTACGAAACGAAAGGATTGAAAAATGGCCTACGCTTCACTCGACGATCTTCTGAAAAAGATCGACGAACCGACGTTGGTCCGGCTGACCGATGTGGCGGGAACCGGGCTGATCGACGAGACCGTGGCGGCTCGCGCCGTCCGGGACGCCGACGCCCTGGTCGACGCCTACGTGGCGACCCATTACGTGGTCCCGGTCAACCCGGTTCCCCATGTGATCACCGACACCTCGGCGACGCTGGCGGTGGCGGCTCTCTTCGCCTTTCGCTCACTCCCCTCCCCGGTGTGGGAGGGGGGCCGCGAACGGGCCATCGCTTTTCTCAAAGAGGTGGCCGCCGGGAAAGCGACCCTCGAAGGGGTCGTGGCCGAACCGGCGCCGTCGGCGAACACCGCCTCCTCGACCCATGTCTCGTCCAACCCGCGCAACTTCTCCCGCGATCTGCTGGGAGGGTGGTGAGATGCGGCCCCGTTCCCCTCTCTATCCGTTTCGGCTGACGATGACCTTCGGCGTCAAAGGACTTCGGCTCGAAGCGCCGTTATTGTCGCGTCTGACCGGTGGGGAGCGACCCGACGAGTCCGAAAAACCTTCCGTTCATGAGAAGGAGAAACCTGAATGATTCGACGTATAACGACCCCCAAAAAGGGGCGCCCATCGTTTGACCAATCGGCCCGCGACGCGGCCCAAGGGGAGCGGCAGCTTCGCCGGGAGGTGGCGCCCCGTCTGCGGGCGTGGCTCCTCCGCTCCGGGCGACGCTCCTTGGGGCAACTCGATGAAGGGGGGAGCTTATGAGTTCCGCCGTTCCGGTTCGCCCCGCTTTGGCGTACCCCTCCTTCGCTTCGGCCAGCGCCACCTTCACCCCCGTCGTCTGGCCCGACTTTGGCGCCGGTGGGGTGGCGCACCATCGTCCGGTGGCGGTCGGTCGCCTGGCCGGAGGGGGGATCGTTCGCCAGTGGGGAGGCCTTTCGCCGCTCCGCCGGTTTATGGTCTCGTGGCGAGGGTTGACCGCCGACGAGGCCGACGGTTTCGCCGCTCCCGACGGTACCGGATTTTATCTGACCGTCGGGGAGGCGACTTTCGAATATCGCCACACCGACGGGACGCTCCATACCGTCCGGTTCGGCCCTGGTGAAGTGACCATTTCTCCCAATGGCAAGGGGGGCTTCGATCTGGCGCCGGTGGAGCTGTTGGTGGAGGCGGGGGGATGAAAACCTTCTCACCCGCGCTGACCGCCGCTTTGCGACGTACCGACCTGACGCCGGTCTGGCTCCTTACGCTGGAGTTGACCGGGCCGTCGGGTCGGCGAACCATCCGTCTGGCCGACCGCCCCATCACCCTCGGCGCCGCGAGCTGGTCGCCGACGGTGATCGCGTGGGGAGGGGTCGACCGCTACTTCGATCCCGATACCGAAGAGCTGTCGATCAGCGACGTGACGATACATTGCGACAACCGTCCCGGCGCCGTGGGGGATGCCGACCCGAACCTTTCGTGGTTCATCCGGGCCTACGACCTTGCGGCGTCGACCGCGACGTTGCAATTGTGGCTCGACGGGGCCGGGTTGTCCTATCCCGACGACCTGTTGACGATCCTTGCCGGGCGACCCGAGCTGGCAGGCGAAGTCACTCCTTCGGTCTGCCCTGTCGACATCGTGTCGCCATCGGGTCCGGCGGGGGGGCGAGGGAACAACTGGGGTCCGTTGCTGACGGGGAGCTACACCCGCCAACAGTGGCCCGGCCTCCCGGCGTCGGTTATCGGCGAACCGAAACCGATGGCCTTCGGCGCCCCCCCCGAAGTCGAAGGGGTTCCCCTCGTCGAACCGGTCCGGGCCGGGAAGGTCGAAGGGCCGAGCGCGTTGTTCGATCCGGCCGCCGGAGCGACGACGGTCGAGATACGCTTCCCCGATCGGGGCGCCTATCACGCCGGGAACCCCTTTCCGGCGCCCTGCTCGCTTTATGTGGGGGACTGGCGTTTTTCGGTTCGTCGTCCACCGGCTCAAACGGCGTCGGGGACGTGGGCCTATATCCCGGAGAGTCCGGCGTCGTTGAGCCGTCGGCTTTTCATCCCCCATCCCCTCATCGGATCGACCCCTCTTTTTACCCCCTCCGCCGACGCATGGTGGCCCCGCTCCGGCGCCGGCACTGGCGGTCCGTTCGCCAGCGCCGAACCGGCCAAAGGGATGCCGTATCAGTTCCATCATGGGCTGGCCGACAACCCTTTCGCCTTCGAAGGGGGGAATGGCGGTCGCCATGGGGCGACCATCAGCGGCGTGGCGGTGGAAGGGAACCCGGTCGACCCTGCGGCGATGGAGATCGACGAGAACTACGGCATCGTCTGGCTTCGGGATAGCGAAGGAGGGGGCGCCGGGAAGATCGCCAATCCGACGACGACGTTTCTTCGGTATACCGGGGTCGATGCGACCAGGACCGTTGGCGACAGCTGGCTCCGGTCGGCTCAATTGACGGCCCGATATCCCCCGCGGCTACCATGTGGCCGGGAACCCGTGTCTGCTGGGGGATTTCATGATCCCGGCGTCGGGAGGGGGGGCGCCGGTCAGTTCCCGTCTGGCGTTGACGAACGCTCCCGCCTATCCCCGGCTCGGCGCCCGCACCGGATCGGTTCGGTTCGTGTTTCGCTACACCGGGCTCGAGTCGGCGGGGGGGACGCTCCACCTCCGTCTTTTCGGGGTGGAACATACCATCGACATGGACCAACTCGCCGTCGGCGACACCGTTCCCGCCGGATGGTCGTTGGCGCTTTTGGCCAAAGGGGTCTCGTTCGAGCTATGGGCGAATAACCTCGGCTATCCGATTACCCAGACCAGCCCGGTGGCGCGGGTGTGGGATGTCTACGAACTGTCGCTCGACGTTACCGCCGCGGCCAAAACGCATATCGAGAGCCAAGGGGGTCTTGCCGACACCATGGAAGCCTGGGTCACCGGGACCATCTGGCCGCTTCCCAATAGCCTGATCGTGGTCGAGACCGGCCTGGAAGTGACCGCCGACGCCGCCGTCTCGGCGGTGGCGCCCCCTCGCGTCACGGCTCACGTCGATGCGGGCCATGCCACGGCGGGGGATATCGTCGCGTCGCTTCTCCCGGCAAGCGAGGTGGGGAGCGGTTTCGACGATCCGACTCTTCCGGCTCTGGCTTATGTGGTGGAACGACAAATCGACATGGCTCATTTCGCGCGGCAGGTATTGCGTGAAGCCGACGCCGAACTGATCGCCGACGCCGCTACCGGCAGATGGAATCTGACCCGTCGTTCGTCTTTGCGCGATCCGGCGTCGCCTCCTGCGGCGCCCACGTCGGGGGTGGCTCTTGTCGACGAAGCGGCGCTCCTCACCGACCACGAAGGGTCGCCGATGATCGTTCGGGTCCGCACCCTCCCCGACGCGTTAATCAACGAGGTGACCCTTATCTATCGGCGGGACGACGGTGCGCATCGTTCGGTGACGGTGCGCAATGAAGGATCGATCCTCGCCTACGGACGCCGATCCGCCACCCGGGAGTTAGGCGCGCGGATGAGTGACGAGCAGGCCCGCGCTTTGGCCGAGGCGACACTCAAAGAGCGCTCCGAAGCTTGTGACTACTACCGTCTATCGTTTCCGCTGGGGGAAGGGCTCGCTTTCGAGCCGGGAGATATTATCGCCGTGACCGCCAGCATGGATCTGCTCTCGAACACGGTCATGCGGGTGGTATCCGCCGAAATCGATCCCGGATCGCTTGCCGACGGGCGTCTGGCCACGATTACCGTCAACGCCCAGCGTTACGCCAGGGCGCAAAAAGGTTTCGGCCAAACCCCCTGCGGTCTTACCCCCTTCGGCCTATCCCTGATTCTGGAGAACTGACATGCCGACTACCGAAACCGCCAACCGCCGTCTGTTGCGTATCGCATCGGGCTCGACGGAGGATTGGTCCGTTCATTACAACGCCACGCTCGACCTGCTCGACACGCCGACGATCGATTATCAGATCGCCGCCGCCGAAGACTTTACCGCAGGCGAAGTGGCGGTCATCAAAGACGACGGCGCCGGGGCGAAGAAAGCTTTCCTCGCCACCAGCGGGGCCGTCACCATGGGTGACCCCCTCGGTATCGCCACCGAGACGGTCTCCGGGGGAGCGCCGATTCGCCTTACCCTCTCCGGCGCCGTATCAGATGCGTCGTACGCTTTCGGACCGACCGATACGATCGCCTATCTGTCCGCTTCGGGAACCGTGACCCAGATCGATACCGGTTTCCCGTTAGGGCCGGTAATGGGGATCGACACGTTCCTTATGGGCGCATCCTCCGGCGGTGGGGGGGGCGGTGGGCAGACCAACATCGTCGCCGGCTCGTCGGGACTGACCAATGTCGGCGATAACATTAACGCCGATCTCGCTCCGGTCTACGGCTCTACCGCCGGTTCCGTTTGCGAAGGGAACGACGCCCGGCTCCATACGCAAAACAGCGACGCCGGTACGTCGGCGACCTCGTTTGAGATTAACTATCTCGGCTCGTCGGCCCGGCTCTTGACCGGCAACCTGACCGGGAGCCGCGACATTACCTTCCCCGACGTGACGACGCTGCTGCTCGGCGCGGCCCAAAACTTGTCGGACGTCGCCAACGTCGCCGCCGCACGGACGAATCTCGGTCTCGGAGGGGGCGCTCTACTCAATGTCGGGACGACCGCCGGGACGGTGGCGGCAGGTGATCATACCCACGCCGGAGAGAGCGGGGGAGCGCTCAGGCTGAACGTGAATGGAAGCGGCGAGGTAATGCAAGCTTCGGCTTATTCTCTCTCGGGCGCCAGCGCTGTCGCATACGGCTACGGCCCCGACATGTGGGAAGGGGCATGGAACGGGACGAACTGCACGGCGGGATCGTTTACGAACACCACCGCCGCGCCGAACGGGCGCACCGGTTCAGCGGTCCACTTCTCCGGGGCCACGCTGACCGGAACCGGCGTCCTCTACGCCCGGACCAAGGTCGAGGCCAAAGACGCCAAGAAACTGAAAAACATCGCCGCTACCTTTAACGTAAACGTCCGACACGACATCGGGATTGCGGTTAACGTCACTGCGTCGGTCTACAAGGCGAACGCCGCCGATAACTTCGCCGCGACGACCCTTATTCAGGCCGGAACCCCGGTCTCTGTTGCCAGCGAAACGGCTACCGACGTCGGCGTAGCGGTCGCCGATATGGGGGACTGCTCCAACGGCGTGATGATTCTGATTCAGATCGACGTTGGGGCGATGACGGCGAAGAACGTTTATCTCGCCGAAGCGCAATTGGGAGAGGGAGCGCGCCGACCCCCTATGTCTGGCGTGAGTATGGCGACGAACTCGATAAGTGTCTGCGGTATTTTGAGCGGCTTAACCGTGAGGGCTTAACGAACCATCTCTACGCTACGGGCCAGTTCGATTCGGTGACCTTGGCGACCGGTTTGTTGCGCTATCACCCGAAACGGGCGGCGCCGACGGTCACTACATCAGGATCGACCCATTTCGTTCTCCGTTTTCTCGCCAACAACATCACCACCACCGCCATGACCTTCGGTTTGGTGGGACATTCGACCGCCCAATGGAGCGGGACCATCGCCTCGGGGGGAACCGCGTCTGGTTGCTATTTCTACGACGGGAACGGTGGAGCCAGCTACATCGACATCAACGCCCGCCTCTAAAACTTCAAAAAAGGAAACGACATGCTTGAAATGATCCGAACTCTGTTCCAGTTGCAAGGATATCTGGCCGGATACAAAACCTACCTCGCCGCCGTCGCCGGGGTCATGGCCGCCTTGGCGCAGTTTATTACCGGGGAGCTTATCCCCTACGCCGACGGGCAAGTAACCCTTTCGGCCATGATGACCAATGGAATCCCGGCGCTGGTGGCCCAACTGGCGGTCTTTTTCGCCGTCGGAGGGCTTCGCGCCGGGGTAGAAGGGGAAGAAGTAGACACCACGTGAAACACACCCCCAAGGGTGTGACGTAGGGTACGTCTCAGACGCGCCGCGAAGTGAGCCGGAGACATAAGGCGCCCGCAAGGGTGTTGCTTTCGGCGGTGAGCTTTCGTATAGTGTTCAATTCTTCAACCTCTACCGGAGTATGACGATGGCCAGCTCGACCAAAAAGAAAAAAGCCCGACGGCGGTGGCGTTCTAAGAAAGCCTCCCACCGGCGTTAGACCGATGTCCCTTTCACACGACCAGGTCCGTCGCGTCGCCACCCTCGCCCGGCTCGAACTCGCCGACGACGAGGTGGGGCGCTACGCCGACCAGCTCTCGAAGATTCTCGACTACATCGAGCAATTGAACGGACTGAACACCGACGACGTGCCGCCCACCTCCCATTCCCTCGATCTGGCCAACGTTTTCCGTAAGGATGAAACGACCGGTCTTTTCGATCCCGCGGTGTGGGGAGCCAACGCCCCGTCGAAAGATCAGGGGCATTTCCGCGTCCCCAAAGTCATCGAGGAGTGAGATGACCGATTCGATCACCGGCCTGACTCTGGCCGAGCTTGCCGGAAAGCTGGCCGATGGTTCCGTCACCAGCGTCGAGGCGACCTCCACCTACCTCGCCCGCATCGAAGCGCTGGAACCGAAAGTCGGCGCTTTCGTGACCATCGACCGTGACGGCGCCTTGGCCCAAGCCGAACATGCCGACGCGGCCCGAGCCGACGGTCATACAGCGCCCCTTCTTGGGGTTCCGCTCGCACTCAAAGACCTGATCCAGCAAAAGGGGGTGCGGACCACCTGCTCCTCCAAAATGCTCGAAAACTTTGTCGCCCCTTACGACGCTTTCGTCACCGCCAAACTGCGGGAGGCCGGCGTCGTCTTCTTGGGCAAGCTCAACATGGACGAGTTCGCCATGGGGTCGTCGTGCGAGACCAGCTATTTCGGGCCGACCCGTAACCCGTGGGATCTGTCGAAAATTCCCGGCGGTTCGTCGGGCGGTTCCGCCGCAGCGGTCTCCGCCGACCTTTGCGCGGCCGCCCTCGGCTCCGACACCGGCGGCTCGATTCGCCAGCCGGCGAGTCTGTGCGGTATCGTCGGGATGAAACCGACCTATGGCCGGGTTTCCCGGTTCGGTCTCGTCGCCTTCGCCAGCTCCCTCGACCAGATCGGGCCGATGACCAAAGACGTGACCGACGCCGCGTTGATGATGAACGTCATCGCCGGACACGATCCGATGGACTCGACCTCCGCCGACGCGCCGGTTTCCGACCATACCGCCGAACTCGATAAGGGTGTGCAAGGGATGACCCTCGGCGTGCCGAAAGAATATTTCGTCGAAGGGACCGACCCCGACGTTCGGGCCTCTATCGATGCGGCCGTCGCTCGTCTCGAAAAAGAGGGCGCCGCTATCCGCGAGATATCGCTCCCCCATACCGCCTACGGCGTGCCGACCTACTACGTGTTGGCGCCGGCGGAAGCGTCGTCGAACCTAGCCCGTTACGACGGGGTGAAGTTCGGCTACCGAGCTGAAGGGGCCGAAGACCTTCTCTCCATGTACACCCGGACCCGCGCCGAAGGGTTTGGCGCCGAGGTGAAACGACGGATCATGCTCGGCACCTACGCCCTCTCGTCGGGTTACTACGACGCCTACTATCTGAAAGGGCAGAAGGTCCGTACCCTCATCGCCCGCGATTTCGCCAACGCCTTCAACGATGTCGACGCCATCGTCACCCCCACGTCGCCGACCACCGCCTTTGGGATCGGCGAGAAAACCGACGACCCGTTGACCATGTATCTGTCGGATATCTTCACGATCAACGCCAATATGGCCGGCATCCCCGGCATCTCGGTTCCCTGCGGATTCGACGGCGCCGGACTTCCGGTGGGGCTCCAGATCATGGGGCGCCCCTTTGGCGAATCGACCCTGCTCCGTGTGGCCAAGGCTGTGGAAGCCTCCAGCGGCGTGGTGGGAAAAAAACCTCCCATCGCGTAACGGTCGATGGCGCCCGACGAACCTGATCGACGAACCAGTGACGACAACCGGGACCGACCGGTTCAACGATATCGGGCCTATGGCCTCTCCGACGTCGGCCAACGGCGCACCGCCAATCAAGACTCGATCATCGTCGACGCCGAAGCGGGGGTCTTCATCCAAGCCGATGGCATGGGGGGACATCGTGGCGGAGCGGAAGCGTCGTCGCTGGCCGCGCGCGTGGTCTCCACGATTCTCTCCAAACAGGCCGCTCAACCGACCCTTACCGACGAAGACCGGGCTTCGTTGCGGGAGCTCGAACGCCCCCTGGCGCGCGCCGTTCGTTCAGCGATTTTGGCGGCCGATAACGAGGTCACCGTGGCCGGTGACGGCGCCGACGAGTCGCTCACCGGAATGGGATCGACCCTCGACGTGCTGGTTTTCGACGGTGACACCGCCCTTGTCGGCCATGTGGGAGATAGTCGGGTCTATCGGTTCCGCGACGGGGTCTTATCCCAACTGACCGAAGATCATTCGGTGATCAACGAACTGAAACGACGTTACCATCTGACCGACGAGCAGGTGGAGGAGTACCCTTTCAAAAATCGGGTGACCCACGCCTTGGGGTATCTACCCGATCGGCGGGTCGATGTGGTGGAGGTCGAAGCGGGGCCGAACGATATCTATCTCCTCTGTTCCGATGGCCTGACCGGGGTGGTGGGGGAAGAAGAGATCGCCAATATTCTGGCCGAGGCCGGCGACGACTTCTCCGTCGCTTGTCGCCGCCTCGTGACCCAAGCCAACGAAAACGGCGGACCCGACAATATTTCGGTGGTTCTTGTCGGACGGTCGCTTTAGCGAAAAAGGGGGGGCGTCTCCTCACCTTCGCCGTCGAGCGCCATGAGAGTTTGCGCCGCCGCAATCCGGGCGACCTCCCGTTCACTTTGAAGGAGCCGTTGCGCCGTCGCTCTTCCCGTTTCGCCCAGTTGGGCCAGCGCCATGGCGGCGACGTTGCGCACACGCCATTCCTCATCTCCCATAAGCCGGGAGAGATCGTCCGCGGCCTCCGTTCCATAAAGACGGGGTAAGCGGTCGATAAGGAGCAGACGGCACGAAAGATCCGCTTCCTCATGAAGCGAGACCCGGACATCGGTGACGGTTCCCCCGGCCCGCAAGGCGGCCCGCCGGACCCCGGGATCGGGACTGTCGGTAAGGGGGGTCGTGTCGGCGACGAAGAGGGCCGGGCCCCCTTCCATAACGGCGATGACGTCGAGAGCCCGCTCCCGCAACCGATCGGAACCGTTGCGCAAAGCCTTCAGGATCGACTCCACCGTCATGGCCGGATGGACTCTCCCTCCCCATTCCAGTAGCCAAGCCCGCCATTCTTCCGGTCCCTCCTCCCCATGGTGTCGTATCCGGTCGTAGGCCTCCGGCCCCATGTTCTCCAGCAGGGTGCGGGCCACCGCCGAGCGGGGGCCGAGCGACTCCAACCACCATATCTCCTCCGTCTCGTCGTTCACGGGGGGGGTGGGGTAGGGGAGATCGCAAAGGAGGGCGATGCGGACGCCCTGCGCGGGAGTGTCGGGAGGAAGATCGGCCAAGGCGTTTGCGGCGGTCCTGGCTTGCGGTTCGGCGGGGGAGCTATCGAGGAAAGGGGTGAAGAAGTGGGTACGGTCGAAGTCGGGTTCCCGGAGGAGACGACGAGCGGCCAGCGCCGCTTCCCGTGGACGGGTGGCGGCCCGGAAGAGGGTTTTCATCATCGGCGCCACCCGGGGATCGTCGAGAGCGGCCAGCGCCCCCATGAGGGCCAGTCGGTAGTCGTCGTGGGTGGCGACGGTCAGATGGTCGCCCAATTCGTCGATCAGGTCGCGCCCCCCCCCAAGGACCGTAGGAGAGGGCTTTTTCCGGCGCGTGGGCGATCTTGGCCAGAACGGAGAAACGAACCCCTGCGTCACCGGCGCGGAGCGCGGCGAAGAGGCCCTCGGCGTCGCCGATGGCGAGCCGGGGAAGGGGTTTCTTTTCCATCGGCTCGGTCTCAGAGGAAGTCGACATCGACCATTCCCATCCCTTGGGGTAAGGGGGGGCATCCGCACGAGAAGCTGGTCGTGGCGGCGCCGACGGTGTTGCTGAAAGTATGCGTGAAAGGACTGGTAGTCGGTTGGATATTGAAGAGTCCGAGAATGTCGGTGGCCGCCGACCCTCCGACGTGGAAGAGCTCCATGACTTGCAGTTCGGCGTAGACGCCGACTTGGATGTCGAATCCGGCGGTGTGGTTCCAGGTGCAGGAGATGTTTTTCGGCGGATCGGAGATCGTGCCGCCCGTCCCCCGTTTGCCGTTCCATGCGCCGTCGGAACCATCGACATGGGAGAACTCGACGTCGTCGACGGTTACCTTGTCGAGCGTGAGGGCCACCGGACAATCGACGCCGATGGTGAAGCCGAAACCGATGGAGCTGAGGGTGACGTCCAGCACTTCGTCGATGGCCAATACCACCGATGAGGCGATATCGACATAGGGGATCTCCTCGGTGACCGTCGCGGCCGCCACGATGATCACCCACAGATTGACCGGTACCGAGAAGACGCAGTGAAGTTCGATCAGGCCGTCTTTGAGAGCGTAGACGTCGGAGTTCTCTCCGACCATGGCCAAGGGGGTGTCGACGACCTCTTCGGTGACGCTCTTCACGATAAGGTTCTCGACCTGCAACACGGCGGCGATAATGTCGATGGCCGCTTTCAGAATATCGATCCCCGCCTCGAGTTTGACGTCGAGTTTGCTGACCCAGTGGCCGTGAGGGCCCCAGTGCCAGTAGATCTTGTAAACCTCGGCGTTCAGTTCGATGTGGACCTGCATGCCGAGGGCGAGAAAGATTCCCCCCATCGCTTCGTCATCGGAGACGGTCAGATGGATCTGGTCGCCGACGACATCCCCTTCGATCTTGTGTCGCAGGGCGTAGGAGGGACCGCAAAGCCCTGCGGCGATCCCGACGGCGGCCGAGGCCGAAGCCTTGGCGATGAGCGCGCTGTGACTTTTGCTGACGTTCAAAGCCCCGGCGTTGGCGGTCTGCCAACCGAGGGGAATGGTGGGGAAGGGGGGGAAAAGAGCCGCGCCGGTGCAGAGGTTCAATCCCCCGTCGCCCGAATCGGGGGTCCCGATGACCGTTTCTTGTATGGTGATCGTTGTATCCGCCATCTCACGACTCCTTTCAGACCGGGACGCCCAGCATTACCGCGAGCGATTCGTCGTCGAATTCACCGATGAAGACCAAACGTCCGGCGCCGTCGACCTGCTCCCGGGCGTAGCCGAACGCGATGGAGACGAGCGCCGGGCCGGCGTCGCCGAAAAGCTTCGCCCCGCTCTCCAGTAGGGTCGCGCTCCCGCTCGCCGTTGGAAACCGTCAGTTCCTGCTTGCCGTCGGCGCCGCTGACGACGAAATAGACGAGCCCCCCCCGTCCGACCACCGGCCCCCCCATCCCGGTGACGGTCATCCCGGTGGGAGTGGCGTCGCCGCTGGTGATGATGATGTGCGAGCCGTGGGTCAAGCGCATGATCGCGTCGGTCAGGTGGGTGACGGTCGCCACGTTCCCGTCGTCGCCGATCCGGGGGCCGTACATGACGTCGCCGGTGGTGTCGCTCGTGGCCAATCGGGCTGCGGTGGAGAGGGCGAGTCCGGGAGATGCGGCGATCAGGGTATGCCCCGCCTCCCAGTTCCGCGCGTTTCCCAAAATGACGACCGATCCGGCCTCGGGGGCGCCGGTGGACGAGCGCCCCGTTCCTTGGGGGATATCGGTATGGGCCTGCACGACATAGTCGCCGTCGGCGTAGTGGCCATGCACCAATCCCAATTGGTTGATGATCTGACTGCCGCCCGGTATCTGATCTCCCGCTTGGGCGAGGATGGCGCCACGATGGTCAACGACGCCGCCGGGCAGGGAGAAGAGAGCCTCGCCGGTTCGGGCGCCCTGTCGGGCGTACCAGTGGGCGGCGACCAAGAGGTTGTCGTTTTCATGGAGGTCGAAGTTCCCCAGCGCGGCGCCGAAGAACCCCTCGCCGTCGGGGGTGGGGGTTTGATAGCCGAGAACCCGCTGGAGCCCGACGGGGCTGGTTCCGCCGGAACGCTCCTTTTCCAGATAAAGGCTGGGGGAGGGCTCTCCTGCCATCTGGAGGCAGGCCGCGACGGAGCCGTTCTGATTCAGGTCGGCCAGATGGACCCCCCGGACGGTTTTGCCGTCGGGAAGGGTGTCCCCCGCGCGTACGACTTTGTAGAAGCCGGTGACCGTCGGCTCGACGCCGGGTGGAATCCATGGTCGACTCGTAGATGCTCCATGGTGGCGCCATCTGCAGTCGAGGGAGTCGACTACATGCAGGAGAATCTGGTCCCGGTCGTGGATCTTGACCGAGCCGGGGAAGAACTCCGCCCGGTTTCCGTCGGGGAGGGTCTCCCCTTGCGAGAAGAGCCGGAAGAACTGAAGGTCCTGACAACCGTTGGGGAGGGGCGCGGGCCACCCGGCCCCGACCTCCGAACGTGAAAGCACTGCCGACGCCGCCTGTCAGGAGTCGATGAATCTGAAAAAGATCGTCGATCGTTCGCCATGGCTTCGCTCCCTTGGGGTGTGGGGATCGCTCGGAAAATCCGTCTAATGGTGGCGACTTGGAGCGGGCGTTAGGCGCCGACAAATGGTCATGATTCTTGATTTGGGATAATTGTATCACTTGATACGCGCGGATAAATAATAGTTTTTTCGGCGGGGGCGGGCTGAAAAGAGACGCAAGGATCAGCGGGTCGCCACCACCAAGCGCAGCGACCGGTACGAGATCCACCCCGTCGGCGATCGATTCTGGCCAAGGATCGGTCGATATACCGTCGTGTCGCAGTTGCGGCGTTCCTTGTCCTCGCGGTTGGTCGAACCGCATGGCCTCTACCAGAATCGACGGCATCGACGCGCGCCACAGGACATAGAACATCGCTTGTTTCACCCCTTTGTCCGAAATGCCGCTGTGAGATCGGCGCAAGCCTCGGACCATCGATTTCTGGACCGATCCGGCCAGTTCGTACGAGTCGTTCACTTTCTGGGTGTTCGAGAGATCGGCCATGATGTAGGCCAGATCGTTCTCCATCTCGTCGCCGCTCCGATGGGCGATCATGTTCTCACGCGCCGCCGTTTCGAGCTCGTCTTTGCTCCGGGCGGGCGAGAGGAAATAGGTCTCCAACCCACGGGCTTTTCGGTTGCGGCTGGCGTTGGCGTGGACCGATATGAAAAGATCGGCGTCGACCGAGTTGGCCAGCACCGTTCGTTCGTCGAGTTCGAGGAACCGGTCACCGGAGCGGGTCAAGATCACCCGTGCGCCGGTCCGTTTCTCCAGTTTCCGTTTCAGTCGCCGGGCGATGTCGAGAGTGACCTGTTTTTCTTTCAGCCCGGTCGGGCCGATGGCGCCGGGATCTTTGCCGCCGTGACCCGCGTCGATGACGATGGTGCGTAGGGCTACCGGACCACGGGAAGGGGCTTGGGCCCGTGGGGCTTGGGCCCGTGGGGCTTGGGCCCGTGGGGCTTGGGCCCGTGGCGTCGTCGCCGCTTTGACGGGGGGTGTTTTCGCTTTATGCGGTTCGGTCGCTCTCGGTTTGGTGATGGCGGTGCGGGTCTGACGTGGGCGCCCCACGTCGATGACGATCCGATGGGGGGAGGGGAGGGGGCTGATCTGATGAACCGCCTGCTCGGTCCTCGGAGACCGAAAACCACCTCGATGTCGTTTTGTCGCTGTTGCGGGCGGTGCGGATCGAGGCCACCGGCCCTCTGGAAAGGCGAATCACCTTCGGCAACGCCCGGGCGATGTCGGTGTCCATCAGGTCGATGAATATCCGGGCCGGCCCTTTAATGGCGGCGTCGTTAAAGGGGGTCTTGGCGGTCATGTCGAAGACGATTCGCGTGTAACCGTTTTGTGTGAAACTCCGAATCCCGGCCAAGGTGGTGTGGGCGCCGGTGGTCGATTTCCCTATGCGGGTTCGGCGTAACTGCTCGCTGGCGCTGGTGTAGTTTCTATTTTTGACGTCGATTTTATTTATAAACAGCATGACGCCTTTAAACGTGTCATTGAATGTCCTCTCCTTTAGGCCGATATCCGCATTGGATGCAGCAACTTCCAGGGTCATTTCTTCCAGGGATGCTTTCGACCGTGGTACCCCGTATAACGTCATAAAAATTGTTAAAAGAAAACCGAGTATAGCAAAAAGCAAAACCGGCGGAAGTAACCCGTAAATACTCATACCGCATGATTTTATAGCCACGATCTCGTTGTCACTGGATAGACGCAGGAATGTCAGCAATATGGCCAGCATAACCGACATTGGAATAATATATATCAGAAACGCCGGCATCGTATAAAAGATGATGGTTAAAACGTCCCAGACGCTGAGGTTATAATTGACGATCCAGTTGGCGATTTCGATCATCTCCGTCATCAGAAATAGAAAAGCAAAGACGAATATATTGATGCTGAAGGGGGCGAACAACTCTTTAAAAACATAGCGATTGGTAATGGAGTTAAGCTTCATGAATCGGATCTTTTATTGGTGATGGTGAGATCGCGTATAACATTAAGAAATATAACGAAATCCGGCTCTGGTGTCAACATCGGCAGGCTGTTGAATTAATAAATATTCAGAATGTCGGCCACCGCCACCGCCTGTTCAATCAAACCGTATTGAAGGGCAAAATCAGCAAATTGCTGCCAGCGTTTCTGATCCAGCTCCTGACGGGTGGCATAATAGGGCAAGGTCAATTGGAAGGCCTCGGTTTCGATTTTACGGTCGGCTTCGGGGACTTCTTTTAAAATAATTTTGAAGAAGTCCCCGAAGCCATTTCCTGCCGAAACCGAGATTTTCCAATTGACCTTGTATTATGCCGCCGTCAGGAGCTAGTCATGCTATTTTGTTTACTGAGTTTGCTTGTCGTTTGATGACAAAACGATGGCTGAATATTTATTAATTCAACAGCCTGCCGATGTTGACACCAAGCCAATAGTTTCGTTATATTTCTTAATGTTATACGCGATGTCTCACCACCAATAAGATCCGATTCATAAACGAGAACTCCATTACCAATCATATGTTGCATTGTTCGCTCCCTTCAGCATGGCAATATATTCGTGCTGCTGTACAAATGACAGAATGATCCAAAATGCACCAACAGATCGTCAAATTGTATCAGCGTCAGGGACATTAATGCATACGATGCCGATGACGTTCTGATATATTATTCCAATGTCAATTATGCTGGCCATATTGCCATATCTATCCAGTGACAACGAGATCGTGGCTCTAAAGTCATGCGGCAGAGTGACACGAAGGTTTACTTCCGCCGGGGATTTTGCTTTTGCTATGCTCAGTTTTCTTTTAACGAACATGACGTCATACAAGGTACGCATTTTGATGCGCCCCTGGAAAACGAGCCCTGGAAAGTGCTGCATCTGATATCCGGCCTAGGAGAGGATCAATGACACGTTTACAAAATGTATTTATAATAAAATCGACAATC